>NZ_PXNU01000189.1:0-318 GCF_041300735.1 Phaeobacter sp. SYSU ZJ3003 | reverse complement strand
TGTCTTCTCCGGCGGCACCCACCTGCTGACCCTGCCCAGGGGGCGGGCCAAGGCGAACGGCAAGCATGACCAGGTCGTGAACTATCACCATGTCATCCATTCGCTGCGCAGGAAGCCCATGGCCCTTCTGCATCTCGTTTACCGCGACAAGCTCTTCCCGCGCCAGGAGTACCGGCGTGCCTTCGAGGCGCTCATCGACCGGCTGCCCGAACGGCAGGCCTGCAAGATCACAGTCGAGCTGCTTGCCCTGGCGCATGAGCGCAGCTGCGAGCGGGCGCTGGCAGCGGAACTGGCCAAGGTGCTCGAGGCCGGCGGTCT
>NZ_PXNU01000188.1:0-328 GCF_041300735.1 Phaeobacter sp. SYSU ZJ3003 | reverse complement strand
CACTGCGCCCCGGCAGCGGTTCCGTCCCCGGATCGTGGAAAAACGCGGCCCGCCAAAGCTTCAGTCCCCAGCGCTGATTGAAGGGAAAACCGACCGCATGATCCGGCGCGGCCTCAGGCACCGGTGCCACGGTCTGAAACGCGGCCCACAGATCGGCGATATCCTGATCAGAAAACTCTGCGTAGAAGGGGTAAGGAAAGGCCGGGAAATAGGGTTCCCCATCTGGTCCGATCCCCTGGCGGATGGCTTTTGCAAAACTCTCGGCAGTCCAGCCGCCGATGCCATGTTCGGGATCGGTGGTCAGGTTCGGCGGATAGAAGGTGCCGAA
>NZ_PXNU01000187.1:0-330 GCF_041300735.1 Phaeobacter sp. SYSU ZJ3003 | reverse complement strand
TCCTTCAAGGTCCCGCTCAGTCTACCGCAACCCGCTCAGAGCACGAGGTTTTTCAGACTTTCCTTGTGTTTTTTGATGGGCTGAACTACTGGCTGGCTTTGCCGGATGCGGCTAGCGCCAATGGGTCTGGCGATGGCTCCGGATCTACAGCTTCCGCCGGGAATGGTGAAGCGTCCGCTTCCGGCGGGAACTCCAGCGCGGCTGCGGGGGATGAAAGCGCAGCCGCGTCTGGAGGTAACTCATCTGCCGCTGCTGGCGGTGGGAGCGCCGCAGCGGCAGGTGGGGACTCCTCGGCAGCGGCCGGAGGAGGTGGAGCTTCGGCCTCGGGAG
>NZ_PXNU01000186.1:0-341 GCF_041300735.1 Phaeobacter sp. SYSU ZJ3003 | reverse complement strand
GCCTACGGCTCAGGGAAAGCAACGCCACCCTTCAAGCAAAGTTCAACATCAACAGGGACATCCCCTGCTCAGGCGACACCAATATTACGGTGCGCTAGTTTTCCCGGCTGGAAACGCGTAGGGCTTCCAGCTGGCTGAGGGTCCGGTCAAATGCCTGCCCCGTCGGGGTCAGGGTCAGATCGTCGTTGACGAGGTTCAGATGCGGAGTGTGGCCATTCCAAGTGTAGGGATTGGCGGCGAACCAGGCATGTCTTTCCACGAATGGCAGGCCTTCCTGAATCGCTCCGGTTTCATCGGAGACCTATAGCTTCATTTCACGCGACCATATCGAGCACGTCGCG
>NZ_PXNU01000185.1:0-345 GCF_041300735.1 Phaeobacter sp. SYSU ZJ3003 | reverse complement strand
CGGACGATGTAGCATTGAGCGCGAGATAGATCAATTTCGCCGCCGCGTCGTCGCTTGGGAAATGGCCCCGGGTGCGGACGGCGCGCCGGATCTTCGAGTTCAGCGCCTCAATGGCGTTCGTGGTGTAAATCAGCCTGCGGACCTCAGGTGGGTAGTCGAGGAACGGGATTACCTCGTTCCAAGCACGCCGCCAACTCGGTGCGATCGCCGGATACCGTCTTGCCAGATTGCTTTCCTCGAACTCAGCCAGAGCCAGTTCTGCAGCATCGGCATCCACCGCCGTGTAGATCGCCTTGAGGGCGGCCGCGACGGCTTTGCGGTCTTTGTAGCTGGCGAAGTTCATGG
>NZ_PXNU01000184.1:0-350 GCF_041300735.1 Phaeobacter sp. SYSU ZJ3003 | reverse complement strand
CTCGCCACCCGCATGCGCTCCATCGACATGATCCGCGTGGCACCCGCCTATGCGCAAAGCCTCAGCCAGCTGTTCTCGGTGGAATGCTGGGGCGGTGCGACCTTTGATGTGGCTTATCGCTTCTTGCAGGAATGCCCCTGGCAGCGGCTGCGGGATCTGCGTGAGGCGATGCCCAACGTGATGACCCAGATGCTGCTGCGCGCCTCCAACGGGGTGGGCTATACCAACTACCCGGACAACGTGGTGCAGGCCTTTGTGAAACAGGCCGCGATCACCGGCGTCGATGTCTTCCGGGTCTTTGACAGCCTCAACTGGGTGGAGAACATGCGCGTCGCGATGGATGCGGTGGT
>NZ_PXNU01000183.1:0-372 GCF_041300735.1 Phaeobacter sp. SYSU ZJ3003 | reverse complement strand
GCGAGGTGCGCGATCTTACCCGTGCTTTCAACCGGATGCAGGACCGCCTGACTCGCTTTGTGGGGGACCGCACGCGGATGCTTGCCGCTTTGGGGCACGACCTGCGCTCACCGCTGACCGCCCTGCGGGTGCGCGCCGAGATGGTCGATGATGAGGAAACCCGCGACAGCCTTGTGGCCTCGGTACAGGAAATGCAGGGCATGGTCGATGCAACGCTGACCTTTGCCCGAGGGCTGACCGGATCCGAACGCCCTGAAACCATAAAACTGCATGATTTTCTTTCTGCCTTGCGCGCAGACATACCAGGCGGTTTCGATCTTGGCGCCGGGCCTGACACAAAGGCGCGCTTGCGGCCCAATGCCATCCGGCGGG
>NZ_PXNU01000182.1:0-395 GCF_041300735.1 Phaeobacter sp. SYSU ZJ3003 | reverse complement strand
GCCGCAGTCAGCGTGAACGTACCAAATCCAAGTGATATCTCGGCTTCTTGCGTGACAGTCTCAGCGGTCCATCCAATAGGATAGTTGGCGACGTCAGCGGAAGCGCTGCCACCGCCAGCAGCTGCTGATGCCCCACCTTCAGACGCCGCAGCACCGCCGCCGCCTGCCGCTGCGGACGAGCCTCCACCGGAGGCTGCAGCGCCGCCGCCTCCGGCTGCAGCAGACGAACCTCCTCCAGAGGCTGCCGCGCCACCGCCACCGGCAGCAGCGGAAGAGTCGCCGCCGGCGGCCGAAGCACCACCGCCACCAGCTGCTGCGGACGATTCTCCTCCCGAGGCCGAAGCTCCACCTCCTCCGGCCGCTGCCGAGGAGTCCCCACCTGCCGCTGCGGCGCT
>NZ_PXNU01000181.1:0-405 GCF_041300735.1 Phaeobacter sp. SYSU ZJ3003 | reverse complement strand
GCTGCGAGGTGCCGCCACTGAACGCATCCATCGCTGCATCCACTGCATCGACGCCCGCATCGGCGGCGGCCAGAATGGTCGCCCCGGCGATGCCGGAGGTGTCATGGGTGTGGAAGTGGACCGGCAGGCCGACCTCTTCCTTCAACGCCTTCACCAGCTGACGCGCGGCGGCGGGTTTCAGGAGCCCCGCCATATCCTTGAGGCCCAGAATATGGGCGCCTGCGGCTTCCAGATCCTTGGCCATGCCGACGTAGTATTTGAGGTCATACTTGGCCCGGTCCGGGTCCATGATATCGCCGGTATAGCAGATGGTGCCTTCGCAGATCTTGCCGCTCTCCACCACCGCATCCATCGCGACGCGCATGTTCTCCACCCAGTTGAGGCTGTCAAAGACCCGGAAGACAT
>NZ_PXNU01000180.1:0-418 GCF_041300735.1 Phaeobacter sp. SYSU ZJ3003 | reverse complement strand
GCGTCACCGTGCTCTCATAGGAGGTGCCCGCCCCAAGGGTCAGGATCGTGTCGTTGCCCACATGCTCGAGCGAGATCGTCACGACAGCACCCGGACCAAAGCTGTTCAGCTGCAGCACATCGCCGTCAGAGAAATCCGTAATGACTTCGGCGCCAAACCCGTCGTAGTCCATACCGTTCCAGAGAAGATCCGCCTGGAAGGTGTCATTCCCGGCTCCGCCCGTCAGCGTGTCGTTTCCTCCGGCGCCGTTAAGGGTATCGTCAAACAATGACCCTTGGACTAGGTTGTCACCTTCGTCTCCAAACGCTGTGCCGCCGGCAGAAGGTGCGTTTACGGTGTTGGGTGATGTCATTAGGGAAAGTCTGAAAAACCTCGTGCTCTGAGCGGGTTGCGGTAGACTGAGCGGGACCTTGAAGGA
>NZ_PXNU01000018.1:0-367 GCF_041300735.1 Phaeobacter sp. SYSU ZJ3003 | reverse complement strand
CGGACGGTGGCGAAGACGCTCTCGATCGGGTTGCCCGTGCGCAGGTGATCCCAGTGTTCGCCCGGGAAGTCGTAGAAGGCGAGCAGCGTATCGCGGTCCTTGGTCAGGCAGATGACCGCATTTTCGTACTTGGCGCCATACTTCTCGGTGAAGGTGGTCATGGCGGTTTCGGCGACGGCGCGGGTTTCGGCCTGCCAGATCTCGCGCAGATCGGCCTTCACCGCCGGCTGCATGGATTTCGGGAACTTGTTCAGGACGTTGGCGATCTTGTGGACCCAACACCGCTGATGCCTCGTGCCGGGGAACACCTCGTCGAGCGCCTTCCAGAACCCCATGGCCCCGTCGCCGACCGCGATCTCCGGCGGCA
>NZ_PXNU01000179.1:0-419 GCF_041300735.1 Phaeobacter sp. SYSU ZJ3003 | reverse complement strand
CAGCTTGCCAGGCGGCTGGACGAACATCACCTGCCAAACTGGCGCGACGATGCCGAGTTCTCGGACATGATCCAGACACTCATCGCGGCAATGCCCTTCGAGAAGAAATCCAATCTGAAGGTCAAGTCACTCAAGCAGATACTTGCGCTGACCGGTGGGGTGACCTCGCGCATCTTCGCCCTGATCAAGGATCTTTCCATCGACGCCATTGTCACAGGTGATGAATGCATTACTGATGACGCGATCGCAAAATGGACGCCGGTTTGGTCGCGCCATGCGAACGCCTATCGGCGACTCGAGAAGTCCGGGGTGTGAAGCCGCACCCGCTGCCGAAAACTGTCGCGCCGCTGCCAGACGAGTTGTTGTCAGGTTGGTTATCTCGGCTGGCGGCGGCCAACTACTGCGATGACGCGGAACTG
>NZ_PXNU01000178.1:0-444 GCF_041300735.1 Phaeobacter sp. SYSU ZJ3003 | reverse complement strand
GGGGATGTCCCTGTTGATGTTGAACTTTGCTTGAAGGGTGGCGTTGCTTTCCCTGAGCCGTAGGCTCGGGGTGATCAAACCTAGAGGAAAGCAACACCATGAAGAAGACTACGACATCGCATGCGGCCCTTGCCAGCCAGAATGATCTGCGTGGCGCCGTTACTGGTGCTTGGGAGGCGGTCGGACAGAGCTTTGACCAATTCTGTCTTTTGGCCGGGGTTTCAGCGCTCAGCGAGATGATGGAAAGCGACGCATTGAAATTGGCCGGCGAGGCACATGCGCGGAACGCCGATAAACCTGGTCACCGCTGGGGTACGACCCGAGGTCGCCTTGGGTTCCAAGGCGGCAAGGTGGAGTTGGAGCGCCCCCGCGTACGGTCGAAGGCCACCGGGAAGGAGATGCCGCTGCCCAGTTGGCAGGAGGCCGCCGAGGCCGGCTGGCTGG
>NZ_PXNU01000177.1:0-444 GCF_041300735.1 Phaeobacter sp. SYSU ZJ3003 | reverse complement strand
GGGGATGTCCCGGTTGATGTTGAAGTTTGCCTGAAGGGTGGCGTTGCTTTCCCTGAGCCGTAGGCTCGGGGTGATCAAACCGAAAGGAAAGCAACACCATGAAGAAGACTACGACATCGCAGGCGGCCCTTGCCAGCCAGAATGATCTGCGTTGCGCCGTTACCGGTGCTTGGGAGGCGGTCGGACAGAGCTTTGACCAATTCTGCCTTCTGGCCGGGGTTTCAGCGCTCAGCGAGATGATGGAAAGCGACGCATCGAAATTGGCCGGCGAGGCGCACGCGCGCAATGCCGATAAACCTGGTCACCGCTGGGGCACGACCCGAGGTCGCCTTGGGTTCCAAGGCGGCAAGGTGGAGTTGGAACGACCGCGCGTGCGCTCGAAGGCCACCGGGAAGGAGATGCCGCTGCCCAGTTGGCAGGAGGCCGCCGAGGCCGGCTGGCTGG
>NZ_PXNU01000176.1:0-472 GCF_041300735.1 Phaeobacter sp. SYSU ZJ3003 | reverse complement strand
CGGTCATTCGATGGCGTCGCCTGACACGGGCGCGCTTGCCCCTGGCGCTCCGATTGCAACGGTCGCGCTGCCGACAGAACTCTCTGGCAATGCCCAGCTTGGAAAATCCATCTTCGAAGCCAAATGTGCCGACTGTCACGGGGAAAACGCAGCAGGGCAGAACGGGGTTGCGCCGCCGCTGGTGCATAAGGTCTATGAACCCAGCCACCATTCCGACATGGCCTTTATCCTGGCAGCGCAGAACGGGGTGCGCGCCCATCATTGGCCCTTTGGCAATATGCCTCCGGTCGAGGGGGTCACGCCGGGTGATGTTAAGATGGTCATTGCCTACGTGCGTGAACTGCAACGTGCGAACGGGATCGAGTGATGCTCCTGGGTTCTTGATCTCCAAGGGCAGCAAAATTCAGCATCAACGGAGTATTGATACGATGAAGACAACACCCATTCTGGCAGCAATCGTCATCACCGGCAC
>NZ_PXNU01000175.1:0-495 GCF_041300735.1 Phaeobacter sp. SYSU ZJ3003 | reverse complement strand
TGCGCCCCCGGATCATCAAGACGGTGCGCAACGGCGGGTACTGCCTGGCCACGGATGTGGAGGAGGAGGCGTGATATTACGCCGCCGGATGTCGCTGCGGGTGCAGTTGACCCTGCTGGTCGTTGCGGCACTGGTCGCGGCGCTACTGCTCAGCCTGTTCCTGTTCGCGGATGAACGCAGCCTCGCGATCCGCGCCGCGCTTGGCTTTGAAGCCGCCGGGCGCGCGGCAAATGTGGCGCGGCTGATCGAGGAAGCTCCACCCGACCTGCATGCTTCGATACTGCGGGCCGCGAACTCGCCGCTGGTGCGTTTCGAATTGGCCGATATCGCGTCGGTCCAGCACATGGACCACTCTGACGGCGGCCTGGTCGAAGCCCGTATCCGCACGCTGTTGGACGACAGTTTCAGCCGGGATATCCGCGTCGAGCTGCACCAGATCGAAGGGCAGCTGATGCCGCTGCCCAACCTGTCGCCGGAAATGACCGACATGCATAT
>NZ_PXNU01000174.1:0-537 GCF_041300735.1 Phaeobacter sp. SYSU ZJ3003 | reverse complement strand
AAGCCGCATAACCATGAAATCCGCAGCGTCGCCCGAAACGCTTTTCAACATCGTTCGGGACATTCCCAATGGCCGCTTTTACGGCGGTTGGTGGCAGCAGGTGAACGACGATTGGCGCTCCAAAATCTTCATAGATGACCAGCCGACTATAGAAGTGGACTTCAAGGGCCTCCATGTCGCGATGCTCTACGCTCAGACGGGGAATAAAATGGCGCATGATCCTTATGATATTTCTTCGCAAAAAATAGAAGCTTACCCGCCGGAATTATTGAGGAAATTAATCAAGAGACTTGCCCTTACTGCGATCAACGCAAAGGAAAAAACATCAGCCTACAGGGCATTCCGGGATGGATTTTCCACGGCGCACGTCGGAAAAACCTTGAGCAACAAAAAACTGGATCAGCTGATGGCCGCCTTCTTGGAGGTAAACCCAGCTCTGGAAGCTTTTCTGTTCTCGGATCAAGGCATTAGGCGAGACTGTGCCGAATTTTGTGCCTGACGTGTTTTGTTAGGCCATCGGGAAGCGGTCTTCGAACA
>NZ_PXNU01000173.1:0-567 GCF_041300735.1 Phaeobacter sp. SYSU ZJ3003 | reverse complement strand
ATTCGGACAGGCCGGGGTTCTCGGCTGCGCCGGTGGTTTCAACAGCGGCAGAGCCGCCTTCGCCAGCCGCATCAAAGGTCGAAGTCCGGAAGGAGATGACCTTCTTGGCGTCTTTCGACTTCACGGTCTGGATCGCGTTACCGGCGTAGATCGGACGCTCGAAGGTATCGGCGTCGACAACAGCGGTCACATCCGAGATCACCATCACGTCCAGCAGCGCCGCAACGCGCGGCAGCACGTTCTTGGCATCGGTGGTCGCAGGCGCCACGATGTGGCTGTAATCGCCAGCCAGCGACACGATCAGCGCTGCAGTCGGCTCGGCCAGGCGGTGACCCAGCGAGGCGTCCTCGGCGACCAGCACCTTGGCCACACCGTCGATCTTGGCAGCAGCGTCGCCCGCGGCAGCTGCCGATGCGCCGGCACAAAGCACGGTCACATCGCCCAGCGCCTTGGAGGCGGAGACAGCCTTGGCGGTGGCGTCCATCGCCAGTTCGCCATTGTTCACTTCAGCAAGGAGAAGAACAGCCATTACACAGCCCCCGCTTCTTTGAGTTTCGCAACCAGTTC
>NZ_PXNU01000172.1:0-567 GCF_041300735.1 Phaeobacter sp. SYSU ZJ3003 | reverse complement strand
ATTCGGACAGGCCGGGGTTCTCGGCTGCGCCGGTGGTTTCAACAGCGGCAGAGCCGCCTTCGCCAGCTGCGTCGAAGGTCGAGGTCCGGAAGGAGATGACCTTCTTGGCGTCTTTCGACTTCACGGTTTGGATCGCGTTACCGGCGTAGATCGGACGCTCGAAAGTGTCGGCGTCGACAACAGCGGTCACATCCGAGATCACCATCACGTCCAGCAGCGCAGCAACGCGCGGCAGCACGTTCTTGGCGTCGGTGGACGCAGGTGCCACGATGTGGCTGTAATCACCAGCCAGCGACACGATCAGCGCTGCAGTCGGCTCGGCCAGGCGGTGACCCAGCGAGGCGTCCTCGGCGACCAGCACCTTGGCCACGCCGTCGATCTTGGCAGCAGCGTCGCCTGCGGCGGCAGCCGATGCACCGGCACAAAGCACGGTCACATCACCCAGCGCCTTGGAGGCGGAGACAGCCTTGGCGGTGGCGTCCATCGCCAGTTCGCCATTATTCACTTCAGCAAGGAGAAGAACAGCCATTACACAGCCCCCGCTTCTTTGAGTTTCGCAACCAGTTC
>NZ_PXNU01000171.1:0-585 GCF_041300735.1 Phaeobacter sp. SYSU ZJ3003 | reverse complement strand
ATTTCATTGAAGTCCGCATCGCCAAACCGGGCTCAAATCCATCGCGAAGTGTCGAAGTTGGGAGATCAGAGCCTCCAATCGATCATCCGAATATACCTTTTCTGCATTTCTGAAATCAGTCTTGCTAATTTCTGACTTTCCTTCTGCGGTGCTAAAGCAAAAGTTGACATACTTGATTACGTCGCGTGGACGCATCAAAGAACGTTCTACAATGTAAACCCAGCTGCGTTTCTTGTTGTCGTAGCTAGTCTTAAAAAGGTCTACAAAGTGTACGTTGTCCTTGGTGTACTTCCATCGATATAGATGGCCGATCCGCTTCTCGACTAGTTCCCAAAGTTGTTCCCGAGTCCACTTAATGCGAACAATATAGTCCTCATTTTTCTCGAGCTGCCCTTGCGAAGGTGGGTATTCCATGTTCATTTTTTCATATACGTCATTCCGAATGGACACCACTACTTTGAGGTTTCGAATCTTTCGTAGGCCTTTGCATGCTTCGAATAAGCAGTGAATGATCGTGTGGTCGTGTCGCGAATGCTGTGGAAATTCCCTGGCGGCGCGCTCCGGGCATGTGAAGGGTCGGTGTTT
>NZ_PXNU01000170.1:0-591 GCF_041300735.1 Phaeobacter sp. SYSU ZJ3003 | reverse complement strand
CGGTGGAGGAACGTTCGGAGCACCCGATCGCCGAAGCCATCGTCCGCGCCGCCCGCGCCGAGGGCGCACCACGCGCTGAGGAGGGCGATTTCACCTCGGTCACCGGCCACGGCGTGCGCGCCATGGTGGACGGGGCGCAGGTCCTGGTCGGCGCCGACCGGTTCATGGCCCGCGAAGGCATCGACACGGCGGCGCTGTCAGCGCAGGAGACCGAGCTTGCCAAACGCGGGCGTACCGCGCTCTACGCGGCAGTTGATGGGCGGCTTGCGGCGGTGATCGGCGTGGCCGACCCGGTGAAACCGGCCAGTCGCGCGGCCATCGCTGCGCTGCACGAAAAAGGGCTGAAAGTCGCCATGATCACCGGCGACAAGCGCGAGACAGCTGAGGCCATCGCCCGCGAAACCGGCATCGACCACGTGATCGCAGGGGTTCTGCCCGACGGCAAGGTCGCGGCGCTGGACGAATTGCGGCAGGGGCGCCAGATCGCCTTTGTCGGGGATGGCATCAATGACGCGCCTGCGCTGGCCCATGCCGATGTCGGCATCGCCATCGGTACCGGCACGGATGTGGCCATCGAAAGCGCTGATGTGG
>NZ_PXNU01000017.1:0-98894 GCF_041300735.1 Phaeobacter sp. SYSU ZJ3003 | reverse complement strand
AAAGACATGAAATCATAGGAACAACATCAGGGGAATCCTGAATCTGGTCAGAGGCGACATGCTCTAGGATCTCAGATCAGCAACCCTGCCGCGCCCTCATGGCGCAGCAGGGATACTTTTGTTTCGACCCCACCCTGCCCAGAAAACCCGCCAAGCCCGCTGCCACCCAGCACCCGATGACAGGGGATGATGATCGGAATGGGATTAGCGCCGCAAGCATTGCCTACCGCCTGCGCCGAACTGCCAAGAGTCTGCGCCAGCTGACCGTAGGTGCGCGTCTCGCCAAAGGGAATGGCGGCGATTTCCGCGCAAACCGCCTGCTGATAGGCGGACCCTGCCACATCCAGCGGCAGGCTGAAGGTCTCTAACTCTCCCGCGAAATAGGCACGCAGCTGCGCCACTGCCCGGCTCAGCACCTCCTCCGTTGCGGCATCTCCGGCAGGCGCCTGCGTAGGTTCTGCGGGAGTTTCCTGCCAGCGCAGCCGGGTGATCGCCCCATCCTGCGCGGTCACGACCACCCGCCCGACCGGGGTTTTCAGATGCGCGCTCGGCTGCTGCATGCGTTCTGTCCTCTTGCGGTTGTTCACTTTGGGCATTCCCACCCTGCGGCGGGCCGAAGCGGGCCGCAAGCCCGGGCGAGCCGCTCAAGGTGCGAAATGCGCACTTTGGTATAGGTGCCTTATCCCTCTGCCGCTCTCCCCTGCCCAAGCGGGCAGGTGCCAAGCAGTTTAATTAATATGTATTAATGAAGGCACGCAGAGCGGGGTGCCTGCGTCGTGCTGCAATATCCCGGCCTCTGCCACGGACAGCCTTTCGGCCACCTGGAGGAGCAATGACAGGACAGACCAGCTGCACGTCTCGGTAAAGTAAAGGTGGGAACAAGGACATGATTCGACTGGATGCGGCCAACCTGGCCTGGAAACAAAGCTGGTCAGCCAATCAGCCGGTCATGGTCGGCCCAGTGCAGGCTGAAAAGGAGAACGCCAGCCTGTCCGAAAAGATGGGCCTCTCCGAACAATCGGCCTATCGCCTGAAAGCATTGCCCGAGAAGGAAAAGGTTCAAGCCGCGACCGAACAGGTCGATGGCAGCCAGCAGGGTCTGGCCTTCCGGCAGCAGCGCGAAGAGGCCCTGCAAAATTCGTCAAACATGCAGAATAGCAGTGTGAACTCGGTCTTCACTGGTCCGGCCAAGCCGTCCCTGGTGGTACGCGACGCGCAGCAGATGCCGGGGCAACCGGATGCATCACCCTGGGAAAAGGCGCAGGACGACATGCGCCGGGAACGTGTGACGGGCTCTGCCTACGGTGCCCAATCCGAGATTTCCGCCGCTGCCAAGGCACTGTGGCGGCAGTATATTGCGCTGCTGGCCGGCCACCCGGTTGGGCCGCTGCCGATGAACGTCATCAACGCCTGTGCCAATTACAAGGCCGCGCAAAAGGTCGTTGCTGCCTGATTCCCGCTCGCCTACCCCCTCTCCAAAGACCCGGATGTCCGACGAAAAAGCGCCGCCGTTACCCTCAGAAGGCAACGGCGGCGCAATCTGTTTTGGACCCACCCCCGCAAAAGGAGGCGGTACGTCTTAGCTCAGCGCGCTGTCGCAGCGACCGCAGACACCGGCATGGGCATGGGTGCCCACATCCGGCAGGATCTTCCAGCAGCGCTGGCACTTCTCGCCTTCGGCCTTTTCAAACACAACCGAGATGCCGTCGATCTCTGGCATGCGGAAGGCTTCGGCTGGGGCCGGATCGCCAGTCAGAACCACATCCGAAGTGATGCAGATATCGGCAAAATTCACCGATTTCAGCGCCTCCAGAACCTCCGGGACGCGCAGATGCACCACCGGCGCGGCTTCAAGCGAGGCACCGATCACCTTGTCGGTACGCTGGATTTCCAGTGCCGAGGTCACCACCCGGCGGGCCTGACGGATCGCGGCCCATTTCGCGGCCAGCGGCTCGTTCAGCCAGTCGGCCGGCGTTTCGGGGATGTCCACCAGATGCACCGAGCTGTCCTCGCCCGGGAAGCGTTCCAGCCAGACTTCTTCCATGGTGAAGACCAGGATCGGCGCCAGCCAGGTGGTCAGGCGATGGAACAGGATGTCCAGAACGGTGCGCGCGGCGCGGGCATTCAGCGTATCGCCATCGCAATAGAGCGCATCCTTGCGCACGTCGAAATAGAAGGCCGACAGATCGACGGTGGCAAAGGTGAAGACCGCCGAGAACACGCCCTGGAAGTCGAAGGCGGCATAGCCGGAGCGCACCTTGTGATCCAGTTCCGCAAGACGGTGCAGCACCCATTGCTCCAGCTCGGGCATATCGGCGGGATCAACGCGCTGGTCTTCGGTGAAATCGCCAAGGCTGCCCAGCATATACCGCATGGTGTTGCGCAAGCGGCGATAGCTGTCGGCGGTGCCTTTCAGGATCTCCGGACCGATCCGCTGGTCGGCGGTGTAATCGGTCTGGGCCACCCACAGACGCAGGATATCGGCGCCGTATTGCTGCACGACCTTTTCCGGCACGATTGTGTTGCCCAGCGATTTGGACATCTTCATGCCCTTCTCATCCAGCGTAAAGCCGTGGGTCACCACATTGCGGTAAGGCGCGCGGCCCAGGGTGCCACAGGCCTCCAGCAGGGAGGAGTGGAACCAGCCGCGGTGCTGGTCGGTGCCTTCCATGTAGACATCGGCGATACCGTCCTCGGTGCCATCTTCGCGGTCACGCAGCACGAAGGCATGGGTGGAGCCGGAATCGAACCACACGTCGAGAACGTCAAAGACCTGATCATAGGCGTCGGGATCAACGATACCGTCCAGCACCTGCGCCTTGAAGCCGTCCTCGTACCAGACATCGGCGCCATTTTCGTCAAAGGCGGCGACGATACGGGCGTTGACCTCATCGTTGCGCAGCAGGAAATCATCGTCGGTGGGCAGGGCGCCCTTCTTGGTGAAGCAGGTAAGCGGCACGCCCCAGGCGCGCTGGCGCGACAGCACCCAGTCGGGGCGCGCTTCGATCATCGAATAGAGGCGGTTACGCCCGGTCTGCGGCGTCCATTTCACCAGCTGGTCGATCGAGGTCAGCGCCCGCTCACGGATGGTCTTGCCATAGGTATCGAGCCCGTCGCCCAGTTCTTTGTCCACGGCTGCAAACCACTGCGGCGTGTTGCGATAGATGATCGGCGCCTTGGAACGCCAGGAATGCGGGTAGCTGTGCTTGATCTTGCCACGCGCCATCAGCCCGCCAACCTCGACCAGCTTGTCGATGACGGTCTTGTTCGCGTCGCCCTCGCCGCCCTTGCGGTTCAGGATGTATTTGCCGCCAAAGAACGGCAGATCGGCACGGAAGGAACCGTCGTCCATCACGTTGTAGGTGATGACCTGCTTCAGCATGCCAAGGTCACGGTAGAGTTCGAATTCCTCCATCCCGTGGCTGGGCGCGCAGTGCACGAAACCGGTGCCTTCGGTGTCGGTTACGAAATCGGCCGCGCGGAAATCGCGGATATCGTCCCATTCGCCATTGCCACCTTCGGCGCCCGCCAGCGGGTGGGTCAGACCGATGCCTTCGAGATCGGACACCGGTACATCGGCAACGCGGGTATACTGGTCTTCCTCCAGCCGCGCGCGCTTCATGACGTCGGCGGCCAGGTTATCGGCCAGAACGTATTTGTCGCCCACCTTGACCCAGGATTCCTCTGGCGTGCCGGTCACCTCATAAAGGCCATAGGCAATGTCTTCGCCGTAAACCACGGCCTTGTTCGACGGCATGGTCCAGGGGGTGGTGGTCCAGATCACCACATAGGCACCTGCCAGTTTGTGATCGGCAGGCTCGGCCACCTTGAACTTCACCCAGATGGTGAAGCTTTCCTTGTCGTGGTATTCGACCTCGGCCTCGGCCAGCGCGGTTTTTTCCACCGGCGACCACATCACGGGTTTGGAGCCCTGATACAGCGTGCCGTTCATCAGGAACTTCTGGAATTCGCCCGCGATCACCGCTTCGGCGTGGTAATCCATCGTAAGGTACGGATTCGCCCAGTTGCCAGTGATGCCAAGGCGTTTGAACTCTTCCCGCTGGATATCGACCCATTCATCGGCAAAGGCGCGGCACTCCTGGCGGAACTCGATGACCGGCACCGCGTCCTTGTTCTTGCCCTTCTTGCGGTACTGTTCCTCGATCTTCCATTCGATCGGCAGACCGTGGCAGTCCCAGCCCGGCACGTAACGCGCATCATAGCCCATCATCTGGTGCGAGCGCACGATCATGTCCTTGATGGTCTTGTTCAGCGCGTGACCGATGTGCAGGTGGCCGTTGGCATAGGGTGGGCCATCATGCAGCGTGAACGGCTCGCGGCCTTCGTTGTTTTCGCGCAGCCGGTCATAGACACCGATCTTTGCCCAGCGCTCCAGCCATGCGGGTTCCCGCTTGGGCAGGCCCGCGCGCATGGGGAAATCGGTCTTGGGCAGGTTCAGGGTGTCTTTATAGTCGGGGGTCTGAGGCGTGTCGGCGCACATCGGTGGCGTCCTTTGAATAGCTGGTCGTCGTCAGGATTATCTGTGGGATATTCGGTTCGGTGCGATGGCTCAAGCACCTTTGCCCGGCGGCTCTTAGGATTCCGTGTTCGGATCAGAGCGCCGGGTACGTAATTCGAATAATGATGGCCGCACGGTGGGACATGCGGGCCTTATAGGGCGCTGCATCAGGAGGGTAAAGCACACAACGTCGCGACACCCTGCGCTGCTGCGCAACATTCTTGCGCCTCAACAGTTGCCGGACACACCCATGCGCTGTATTTACGGAGGAATAATCAATTAAAAAAACACAACACAGGACCCTTTTTAGTGAAAACCTACATTCTACCCGCGCTGCTTTCCGCCAGCGTCACGCTTTCGGCTTGCGACACAGCAGAATCCCCCAGCGAAACCTACGCCAGCAGGCTGCAAACCGCAGAACAGCTGCCTGTCTCAAAGAATATCTCGCTGACCGCGGCCGGGAAAAGGCTGCCATTGCAAACGGCGACACAGACCCGGATCAGCTTTGCGCAAAACGAGTTGAACGAAGCCAATCCCCCCATGACCCAAGCGGACTGTACACTGACCAGCTCCGCCTTTTCGGGCGCCCTGCGGGTTCCGGGCAAGGTGAACCTGCCCAGCTTTGGTCGCGCCACACCGCCGATGACGATCGCCTGCACAGATGGCAAAAAGACTGTCACTCAAACCATAGAGGTGACGAACCTCACCAAGCTCAAGGCCCAGGAAAATGCCGCCGCGCAGGTTCTTTGGGGTGGTGGTCTGCTGGGGGCGGCTGTGCTGGCCGGAATGTCCAGTGAACGTGACAAGTCTCTGGACCTCTACGGCTACCCTCCGAAAATCCAGGTCAAGTGATCCGCGTTGCGGATCCGTCAGAAGCAAAGGTTCTGCGGCCCCCGTTGCGGGGCCTCAGCGCGCCATAAAAATGGACTGTCAGGATAACCTGACAAGGTCTTAAACCGTTTCGCACGCGAAACATTTTCCCCCGCCGGGCAGACACCGCGCCTCAAGCGTGGAACATCAACCCCACGCCGTAGGCCATGGCCGCCGCCGCGCCGCCGATCACCAGCGTTTCCCCGCCCGAGCGCCACCAGGGCGCCAGCGACCAGCGGCTTTTGAGGGCGCCAATGGCAAAGAAACAGCCCATGGTCATCCAGGACGACACGGTAAAGGCGTTGGAAAGGCCGAAGAGGAAGGGCAGCAGCGGCACCATCCCCGCCACCAGAAAGGCAGCAAAGGTAGCGATGGCGGCCTTCATCGGGTGCGGGTCCACCCCGGCCAGCCCGTATTCGCCCTCAATCATCAGATCGACCCAGGTTTCGCGGTTCTTGCAGATCTCGTCTGTTGCCTCGTCCAGCACACGACCGCTCAGCCCCTTGAGCCGCAGGATCTCCCGCACCTCCTCGCGCTCCCCATCCGGGTAGTGATCGATATGGTGGTTCTCGACCTGGCGCAGTCGGCGGGCGTCGTCCAGTTCGGCCTTGGTGCCCGAATAGTTGCCTGCCGCCATGGAGAACCCATCGGCCAGCACATTGGCCAGCCCCAGCGCCACGATCACAAAGGGCGACAGCCCCGCGCCCGCCACCCCCGCCACGATGGCAAAGGTGGTGACGGATCCGTCGATGCCGCCATAGACCACATCGCGCAGCACCCCCCGCCCCGGCGGTGCGCCGATCCGGTCCTTGATCTCCTGCGGGCTGTGGCCGTGGTCTGTCATTGTGGGGTCTCCGGGCAGGGCATTTACGCCACCCTATCGCGGCAAAAGAAGGGGCGCAGCCCTCAAATAGAAGACCGCGCCCCGTCGTTGTTTTGCCCTCAACAGCAGGGATCAGAAGATGAAATCGCTTTGGTCCAGCTGATCCGCCATGACGCCTTCGAGCAGGATCGAGGTATTGCCAAATTCCACCCGCGCGCCGCGCCCCGCATCGCTGATGCTGAGATCGGCAAAATCCATGCCCAGGGTATTGAGGCTGATCAGGTCGATCCCGTCCTCGAAATCGGTGATCCGGTCGCGCCCTTCGCGCATATCGGTATAGACGAACTCATCCCAGCCTGCGCCACCGGTCAGCACGTCGCGGCCATTGCCGCCAGTCAGGACATCATCGCCGCTGTGTCCCTTCAGCATGTCGCGTCCGGCGCCGCCCTCCAGCATGTCATCGCCGCGGTGGCCTTTCAGCATGTCATTGCCAGAGCCGCCGTTCAGATCATCGCCGCCACCGTGGCCCTTCAGGTGGTCATCCCCCTCATCACCGAACAACCGGTCGCTGCCCTTGTTGCCGAAAAGATGATCGTCGCCACCATCGCCGCGCAGCACATCGTTCTGGCTACGTCCCCAGAGCCAGTCATCATCGGCGCCGCCATCGATCCGGTCGGTCCCCTTGCCACCATAAATCCGGTCATTGCCAAGACCGCCATCAAAGACATCATCCCCCGCGCCCAGACGCACGGTTTCCGAAGCCCGCTGGAACTGGTCCTCAAGGATGTCGAGCGCCTGCGCCCGGTTGGTGCCTTCGATCTCACCCGCGGCCACGGGCAGCAGGCCGACATAGCCATCCTGCGATCCGTTGATCTCGCCGCCGGTCCCGGCGCCAAAGCCCGACCCCACATTTTGCCCATGAATAACGATTTCCCGGTTTTCCATCGGCATCAGATCCGCCGCGGTATAGTCATTACCGCTGACCGGGCTGAAGAAATTGCTGTCGTCACCCAGCTCATAGCTCTGGATGAAATTCATTGTGCCGTCCGACCGGGTCATCGGCAGCACCCCATCGCCATCGGTCAGCGGCAACAGGATGTCGCCATAGGCGGCCAGCCCTTCCAGAACTTCGACAAATCCGTCCTGATCCGCATCATCCGCAATCACCGGCATGCGGGCATCCGAGGGGTTCCCTTCGTCATCAAAGGTGCCATGCACATGCTGGGCGTGGCGCACATTCGGGGTCAGGCCCGCCGCCGAGATCGAGATATTCAGATAGCGGGTACCGTCCTCTTCGGTATTGACCGACAGCAGCGCATCGCCGGTGACGCCCGAATTATTCATCGCCCCCAGGTCTACCGACCAGAAGGCGTCGGCGCCGCGCGGGAACGTCTCGTAGGATGCATAGGATGAAGCCAGATGGGCCATAGGTATCTCTCCCTTTGTTTGAACCTCTGCCCACAGCCACGAAGCCCCCGCGCAAAAAGTTTCATGCCCGATGCGATTTTTTTTCAAACGGCTTTGGCCAGCCTAGGTCAGCCCCCTTTTTCCGCGCCTCTGGCCCGGCTATTGCTGTCCTTCGAAACCAAAGTCAGGAGCTCCCGTGACCTCCCCCGATCTGCCCACACCCCCCGCACAAAACGCCCCGCTGCGCCGCTTTGACATCAGCGGCGCCGAGATCGACGAGGTCGTGCGTGTTTTTTATGGCAAGATACGGCAGCACCCCGTGCTAGGGCCGGTGTTCGGCGCCCATGTGACCGACTGGCCGGAACACGAGGAAAAGATCGCCCGGTTCTGGCGCAACGCAATCCTGCGCGAGAAGTGCTACAACGGCAATCCGATGCGGGTGCATGTCTCTCGCCCCGATATCAAGGCCGAGCATTTCCCACTCTGGCTTGATCTGTTTCACAGCGTTCTGAAGGCTAAGCTGCCCGCACAAACCGCGCAAAGCTGGGGCGCCCTTGCCGACCGGATCGGCGAAGGTTTCAGAACCGGCGTAACCGCCATGCGCCAGCCCAAGGATGCGCCGCCCAAACTGTTCTGAGGTGCGGGTCTAGCGGTCTGCGTCCACCTTTGACTTGGATCTTGAAAACAGACCGGACAGCGCCCGCTGCACGACCCTGCGGGTCGAAGGGCGGTGGCGCGGGGAAAACGGCATCGGGCGGCAGACCTCCATCGCGGCGATGCCAACCCGCGCCGACAGTGCCCCATTGACCACGCCTTCGCCAAACCGCCGCGACAATTTCGACAGGACCGATCCGCCCAGCACGGATTCCAGCAGATCGTCCCCCGCCGCAACCGCGCCGGTGGCCACCAGATGCGCCAGCACCGCCCGCGTCAGCCGCCAGGAGCCGAGCAGGCCCGAGCGTCCGCCGTAGATCTCGGCCACCCGCCGGATCATCCGCACCGAGGCAACAAGCGCCGTCACAACATCGGCCAGCGCCAGCGGCACCAGCGCCGTCACCGTCGCCACCTGCCGCGCGGCGCCTTCGACCTCCTGCAGGGCGCGCGCATCCAGCGGCGCCAGCAACTCGTCCTCGGCCAGCTGCAACAAGGCATCGGCATCCATCACCTCGGGGCTGCGTTCCGCCAGTCGCGCGCGATGCCAGGCCAGATCCGCACGATCTCCATAAAACCGCTCCAGCCGCGCCACATAGGCGCGCGCCGCCGTAGGATCCTCCACCGCCGGGATCGCGGCCTGTCGCAGATCGTCAACCCGCTTCAGCCGCGCCAGCGCCAGCCCTTCGCGCAGCAGCATCAGCGCCGCCAGCACCAGCGCCAGCAGCAAAGCGGCAGAGATCGCCCAGCCCAGAACCGGCACCCGTGCAATCAGCCCGGTGGCAAAATCCCAGGCCGCGACGGACACCATCGCGCCGAGCAGTGCCAGAACCGTGCCCCAGAACCAGCGCGACAGCCGCGAAGGTGGCCGCGTCGCCAGCGCCGCAGCCCGCTGCATGGCAGCCGGAGGCGGCCCGCCCGGCACCTCCGGCCCAAGATCGGGAACCGGCGGCGCATCGCTGACAGCGGGGGCCGGTTTCTGGTCTTCCTCCAGATCAAAGACAACGGGTCCCTGGCTCATCACGCGGCCTCCTGTTTCGCGGCCTGCCAGGCATAGGAAATATCCGGCAGCCCTTCGTCATTGCGCGCGCCATCGCTGCGCGCCGTCTCAGTAAACCCTTCGCGCAGGTAGAACCGCTGCGCCCCGGAATTGGCCTCAAAGGTCCAGAGGTGCAGATGCCCGCTGGTCCTCTTGGCCGCGTCCAGAAGGCGTTTACCTATGCCCTGCCCGCGCGCCTCGGGCGCCAGATAGAGGGCGCAGATTTCCGCACCATCACGGGCCAAAAACCCCAGCACCCTGGCGCCCTCCTCGGCCACGGTGACCCATCCCCGGTCGATCATCACCCCGCAAAAGGAAATCGCCTCGGCCCCGGAATACAGCTCTGGCATCCAGGGCGTTTCTGCCGCAAACCGGTGCAGGATATCGCCAATCGTGCCCGCATCCGTCGGGCGCGCCGGGCGCAATTCAAGGCTCATAGACGATCTCCGATCAGGAATTCGGCGGCCCGGTCCAGTCGGATATGCGGCAGGCCATCCCCAGGTCTGAGGCTCAGGGGCGCAGGCGCAAAGGCCATGCTCTGATAGTCTCCCTCCAGCCACCTCTCCGCCCCTTGTCGCGCCGGGGTCAGCAGCTTGCCCGGATCCTCGGGCAAAGCGCCGGGGTAGAAGGCCGCTTGCCGTCCACCCTCCAGCAATGTGCCGCGCACGCAGGGCAGCTCCTGTCCCTGATGGGCGCGCATTTCCTCGGTCGTGGTCCGCAAAGAGGCCAGCGACAGAGCCGCCGTTTCCGCCCCGGCAAAGCGGGCGCGGTCCTGCGCCTCGCGAGTCAACGCCTCGATGATCGCGGTCAGCTGCGGATGCTGGACGTGGTGCAAATGGTCCGCCTTGGTGGCGGCGAACAGGATCTTCTCCACCCTTTTGCCGCCCAGGATCCGGGTCAGGAACCGGTTACGCCCGGGCCGGAAGGCGCCCAGGATATCCGCCATCGACTGGCGTAGATCCTCGACCGCGGGCGGGCCGGAATGGATCGCCCCCAGCGCATCGACCAGCACCACCTGCCGGTCGATGCGGGAAAAGTGATCGCGAAAGAACGGCTTCACCACCCGCGTCTTATAGGCCTCGTAGCGGCGCGCCATTTCCCGCCGCAGACTGCCACGCGGCGCGCTGCCCTCCCCGGCGGCAAGCGGTGCAAAGGTCAGCACCGGTGAGCCTGCGAGATCACCCGGCAGCAGGAACCGGCCCGGCGTGCAGTCATAGAACCCGGCATTGCGCGCGGCGTTGAGGTATTCGGTGAAGGAGGCCGCCAGCGCCTGTGCCTGCCCCTCGTCATGGGCGGCATGCGCATCGGTGGCCCCTGCGGCCGCGAGGAACCCCTGCGCCTCTTCCCGCCCTGCGATCCGGGCCAGCACTTCGCCGGACCACTGATCAAAGCTCTTGTCCAGCAGCGCCAGATCCAGCAGCCATTCTCCCGGATAATCCACGATATCCAAATGCAGCACCCGGGGGCCCTGCAACCCGGCAAGCAGCCCCGAGGGCCGCACCTTCAGGCTGAGGCGCAGTTCGGAAACGGCGCGGGTGCTGTCCGGCCAATGCGGATCAGCCCCGGTGAGGGCGGCCAAATGGGATTCATAGTCGAACCGCGGCACGGTGTCGTCGGGCTGGGGTTGCAGATAGGCGGTCTCGATCCGCCCATCCCGCGCCGCCGATAGCTGCACCATGCGGCCCCGGTTCATCAGATTGGCCACCAAAGAGGTGATAAAGACGGTCTTGCCCGCCCGCGCCAGACCGGTGACGCCGAGCCTCAGGCTCGGTTCCAGAAAAGTCTCCGACAGGCTGCTGCCCAGGGCCTCGACCCGGCGGGCTGCGCTGTCGGCTAGGGATGTCAGTACCACGCGCCTGCCTTTGTCCTGTTCTGCTGTACTCTGCTCTGCTTGGTCGCTCCGGCGGCCCGGCCGCTCAGCCCAAGATAGGCAGGCTCCGATCAGGATACCAGTGCCCGATGCAGCTGGCAAAGGCCCGTCGGGGCAAAGGACTTGCCTTGCGTCCAACACCGCGCTACTGCCGCGCCATGCCGCGTTTTGCTCTCAAAGTCGAATATCATGGGGCGCCTTTTGCCGGCTGGCAAAGGCAGAAGGAACACCCCTCTGTGCAGGGGGCGATCGAGGCTGCGCTGGCGCGACTGGAGCCTGGGGATCACACCATCGCAGCCGCCGGACGTACCGATGCCGGAGTGCACGGGCTGGGCCAGGTGGCGCATTGCGATCTGCAGAAAAACTGGGACCCCTTCCGCCTGTCAGAGGCGCTGAACTTCCACCTGAAGCCCAATCCGGTCGCCATCACCGCCTGCGCAAGGGTCGCCGATGACTGGCACGCGCGGTTCTCGGCGGTAGAGCGGCAATACCTCTTCCGCATCCTGATGCGCCGCGCCCCAGCCACCCATGAGGCAGGCCAGGTCTGGCAGGTGCCGCATGAACTTGATGCCGAGGCAATGCAGCAGGCCGCAGATCACCTGATCGGGCACCACGATTTCACCACCTTCCGCTCCACCATCTGCCAGGCCGCCAGCCCGGTCAAAACCCTGGACGAGCTGACGGTGGAACGGGTCGCGGGCTTCACCGGGCCGGAAATCCATTTCCACGTGCGCGCCCGCAGCTTTCTGCACAATCAGGTGCGCAGCTTCGTCGGCACGCTGGAACGGGTCGGCGCAGGCAGCTGGTCCCCCGCCGACGTAAAGGCGGCGCTTGAAGCCCGCGATCGCGCCGCCTGTGGCCCGGTCTGCCCCGGACATGGCCTCTATCTGGCCCGCGTCGGTTACCCCGATCCGGTCTTTACCGCCGAATAACCAAAACGCCCCACCATGGCACGAGGGGGCGGGCTCCCGCGCCTTTTCCCTGCATCACAGATGCGAAGCAAAGCCTTGGGCCGGGCGCCGCTGACGCGGCGCGGTTCCGAGCCGCACGCGCCGGGTCAAGGGCGGCCCTGCCGCCGCGCGGCACGCGCGGTTTACCCTTGAGGCGGCATTTCAAAAACACAATCGAAGGCGCGCGTTCAGGGCAGACCTGCCCCTGAACCGCTTCCCCAGCAGCCCTGCGCCGCGCCAGCGGCGCCACGCCCAACTGTGCGGAGCATTCGCAGAATGCTGCAAACAGGCGGGAGAGCCCCTGCCCCACCGCAACCTCAGGCGGGCGGGTGCAGCACCAAAGTCTGCAAGGCGGTTGCGACCGGCCCTTTGGTGTCCTGCAGGACCGACTGCGACATGCCGATGCCGGTGCCGTGCCAATGCGACACGGAATCGGAGGCCAGCCAGTCGCTTTCCGGGGCGCGGTGCACATGCAGGGTCAGGTCGGTGTTCATGAAACCCATCTCGGCCGGACGCGCGTTCCAGGAAATGCCATTGCCGCAATCGGCAAGCGCGCAGAGCGACTGGATCGGCGACTGCTCCTCTCCCTCCAGCAGGGTCGTCGTGCGCATCCACATCGCCTTAGGGCCAGGGCCAAAGCCCGCCCCCGGTGGGTAGGCAACATCCAGAAACTGCCCGAAATAGGGCCTGTCGTGCAGCCCGGCGCCGACGGTGAAATCGCCAGGCGTGGCCTCCTCCAGCCGCAAGGGCGTGACCGGCGCCGTCGGCACCTGCCCCAGATCCTTCTCGACCAGATGCATCGAAGAGGCCCGCACGCAGAGCGTTCCGCCGTCATCGTGGACCGTCACCGAAGTGGTTGCCAGCGTCCGGGTGTGGCGGGTGGTTTCCGCCGCCACCCAAAGCCCCGCCAGCGGCAGAGGGCGCAGGATGTCGAGGGTGAGCCGGGTCAGCATCTTGCCCGGCCCCACCGCCTGCTCTGCCGCCCGCGCCACCAGCCCGGTGACCGGACCGGCGTGGCAATGATCCGGGGACCAGGGCCCCCGGGCCGGGTCATTGCCGACAAAAGCGCCATCGGTGCGCTGGGAAAAGAACGGCGCCGCCGACAGGGCGTTCGGCGACTGCGCCTTTGACATCAGGTTCAGACCTTTTCCTGCGTGTATTTCTTCAGTTCGGTCCGTGCCACCTGACGGCGGTGCACCGCATCCGGCCCATCGGCAAAGCGTAGCGCCCGCTGCCAGGTCCAGCCCATGGCCAGCGGCGTGTCCTGGGAAATGCCCTGACCGCCATGCATCTGCATCGCCTCGTCCAGCACCTTCAGCGCGACGCGCGGGGCAACCACCTTGATCTGCGAGATATGCGGCGCGGCAGCGCGCGCATCGCCCTGATCCATCATCCAGGCGGCCTTGAGGCACAGAAGCCGCGCCATCTCGATCTCCATGCGGCATTCGGCAATGATGTCGTAGTTGGCCCCCAGCTGCGCCAGCTTCTTGCCAAAGGCTTCTTTCTCGAGCGAGCGGCGGCACATCAGCTCCAGCGCCGACTCGGCCTGACCGATCGAGCGCATGCAGTGGTGAATGCGGCCCGGCCCAAGGCGCCCTTGGGCGATCTCGAAGCCGCGTCCTTCGCCGACCAGCAGGTTCTCGGCTGGAACGCGCACATTGGTAAAGCGCAGATGCATGTGGCCATGGGGTGCATCATCGTGGCCAAAGACCTCCATCGGGCGCAGGATCTCGATGCCCGGCGCATCGGCAGGCACCACGATCATCGAATGGCGCCCGTGCTTGGGCAGATCATCACCGCCGGTGCGCACCATTACGATATAGACCTTGCAGCGCGGATCGCCCGCACCCGAGGCCCAGTATTTTTCACCATTCAGGACATAATCATCGCCATCGCGTACGCAGGACATGTCGATATTGGTGGCATCGGAAGATGCAACTTCCGGCTCGGTCATCAGGTAGGCGGAGCGGATTTCCCCCTCCAGAAGCGGCGCCAGCCATTCCTTCTTCATCTTTTCGGTACCGTAGCGCTCAAAGACTTCCATATTGCCGGTATCGGGCGCAGAACAGTTGAACACTTCGGAGCCCAGCGGCGTCTTGCCCATTTCCTCGGCAAAGTGGGCATATTCCACGGTGGTGAGGCCAAAGCCACGGTCGCTGTCGGTCAGCCAGAAGTTCCACAGACCGGCAGCTTTCGCCTTGGCCTTCAGCCCTTCAAGGATCTCGGCCTGACGTTCGGTATAGGCCCAGCGGTCGCCCTTGCCGATCTCAGCCCGGTATTCGGCTTCCAGCGGCATGATCTCATCGCGCACCATCGCTGCGACCCGATCCAGCAGCTTGCGGTTCTCGTCCCGCATCCCAAAATTCATATCCATGACCTTCCTCCCTGCGCCTTTCGCTTTGGCTGAAATCATGGCTTAGTCGCGCGAACGCTGTCCAGCACTGTGACGGAACGTAACAGGCTGACGGTACGGAAGTAACGGAAGGAAACAGAGCGAATGGCACTACTTATCAGCATCGGACATGGCGGCTGGTTCACCGAAGAAGAGCTGGCAGAAGAGCTGCGCGCGCTCAGCCCCGGCGCGGATATCCGCCCGGCCTCAAACCCTGGCAACCTGGATGAGATCACCATGCTGGCCGTTTCTTCGCTGAAAACCGACATCGCCGCACAGCTGCCCAATCTGCAACTGGTGCAGAAACTGGGCGCCGGGGTCGAAACCATCGTCAATCACCCCACCGTGGCGCCGCATGTGCGCGTGGCACGGCTGAAGCCGGAAGAACCCGCGCGCGAAATCGCGGAATACTGCCTCGCCTATATTTTGCGCGAACAGCGCAATCTCCTGCATCACGCGGCGGCGCAGGCCCGGGCTGAATGGGATTCGGTGGCCCCGAAACGCACCCATGTGACAACGGTCGGCGTTCTTGGCCTCGGCCATATCGGCGGGTTGACCGCACGGCTGATGGCGAGCCTTGGCTTTCAGGTTCACGGCTGGAGCCGCTCCCCCAAGGAGATTGAAGGCATCACCTGTCACCACGGCGCAGAGGCACTGCCGCAGATGCTGGGCCAATGCGATTATGTCTGCGCCATCCTGCCCTCGACCGCCGATACGCGCGGGCTGATGGATGCGGAACTGCTGGCGGCGATGAAGCCCGGCGCGGTGCTGATCAATGCCGGGCGCGGCGATCTGATCGACGAGGCCGCCCTGATCGCAGCGCTGGATCGCGGCACGCCCGGTCATGCGGTGCTGGATGTCCTGTGCACGGAACCCCTGCCCCAAGATGATCCGCTGTGGCGCCACCCGCGTGTGACCATCACCCCGCATGTGTCGGGCTGGCATCTGGGGGATGCACTGGGGGATGTGGTGGAGAACCTGCGCCGCCTTGGCACCGGTCAGGCGCTGCTGCACGAGGTGGACCGGGCGCGCGGTTACTGACGCGCCCGGAAACCGGTCTTCAGATCGGGGCGAGGCACTGGAACCCCGACCGTTCATACAGCAGCGGCTCGCCATCGCCGTGGGCGATATCGGTGATCTCACCGATGAATACCGTATGGCTGCCCGCCTCGGTCGCTTCGCGTACCTCGCAGGAAAAACACAATAGCGCAGAGGTAAGGCGTGGCAGGCCGCGGGAGTCCTCCTGCCAATCGCCCTCGGCGAATTTCTCTTCGCCGGTGACCCCGCCCTGCCCCGCGAATTGCAAGGCCAGCAGGCCATCGGGTTTGGCCAGCAAGTTGACATTGAACCGCCCGGTGTCCCGGATCGCGGCGCCAGTGCCGGTGGCGCGGTTGACGCAGACCAGAAGGCTGGGCGGCTCGGCCGAAACCGAACAAACGGCGGTGGCGGTGATGCCCCGACGTTCCCGGCCCGCATCTGGCCCCGACAGGGCGGTGATCACCGTCACCGCCCCCGGGAACCGCGCCATCGCCGAACGGAAGCTGGCTGGATCGACGCTCATGCCCATGCCTCAGGCCGCCTGCAATTGCGACAGATAGGCCTCTGCCGCCTGCGGATCGGCAAACCACGGGAAGAAGTCGCGCGGATCGTCGAACCCGTTGGTGATCCGGTTGGCCAGACGCGGCTCGGCGCAGGCGGTGCCCATGATATTGAGCACATGCGGCGGCGGCGGCAGCAGCATCATGTTGGTCCAGTTCACCACCCATTGCGCATAGTCCCAATAGGCGTTGAAGGTGCCCTGCATCCAGGCCTCGTCAAAGGGCAGATCATCCCGCGCGAGGATCCGGTCCATATAGACCTTGGCCGCCTTGGAGGCGTTGTTGGAGCCCTGCCCGGTGATCGGATCGTTGAGGCAGACCGCATCGCCGATGCCCAGCACCTTGGCGCCCGAGGGCAGCGTCGCCACCGGTTTGCGCACCGTCGGCGGGAAGCGGCCCGCGAGGATGCCGTTGTCGTCGGTCAGCTCGATATTGGTGCACCGCTCGGCCTCCCAGGGCAGGAAGGTCGACAGGATTTCCTTGGATTTCGCCAGATGCTGCTCGGGGGATTTCACGTCGCCCCAGCAATCCATCGGACCACCCGGCACGCCTTCAAACACCATGATCTCGCAAGGGCCGGTGGTGGTCAGCGCCGGGAAGACGAAATATTCGCCAACGCCCGGGATCAGGTTGAAACAGACCGCCGAATGATCGGGGCGCGGGGTCATGCCGGTGACATAGGTCAGCGCCAGCGCGCGCATCGGCTTGTCATAGGGGGATTTTTCCGCGTCGCGTTCGAACAGCCGACCCACGTCGCCCTTACCCGAGGCGACCAGCACTAGATCGTCTTCACGCGCATAAAGCTCCAGATCGCTGATGCCGGCTTCCTTGATGACCAGCTGGCCGCCGAGGCGTTCGAACTCCTCCAGCCAGACCGGGATCTTGACCCGCTGGTCCACCGAATAGGCAAAGCGGTCCAGCCGCCCGGTCCAATCGATTGCCTTGGCGCCTGCCTCTTCGGGGTGCGGCACGGCAAAGGAAATGCCTTCGACCGGGGGGCACTGGTCCTCGGTCCAGAAATCGATACCGAGATCGCGCTCGTTCTGTACCGATTCGCCAAACATGCACTGGCTGGACATGACGCGGCCGGTCTTGATGTCTTCGGCGGTGCGGTTCTGCACGATGCGGACCTTGTAGCCCTGTTTCAACAGGCCAAGCCCCAGTTGCAGTCCGGACTGGCCGCCACCGATGATGGTGATCTTTCTCATGGTTGTTACTCCCTGTCGGTTTGTTTTTATGCGCAGGCTCAGGCCATCAGCTGGGCGATGGCTTCTTCGTCGCGTTCCGGACCCATCGCGGTATAGCCGCCGTCGACGCGGATATCGGTGCCGGTGATGAAGCCCGCCTCGTCCGAGCAGAGGAACAGCACCGAATTGGCGACTTCCTCGGGGTTGCCGGTGCGCCCCAGCAGGTGGAACGGCTTGGCCACGCTGTCGGTCTTCTCCCGGTCGCCGCCGGTCAGCTCATCCATGATGTTCGACCAGGTCCAGCCGGGGCTGACCGCGTTGACGCGAATGCCATCGGGCGCCAGATCCATCGCCTGGTTGCGCGTCAGCTGCAGGATTGCCGCCTTGGACACCGGATAGAGCCAGCGACCCTTTTGCGCGACGCGCGCCGAGATCGAGCCGAAATTGACGATGGCGCCGCGGTTCTTAGCCAATTCTTCGCGCGCGGCCTGCATCAGCATGACCGAGCCGACGATGTTCACATCAAGGCTTTCCAGCCACTCCGCCCGGGTCGATTCCGCGCCATTGTCGAGGTAGGAACAGGCCACGTTGACCAGAAAGTCGATGCGCCCGAATTCTTTCTTGGTGGCCGCGACCAGCGCCGCGATGTCATCGTCCTCGCGCAGGTTGGTCTTGCAAAAGGCGATGCCATCCGCGACCAGCGCCTGACCTGCCTCTTCATTGATGTCGGCGATCATTACCTTTGTGCCCGCGGCGCGAAACGCCTGTGCGATGGCTGCGCCGATCTTGGTGGCGCCGCCTGGAATGATGGCAACCTTGCCGTCCAGTCCCTTCATCTGTCATATCCCTGTCGTGCTGTTGTGGTTCTTGTGCAGTTGTGAAAGACAGGTTTCCCGCCGCATCGGTCTCCGGCTATCCGATAGGCGCAGCCATTATCCAAAAAACGAAGAAATCTGCGTCGCCCTAGGTGGAATGGCGGAACCCGTGCTATGCAGGGGCAGGTTCAACAGGACGACAGATGCCAGGCCCGCAGGAGACATTCCGGGAACCGGCAGTACCGCTTGCGCGGTTTGCGCGTTTCCGCACCCACGATCTGGACGAGGCCCGGGAGGCCGTCGGCCGCATTTTCTGTCCGCATCAGCTCAATACCATCGGCAAGGCGCCATTCCAGGCGCGGCACCACCATGTGCCAGGGGAACGCGTGTCGCTGAACTACATCGAATATGGCGCCAAGACGCAGATCGCGCCGGGATGTCTGGACCAGTTCTATCTGGTGCAAATCCCGGTCAGCGGCAGCGCCGCCATCGTCAATGGCACCGATCGCTACACCAGCGATGCGGGGCGGGCGGCGGTGCTGAACCCACACCTGGAAACCACGATGATCTGGGAGGAAGGCTGCAAACAGCTGCTGTTGCAGATCAGCCGCCGGGCGCTGACCGCCCACGCCAATGCCAATCTCGGCCTCACCACCGATCAGCCCATCGCATTCGAAGGGGCGCTGGATCTGACCAGCCCCGCCGGGACCCGGCTGCTGCGCTTGGTGCATCTTCTGGTGGCAGATGCGGAACAGGCGCGGGATCCTGCCCTGCCCCCCAGCGCCCCATTCCCTGCCCCGTCCGCCGTTTCGGCAAATCCCAGCCCGCTGCTGACGCATTACATGGAAAACACGGTGATGACCGGCCTGCTGGAGGCGCACCGGCACAACTATTCCGGCCAGCTGCGGCGGGTGACCTCTTCGGTCATTCCCGGCCATGTGCGCCGGGCGCAGGCCTATATGCTGGCCAACCTCGACCGCCCGCTGGATATCGACGAGATCGCCGCCTATGCCGGTGTCAGCGCCCGCAATCTGCAACTGGGGTTCAAACGCTTCCTGTCGATGGCGCCCATGGCCTATCTGCGTGACATCCGTCTGCAGCGGGCACACGAGGATCTGCTGCAGGGGCGGCGCGAGGCCAGCGTCACCGAAGTGGCCGAACGCTGGGGCATGACCCATCTCGGGCGGTTCTCACAATACTACAAGACACGCTATGGGTGTACCCCACAGGAAACGCTGAAGAACGCCCGCGCCCGCGACTTTCTCGGCTGAATTTCCACCCCTTTCCCGTTTTCCATTGGATTTCTGCAGGTTTGAGGCTGAAGCCCTCCGCCTGCACCCTCAGTGCTGCGATGCAGCAACTGACCTTGCGTCAGCCGCCTGCGCCAATCGACACAAGAATCCTGTTGCCTTTCTCCCAATGATCAGCCAAGAATTTCCCTATATCGGAACTTAATTCTACATAGTGGAATATCTCTGGGAGGAGACCGTCATGAATACCCCGTTTAAATCACGCCTGAAATCCGCCCTGCTGCCCGCTGCGCTGATGGCCTTTGCCGGCGTTGCTTCGGCGCAGACCACCCTGATCCACGGCGAGGCCGGCCCGAATCGCGGCGCCCGTGCCGCCGCGCTGCAATGGTTCGCCGATACCGTCGGCGAGACCTCGGGCGGCGATCTGAAGGTGGACGTGCAATGGGGCGGCGCCCTGTTCAAGGCCAATGCCGCCGTGCAATCCATCGGTGACGGCGTTGCTGACCTCGGCACCGTGATCGCAGTCTACTACCCGCAGGAAATGCAGTCCTATGGCATCGCGGATCTGCCGCTCGACAACCCCGACGCCTGGGTCGGCATGCGCGCAACGGATGAGCTGATGCGCTCTTCCCCGGTGATTGCCGAGGATCTGGCCAAGAAGAACCTCGTTTACATCGGCACCTTCACCACCTCCGCCGTGCACATCGGCTGCACCGGCGATGCGATCCGTTCGGTCGAAGACATCAAGGACCGCAAGATCCGCGGCACCGGCGCCTACGGCAAAGTCTTTGGCGAGCTGGGCGGCAACATGGTCAACATGAGCATCTACAAGGCCTACCAAGGTCTGGACACCGGCCTGCTGGAATGCTCGCAGGGTTATTCCTACGCTGTCACCGCCCTGAAACAGCAGGAAGTCATGGACAACTACACCCTGCTGAACTGGGGTCAGGTCGGCGGTCTTGGTATCCTGATGAACAAGGACGTCTTTGACAGCCTTTCCGAAGACCAGCAGCAGGTCCTGCTGGATGCCGGTCGCGGCATGGCGGATGAATTCGGTCGTCTGATCACCACCGCGAACGATGCTGCCATCGATACCATGAAGGAAAAGGGTATCGAGGTCTTCACCCTGCCCGAGGAAGAGCGTGCCAAGCTGGTCGCCGCCGGTACCAAGCACATCGACGCCTGGGTTGAGCAGATGAACGCATCCGGCATGGACGGTGCGGCCCTCCTGGAGGAATACCGCGGCCTGATCGCCAAATACACCGAAGAGCGTGACAGCAAGGGTTATCCCTGGACCCGCTAAACCGTAGGTCCCGCCTCCTCATGACTGGTGGCAACACCACACCGGGACCAACGACTGCGGGGGCGGGCCTCTTGCCGCCCCCGCTTTTTCTCCTGCAATGCCTGACCCACACGAGGCTCTGATGCTGAAAGCACTGGAAACTTTCCTGCTGAACCTTGCGGTGGCAGCCGTCATCGCCCTGGGGCTGATGATCACCGCCAGCGTATTTTCGCGGGCCATCTTCAACGTGGCCCTGCCCGACACGATCGTCATCGTGCGCGAACTGATGGTCGCCGCCATCGTGCTGCCGCTGGCCGCTGCCACCCTGGCGCGCAGCCACGTAGCGGTCGAATTCCTCGCCAACCGCCTGCCGCCCCGAGCACAGGCCTGGCTGGCGGTCTTCGGCTCAATCGTAGGTCTGTTTGCCCTGATGCCGCTGATCTATGCCGGCGGGCGCGAATTTGCCCATAACTTTACCTCGGGCGGGTTTTTCTACGGCGATCTGGAACTGCCGAAATGGCCCGGCCGCCTGATTTTCCTGATCGGGATTTCCCTGTGCTGGCTGCGCCTTCTGGTGCTGGTGGTGCAGGACATCCGCGCCATCCGCGCGGGCGATTACAGCTTTGCCGACACACATGCCGAGGGACTGGACTGATGGACGCCTCTACGATTGGGCTGATTGCCTTTGCCGCCGTTCTGATCCTGCTGGCACTGCGGGTGCCGATCAGCTTCACCCTTGCCGCTGTGGCGGCCGTCGGCACCTTCTGCATATTCGCCTTCCGCACCGGCACCTTCATGCCGGAACGCGCCATCCGGGCGACCACCTCGATGGTGTTTTCCAACTCCTTCGACCTTATTCACTCCTATGATCTGTCGATGATACCGTTGTTCATCGCGCTGGGGCATATCGCCTATAAGGCCGATATTACCACGCGGATCTACCATGCGGCGCGGGTCTGGCTGTCGGCGGTGCCCGGCGGCGTTGCCATGGCCTCGGTCATGGGCTGCGGCGGCTTTTCCGCCATCACCGGATCCTCGATTGCCTGCGCTTCGACCATGGGCCGGATCTGCACGCCGGAAATGCTGCGCATGGGCTATGACAACCGCCTGGCCACCGCATCGGTCGCAGCGGGCGGCACCCTGGGATCCCTGATCCCGCCCAGCGTTCTGTTCATCATCTACGGCATCTTCACCGAAACCTCGATCAACCGGCTGTTCGTCGCTGGCATCCTGCCCGGTCTTCTGACCCTCGCCGGGTTCGTTTTGGTGATCTTTATCTGGGTGAAACGCGACCCGGCAGCCGCCCCGGTGGACACGGCCGAAATTTCCTACGCCGACCGGTTCCGCGCCGCGGCGCTGGCCTGGCCAGCCTTCGTGCTGTTCATCGTCATCATCGGCGGCATCTACGGCGGCATCTTCACCGCGACCGAGGCAGCAGCTGTCTGTCTCAGCCTTGCGGTGTTGATTGGTGTGCTGCAGCGCAAGCTGACCCTGACCTCGATCTGGGAGGCCTTCCGCGAAACCTGCCTGCAGACCGCGTCGATCTTCTTCATCGCGGCAGGGGCCAAGATCTTTGTCGCCTTCGTGGCGCTGACTGGCGTCGCCCCCGCGATTGTCGATGTGGTGACCCAGGCCGAGCTGTCGGTGTTCTGGCTGCTGCTGTCGATTGCGCTGATCTACCTTTTGCTGGGCATGTTCCTCGATCCCATCGGGATCATGGTTCTGACCCTGCCGCTGGTGGTGCCGCTGGTGGAAACCTACGGGATGGACCTGATCTGGTTCGGCGTCGTGATCATCAAGCTGTTGGAAATCGGCCTGATCACCCCGCCGGTGGGTCTCAACGTCTTTGTCATCGCCAATGTGGTGGGCAAGGACGCGCCGATCGACCGGATCTTTGCCGGAATCGCACGGTTTCTGTCCGTCGACGTCATTGTCCTGATCCTTCTGATGGCCTTTCCCGCGATTTCGTTGCTTCTACCGAACTCGATGATGTAATCCGGTCTGAAGCAAAAACATGACGGGATTGACACATATGGCCAAGGAAGCTCCGACGGATCGCCGGTTTGCAACCACCCTGGCGCGCGGGATGAGTGTTCTGCGCGCCTTCAGGCCCAGCGATGACGGGCTCAGCAATCAGGAACTGTCCGAGCGCACCGGTCTGCCGAAATCCACCGTGTCGCGGCTGACCTTCACCCTGCAGGCGCTTGGCTACCTGTCGCACGGGCACCGGCACGACCGCTACCGCCCCGGCCCGGCGCTGCTGGCCCTTGGCAATGTGGCGGCGGCCTCGGTGTCCTTCGTCGATACCGCCACCGACATCATGCAGCCGCTGGCGGATGAAACCGGCACCCTGGTTCTGATCGGGGTGCGGGACGATCAGAAGATTCTACTGACCAAGACCTGGCGCCCGCATCAGGCGTCATCGATCTGGCTGGAGGTCGGTCACCGTATCCCGCTGACGCACTCCTCCTCGGGGCAGGCGCAGCTTGCGGCCCAGTCGGATCGGGAATTCGCCAGCTACGTCGACACCTATGGCGAGATGGTCGAGGATTCCGACGTCACCGTAGCCAGCCTGCGCGAGGATGCCTATTCGCAGCTGGTCGCCCGGGGTTTCGTGATTGCCGGGCACGGGCTGCGCTATGCCAGCACCGTCAACGCGGTTTCCGTTCCCTTCCGCAGCCATGAATTCGACGAGCCCGTAGTCTTCACCTGCGGCGCCACCCCCGAGATGTTGACGGTCGAGCGGATGGAGACCGAAGTGGGACCGAAACTGCAGGCCGCCGTGCGTACGCTAGAGCGAATGACAGGCAAAAGTCCGGCGCTTGTTCAGCGCGGATAGTTCCGCATATTGGAACTGAATTTTGTTTATTGAAATGACTGACGGCCCTGTTAAGGTGCCGCAAAACTGGCTGTGCCCGCCCGTATGATGCTCGCATCCGGCGCCACACAGCAGCGCAGACCAAGGAGCCTTTGATGTCCACTGACGACCTGATCATCCACGCCGAAACCGGCCCGCAGCGCCTGATCGGCTATGTTCTGGACGTCAGCAACAGTGCAGGCGATGGCGGCGCGCGCTGCTGGCTGGACCTGAAGGATATCCATCTGAACCGCCACGGGGTTCTGCACGGCGGCATCGCCACCACGCTGCTGGACAGCGCCAGCGGCGCCACCGGCTCGATGAGCGTCGATCCCACCGGGCGGGCGCCATTTCTAACCATCTCCCTGACCACCCAGTTCATCGCCCCCGCCTATGCCGGACGGGTTACCGCAACCGGGCAGATCACCGGCGGCGGGCGCAGCACCCTGTTCATCGCCGGGCGGCTGGAGGCAGAAGACGGCACCCTGATCGCCACCTCGAACGGGGTATTTCGCCGGGTTCCCACCGACCGGCTGAACAGCGGCTCTGCTGCCAAAGACTGACCCGCGTGCACCACTCCTGAACACTCACCACTGATCCCGGACCCAGCTCATGACCGACTATACCCGCATCCACGAAACCGTTGAGCATTGGGCCGTGACCTCTCCCGAGGCGCTGGCTCTCATTGATTTCGACGGGCGCCCGCTGAGCTATGCTGAACTGCAGCAGGCCAGCAAGGACGCCGAGGCGGATCTGCGCACCGAAGGCGTGGCGCCAGGGGACCGGGTTTTGATCGTGTCGGAAAACGCGGCGGCGACTGTGGCTTTCCTGTTTGCCTGCAGCCGGATCGGCGCCTGGGCGGTGCCGGTCAATGCACGGATGAGCGCGGATGAAATCACCCGCGTCACCTCCCATGCCACCCCGCGCGTGATCGTCCTGACCACCGCCTCGTCAAAGGACGCCGCCGCCCATGCGCTCCGGCTGGAGGCGCAAAGCCGGTATGGACTTTATGGTCAGGTGGCCATTGCCGTGGCTGGTCCCAGCGCGCCGGAACCGGTTCAGGACGGGCCGGAGCAGATCGCGGTCATGCTCTATACCACCGGCACCACCGGCGATCCCAAGGGCGTGATGCTGAGCCATGCGAACCTGCTGTTTGCGGGACAAGCCTCGGCCAATCTGCGCGGGATCAAGCCCGGCGACCAGGTCTATGGCGGCCTGCCGGTCACCCATGTCTTTGGTCTGGCTTCGATGATCGTCGCCTCGGCTCGCGCCGGGGCCGCGGTGCGGTTGCAGGCCCGCTTCACCCCCGCCGCTCTTTATGAGGCGCTGCAGGATGGCGTCACCGTGCTGCCCGCCGTGCCTCAGATGCACGCCCTGCTGATGCAATACGCCCGCGAACAGGGCGTCAGCAAACTGGAAGACAGCAAGCTGCGCTATGTCTCCTCCGGGGCGGCGCCGCTGGATCCAGCCTGGAAGCGCAACGCCGAGGCCTTTTACGGTCTGGCGCTGCAGAACGGCTATGGCATGACCGAATGCACCGCCGGCTTGTCGGCCACCACCAATCTGATCGGCGATCCCGACACCAGCGTCGGCACCGCCCTGCCCGGTACCGAGGCCCGCATCAAGGACGGCGCCGAAACCGGCGAGATCGAGGCCCGTGGCCCACATGTCATGGTCGGCTATTACCGCAACCCCGAGGCCACCCGCGCCACCATCGACGCGGATGGCTGGCTCAGCACAGGTGACATCGGCCGGTTCGATGAACAGGGCCGGTTGCATATCGTCGGGCGCAGCAAGGAAATCATCATCCGCTCAGGCTTCAACGTCTACCCGCAAGAGGTCGAGGCAGCCCTGAACGATCACCCCGCCGTGGTACAAAGCGCAGTGGTGGGCCGCGCGGCGGATGGCAATGAAGAGGTACTGGCCTTTGTGCAGGTGGCCGATCTTGCTGCCACCGATGAGGCCACGCTGAAGGCGCATGTGGCCGAGCGGCTGTCGGGCTACAAACGCCCCTCGCGGGTGGTACTGACCCTGCAGCTGCCTGCTGCCCCGACGGGCAAGATCCTGAAGCACAAGTTGATCGAAACCTTCGCAGCGGATTTGGACTGAGCCGCCACTGCGGTCAGCCCAGCATGGTTCAACTCTGATCCGGGCGCGGCGCGATTGCGCTGCCGTCCGAGATCAGGTCCGAAGGGTGCAGGATGACCTGATCACCGGGGGAGAGCCCTTCCAACACCTCGGCGCTGCGGTCGTTGCGGCGGCCCAGCCTCACAGCTTTGCGCCGGGCGATGCCCGCCTCATTGACAAAGACTGCCCAGCCTGCGCCCTGACGGAACACCGCGCTCAGCGGCACCGACAGGACATCCATGCCTTCCCATTCGACGATCCGCAGGAAGACGGCATAGCCATCGCCCATGCCCGCGTAGTCTTCGGGCGCAGAGGTCAGGTCAAGGATCACATCGACCCGCTGTTCCTCGATCCCGAGGGCAGAGACCTTGGTATAGGCTGCCGGTTCGATGCGCCGCACCCGCGCTTCCAGCAGCGCATCGCGGCCCCAGCGTTCCACGATGGCCCGGTCGCCTTCCTTCAGCCGCACCGCATCGGTGGACAGAAGATCGGCAACGATCTCCAGATCCTCGGGGTCCCCGATGGAAATCAGCCGGGTTCCGGCCAGCACGGTCTGTTCGCTCAGCACATCGACGGTCAGCACCTGCCCCGACATCGGCGCGGTCACGGTTAGGCAGCAGGTCTGCCCCGCCTCGGCGGCGCCGGGTTCGATCAGCGCAGCGCGGGCGCGGTCCAGCGTGCCCTTGGCCATTTCCAGCGCCGACACTGCCGCCGTCATCGCCGCCCGGTCGATATGCAGCTTCTGTTCGAGCTCCTCCAGCCGGGTGCGGGAGACCACGCCGCGCTGCACCAGCGTATCGGCGCGGCGGAATTCGCTTTCCGACAGAGTCAACGTTTCCGAGGCCTGGCGCATCTTGCTGCGCGCCACCGCCAGTCCTGCTTCGGCCTCGCGCACGGCGGCCTCGGCTTCGGCCTGGCTGCGCGCATCGAGCAGATTTGCGGCGGCGGGCGTCAGCACGGCCACCACGGTTTCCCCGGCCACCACGCTATCCCCTACCCGCACCGGCGCGCGCTGCGCGGTGCCGGTGATCGGCGCCGCGACATCGTAGATTTCGCGGATGCGGGTCTTGCCATCGGCATTGACCGTCACCTGCAAAGGCTCGGTGCCGATCTGGTGCAGATCCACCGCCACCGGATCGGTCCGCATGGCAACAAAGGCCAAGGTTCCGGCAACCAGCGCCGCCCCTGCGGCCATGACAACGGTTCGCGTTCTCAGCATCGTCTTTCTACTCCCGCGTTTTCATGACCTGGACCAGATCCAGTCGGTCCAGGCGCCGCCGCACCAACAGCACCGACACCAGTGCCGCCCCCAGCACCACAAGGCTGGCCGTGGCGAAGCCCGCCGGTTTCAGGACCAGTGGAATCGAATAGAGGTCACTGGACGACCCATGTGCCAGCAGCGCCGCAATCCCCGCGCCCAGAAGCCATCCGACCGGCTGCGCCAACAGCGCCAGCAGCATGGTCTCCCCCACCAGAATGAAAGAAACCTCGGCCCGGGTGAAGCCCAGGATGCGCAGGCTGGCCAATTCGCGGGCGCGTTCGGACATCTGGATGCGGGCACCGTTATAGGCCACCCCGACCGTGATCAGCACTGCGATCACGCCGTAGACCGTGGTCATCACGATGACATTCTCGCGGATGGTTTCGCGGAACGATTGGCGGATCTCGCTCATCATGCTAAGCCCGCTGAGCGAGGGCGTTTCCTTCAGCAGGGCGTGCAGCTCTGGCACCGCGTTCTGATCCAGCCGCAGATGCGCCACCGTGATGCGCGGCGCCTGCCGCAGCAGCGCGCTCAACGTGTCGAGGTCCATATAGGCACCGATGCCGAAATACTGTGTCACCGTACCCGAGACCCGCACCATGTGCGTTTCGTTGCGCCCGCCCTTGAACTCGACCTCGATCACATCGCCCGCGCGCGCCTCCAGCTGCCGGGCCAACCGTTCGGACAGCAGGATGCCACCTGCAGGCGGCTCCACCACCCGGCCGTCGCCATCCAGAATGCGGGCCAGGTCGGCGCCGGGGCGGCGGGCCTCGATCGAGATATCCTTGCTGAGATGACCATGGCGCAGCACCGCCGCCTGATAGAACTGCCCCTCGGCCTGCAACACGCCGGGCAGGTTTGCCACTTCGGGCAGGGCCGTTTCCGGGATTTCAGGCGTAAAGATCAGCGCCGCATCCTGCCGGTTCGCCTGATAAAACGAGGTCTCCATGATCTCGTCCAGCGCGTCCTGGAAAAAGCCCGAGGCCACCAGCACCGACACCGCCAGCGACAGCCCTAGAATGCTGAGCCCCGAGCGCACCGGCCAGCGCACCAGACTGCGCAGGATCATCATCACCGCCTGCGAGGGACGCAGCCGGGTCAGCATCCGGTCCAGAAGATTGCGTTTGAACCGGGGCGGCGCGGGCGGCGACATCGCCACCGCAGGCGCCATACGGGCCACATGCAGCGCGCTTTGCGCCGCGCCAAGACCCGCAGTCAGCAGCGCCAGCACCCCGGACAGCGCATAGGCATCAAGCCGCGTGTGGAAGATCAGATAGGGAAATTCGAAGAACTGCGCGTAGATCTGCGCCAGCGACCGCGACAGCCAGGTGCCCGCAGCCCAGCCAATGAGCACCCCAAGGCAGGCGATCAGCCCGGCCAGCAGCAGATAATGCAGGCAGACCTCATAGTTGGAATAGCCCAGCGCCTTCAGAAGGCCGATCTCACTGCGCTCCAGCAGCACGATCCGCCCCACCACCATATTCACCAGAAAGGCGGTGATCCCAAAGAAGATCGGCGGCAGGATCAGCGCGGTATTGCGCAGCTCGCTCAGTTCGGCATCGATGAACTGATCCGACAGTTGCAGATCGCGGCCATGCGCGCCAAGCCCGCCATAGGGCGCCAGAATATCGTCGATCCGGTCGATCACCTCATCCTGCCGGGCGGCGGGGTTGAGCTTGACCGACAGGCTGTTGAAGGCGCCCTTCATATCAAACGCCGCTTCGGCCACCCGTTCCGGCAGCCAGATAATGCCAAAGGTTTCGTTGTCCGGCAGCAGCGCACCCGGCCCCAGAGTATAGATGAATTCCGGCGACAGCACCGTGCCAGTCACCCGCAGGTCGCGCCGCTGGCCGTTCAGGTTGGCGCTGAACCGGTCGCCGGGACGCAGCCCGTTGGCGCGGGCAAAGGGATCATTGATCGCCACCTCGTCCGAGGCATCCGCATCCGGCAGGCGCCCGCTCCGCAGGAGTGGCACGTTGAGCGACGGCCCGCCATTTCCGGGCAGCGACAGTACCAGCCCCGTCACTGTCTCGACCTTCTCCGGCAGATCGAGGATGGCGTAGTGTTCGACCCGCGCCTCGGCAGCGCGCACACCGTCGATGGCCTGCACCCGCCCCATCTCGTGATCCGGCACCCGCGTTGCGCGGGCAAAGACATCGGCAAAGCGGTTTCGCTCGTAATAGGCGGCGCGGGTGTCATCCAGAGCCCGCTCCATGCCAAAGGCCATCAACAGGATCGAAACCCCGCAGGCCAGCACCAGTGCAATGGCCAGCGCCTGCGCCCAAAGACGGCGGAAACTGCGCAAGAGTTTGAGATCCAGCGCCTGCATCGCCCTACCACTCGATCTCGGCAGGGGCGAGCCGGGTGGCGTTTTCCTCCACCAGACGGATCTTGCCATCCTGGAACCAGATCACCCGATGCGCCATCTGCCGGATCGCGGCATTGTGGGTGATCACCACGGTCGTGGTACCGGTGCTCTCGTTGATGCGGCGCAGCGCCTCCAGCACCTGCACCCCGGTCTTGCTGTCGAGCGCCCCAGTGGGTTCATCGCACAACAGGATCTCCGGGCGTTTGGCGATGGCGCGGGCAATTGCGACGCGCTGCTGCTCGCCGCCGGACATTTCCGCCGGGAAGTGATCCATGCGGCTGCCCAAACCGACCTCTTTCAGCGCCTCTTCGGGCGGCATCGGGTCGCGCGCCACGTCCGTCACCAGCTGCACGTTTTCCCAGGCGGTCAGACTGGGCACCAGATTGTAGAATTGAAAGACAAAACCGACGTGATCGCGCCGGAACCGGGTCAGCCCCCGGTCGCCCATGCCCGTCAGTTCCTGATCGCGGAACCAGACGCGGCCGTCGGTGGCGTGATCCAGCCCGCCAAGAATGTTCAGCAGCGTGGATTTGCCACTGCCCGACGGCCCCAGCAGCACCACCAGCTCACCAGAGTATAGTTCAAGATCGACCCCCGCCAGCGCATGCACCTTTTGCTGGCCGGTATCATAGACCTTGGTCAGGTCCTTGGTTCTGAAGACGACGTCGGGCATGTTCACCTCTTGGCCCCCATCGATAGGGGCACGGCGCGCCCTGAACTTTGACATGGCTCAACCCCGAATACAAAGCCCCGGCAGATACCCCCCCTACCGTTGCAGCCACAACGCCCGCACCTGCCCCGCAAAAGGCACGCAACGTGACGGAGGGTTCTGCCCGTCCAAAGGCTTGACGCCCCGGCGACATCGGGCAGGATCTCGCCAGAACCAGGGAGGACAGAATGACGACACAGACCGAAGCGGAGCTTACCGCCACCATCGCCCGTGCCCGCAGCCAGCAGCTGGGCGATCTCTTGCGCCGCAGCGCCGCCCGCACGCCGCAAAAGACCGCGCTGGTGTTCCGCGGGCAGCGCGACAGCTTTGCCGAACTCGATGCAGCGGTGAACCGCGCTGCCAACGGTCTGGCCGCGCGCGGCATCACCAAGGGCGACAGGGTGGCGCTCCTGTCCCACAACAACCGCGCCTTCGTGGTGTTCCGACTGGCTCTGGCACGGCTGGGGGCGGTGACGACGCCCGTCAACTTCATGCTGAACGCCGAAGACGTGGCCTATATCCTGGATCACTCCGGCGCCCGGGCCATCATCGCCGAGGACGCGCTCTGTGCCACTGCCGATGCGGCGCTCGCCCAGCTGAAACAGCCGATGCTGTTCCGCCTGTCGATTGCCCATGCCGCCGACGCGGTTCCCGCAGGCTGGGAAGCCGCCGAAACCGTGCTAGGGCATGCCGACGACAGCGCGCCGTATGTGGAGATCGCGGGCGATGATCCGATCCAGATGATGTATACCAGCGGCACGGAATCCCGGCCCAAGGGCGCGCTGCTTTCCTCGGACGCGCTTTATGCGCAATACGGCAGCTGCATCAGCGATGGAGAGATGGCTGCCGACGACATCGAGCTGCACTGCCTGCCGCTGTTCCACTGCGCCCAGTTGGACTGCTTCCTGACACCCGACATGTATCTGGGTGCCACCAGCATCCTGATGGAGGCCGCCGATCCGGGCAAGATGCTGGAAGCCATCGCCGCCGAGGGCGTCACCAAACTGTTCTGTCCCCCAACCGTCTGGATCGCGCTGCTGCGCCACCCGGATTTCGACAAGACCGACCTCAGCTCCCTGCGCAAGGGCTATTACGGTGCCTCGATCATGCCCACGGCAATCATCGAGGAGCTGACCAGCCGCCTGCCGAACCTGCGCCTGTTCAATTTCTACGGCCAGACGGAAATGGCCCCTGTCGCCACCATCCTGCTGCCGCATGAACAGCTAAGCAAGCTCGGCTCGGCCGGTCGGCCCGCGCTGAACGTCGAAACCCGCGTGGTCGATGACGATGGCAACGACCTGCCCGTTGGCGAAGTCGGCGAAATCGTGCACCGCAGCCCGCATCTGATCCTTGGTTACTACAAGGATCCCGCCAAAACCGCCGAAGCCTTTCAGGGCGGCTGGTTCCATTCCGGCGATCTGGGCCGTTTTGACGAGGAAGGCTACCTTTATGTGGTCGACCGCAAGAAGGACATGATCAAAACGGGGGGCGAAAACGTCGCCAGCCGCGAGGTGGAGGAATGCATCTTTCACCACCCCGCCGTGGCCGAGGTCGCGGTCTTTGGTATTCCGCACCCCAAATGGATCGAGGCGGTAACCGCCGTGGTGGTGGCCAAACCGGGCGAAGACACCAGCATAGAGGCGCTGATGGACTATTGCCGTGAAAACCTGGCCCATTTCAAAAGCCCCAAGCATATCGCCCTGGTCGAGGCGCTGCCCAAGAACGCCAGCGGCAAGATCCTGAAGCGCGACCTGCGCATCGCATACGCGGGCGTCTTTGAAGAAGAGAGTGCCTGACCAGTAGATCCAGGCCCCCAGACCCCGCCCGAACCACGGGCGGGGCGCCCCCATCCGCATCCTCCATCTGACGTTTTGAGTGGCGAAAATTCTTGCCTTTGCCCACAAATTAGGCGAAGGCTCAGAAGGATACATGTCCAACATATGACCGCTTGCCTGATCGGCGCGGTGTTTCTACCGATTGGACAATTGTCCCGTGTTTCAGGGGCTTATTCAACAGGGGGATTGTTCCATGACAAATGAATTCAAGGGCGCCGTATCGCGCCGCCAGTTCCTGGCCACCAGCGCTGCCGCTGCTCTGACTGCAGGCGCCTTTGCCGCGCCGGGCCGCCTGATGGCCTCTGAGCCGTTGAAAGTTGCCGGCATCTATACCGTGCCGGTCGAACAGCAATGGGTCAGCCGTATCCATGTGGCCGCCCTGACCGCGCAGGACCGCGGCGACATCAGCTATACCTATTCCGAGAACACCTCGAACTCGGACTATTCCCGCGTGATGCGCGAATATGCCGAACAGGGCTACCAGCTGATCATCGGTGAAATCTTCGGTGTCGAAGCCGAAGCGCGCGAAGTTGCCGCCGAATACCCCGATGTGGCCTTCCTGATGGGCTCCTCCTTCAAAGAAGACCCGGCAATCCCGAACTTGTCCGTTTTTGACAACTACATTCAGGATGCATCCTATCTTTCTGGCATTATCGCAGGTGCAATGTCGAAATCCGGCAATATTGGCATGGTCGGCGGCTTCCCGATCCCGGAAGTAAACCGCCTGATGCACGCCTTCATGGCCGGTGCGCGGGAGATGAACCCCGAGATGAAGTTCCAGGTCTCCTTCATCGGTTCCTGGTTCGATCCGCCGAAGGCCAAGGAAACCGCCTTTGCCATGGTCGAGAACGGCGCCGACATCCTTTACGCCGAACGCTTTGGCGTGTCGGATGCGGCCAAGGAAAAGGGCCTTCTGGCCATCGGCAACGTCATCGACACCCAGTCGGATTACCCCGAAACCGTGGTGGCCTCGGCGATCTGGCATTTCGAACCGACGCTGGATGCGGCCATCGCAGCGGTCAAGGACGGCAGCTTTACCGCCGCTGACTACGGCATGTATTCCTTCATGAAGGAAGGCGGCTGTTCGCTGGCGCCCTATGGCACCTTCGAAGGCAAGATCCCGCAAGAGGCGCTGGATCTGGTTGCCTCCCGCACCGCCGCGATCAAGGACGGTTCCTTCACCGTTGCGATCAACGACGAAGAACCCAAATCCTCCTGATACGGGCCTTTCGGCTATGACAGAAACAGACAAGGCGCAGGTTGTCCTGCGCCTTCAGAACATTACGAAACGGTTCGGTCCCGTCACCGCCAACGAAGACGTCAGCTTTGCCCTGCACCGGGGTGAGGTGATCGCGCTTTTGGGGGAAAACGGCGCGGGCAAGACCACGCTGATGAACATCCTGTTCGGCCAGTACACCGCCGATGAAGGATCAGTAGAGCTGTTCGGCCAGCCCTTGCCTGCGGGCAATCCGCGCGCGGCGCTGGACGGTGGTGTCGGCATGGTGCACCAGCATTTCACCCTGGCGGGGAACCTGACGGTCTGGGAAAACATCGTGCTGGGCGTTGATGCCCTTAGCGCTGCCAGCCTGAGGCCCGCCGCAGCCAAGGCGCGCATCCGCGACCTGTCGGAACGCTTCCACCTGAAGGTCGATCCCGACGCCAAGGTCGGCCGTCTGACCGTCGGCGAACGCCAGCGGGTCGAGATCCTGAAGGCGCTTTACCGCGATGCAAAGATCCTAATCCTGGACGAACCCACCGCGGTTCTGACCCCGCAAGAGGCCGACGCGCTGTTCGCCACCCTGCGCGAGGCGATTGCCTCGGGGCTGTCTGTGATCTTCATTTCCCATAAATTGCACGAAGTCATGGCGATTTCCGACCGCGTGCTGGTGCTGCGCCATGGCCGCCTAGTGGCCGAGCGCGCCACCGCAGACACCAATGGCGAGGAACTCGCCGCGCTGATGGTCGGCGCTGAGGTCAGCGCGCCAAGCATTGCCCCCGCTACCCCCGGCACACCGCTGCTGTCGTTGCGCGATGTCACCACGCCAGGCGCCGGATCGGCGCCGGGGCTGGCACGGGTGGCGCTGGACCTGCGCGCAGGCCAGATCACCGGGCTTGCCGGGGTGTCCGGCAATGGGCAGGCGGCGCTGTCGGATCTGATTTCCGGCCTCATCGCCCCATCCAGCGGCACAATCACCCTGCACGGGCAGGCACCGCAGGGCTGGTCGCCCCGCGCCGCCATCGCAAACGGTGTCGCCCGCATTCCCGAGGACCGGCACAAGACCGGCACCATCGCCGATTTCGACCTGACCGAGAACGCGATCCTCGAAACCTACGCCACACGGTTCAGCCAGCGCGGCTGGATGAACTGGAAAAAGGCCCGCGCCTTTGCCGAGAGCCTGATCAAGGGCTATGACATCCGCTGCCCGGGGCCGGATATCCGCATCCGCCTATTGTCGGGCGGCAATATGCAGAAACTGATCCTCGGCCGGGTGCTCGAAGGCGCACCGGATATCATCCTCGCCAACCAACCCGTGCGCGGGCTGGACATCGGCGCGGTGAACTACGTGCATGAACAACTGGCCAAGGCCCGCGATCGGGGCGCCGCCGTTCTGCTGATCTCTGAGGACCTCGATGAAATCATGCGCCTGTCGGATGTGATCCACGTGATCTCCGAAGGGCGGCTCAGCCCGGAATTTGCCCGTGGCACCATGCGCCCTGAGGATCTGGGCCGCTGGATGGCGGGCGAAGGCTTTGACAAGGACATGACCGATGCGGCTTGAACCGATTGCAGCGCCCTCCCTTGGGCGGCGCGTGCTACCGCCAGCGCTGGCCATCGCCGCGACCTTTGTGGTGGCGGCCCTGCTGGCGATGATCGCGGGCGGCAACCCCTTTGCCGTCTTTGGCCTGATCCTAAAAGGCGCGTTTGGATCGAAATTCGCCATTCTGGAGACGCTGAACAGCGCTACGCCGCTGATCTTTACCGGGCTGGCCATCGCCGTCGCCTTCCGCGCCAAGCTATGGAACATTGGCGCCGAGGCGCAGCTCTATGCCGGGGCGGTGATCACCGTGGTTCTGGGCACCGGTGCCCTGTCGCTGCCTGCGCCGCTGATGCTGGCGCTCTGCGCCATCTCTGCGATGCTGGCCGGGGCGCTGATCCTCTTGGGTCCTGCCCTCTTGAAAACCCGGCTGGGCGTCGATGAGGTGGTGACGACGCTGCTCCTCAACTTCATTTTCCTGTTGTTTGTCAGCTACCTGCTCGAAGGACCGTTGAAGGATCCCATGGGCATGGGCTGGCCCAAATCCGCGCGACTGCTGCCAGAGGCTCGCCTGCCCCGCATCGTCGAGGGGCTGCGCCTGCACTGGGGCTTTGCGCTGGCGCTGATCGCGGCCCTTGGCGTCTGGGTGATCAACACCCGCACCACCCTGGGCTATGAAATGCGCGCCGTCGGCCAGAACGCCGAGGCCGCCGGTTTCGCCGGTATCCCGGTCACCAAGGTGATCCTCAAAACCGCACTGCTGTCCGGTGGCCTTGCGGGTCTTGCGGGCTTTTCCGAGGTCTCCGGCCTCAAGGGATCGCTGACGCTCGATCTGTCGCCCGGCTTTGGCTACACCGGCATCGTGGTCGCCATGCTGGCGCTGCTGCACCCGCTGGGCGTGGTTGTCGCGGCGCTGTTCGTGGCCGCCATCTTTGTCGGCGCCGACAGCATGAGCCGCGCCGCAGGCGTGCCCAGTTACCTTGCCGATATCATGCTCGCCTCGGCCCTGTTGTTCATGGTGCTGGCGATCCTTCTCACCAAATTCCGCCTGCGGAGGGACTGACATGGATCTCATCGACATCCTGCTGTCGGCCAGTTTCTGGGCTGCAGCCATCCGCATCGCATCGCCGCTGATCTTTGCCACCATCGGAGAGCTGATCTGCGAACGCGCGGGCGTTCTGAACCTCGGCATCGAGGGCATCATGGTCGCGGGCGCATTTGCGGGCTGGATCGCGGTTTGGGGCGGCCTGCCGCTTTGGGGCGGGGTCGCGGTGGCCATGCTGACCGGCATGATGCTGGGGCTGGTGCATTCGGTGTTTTCCGTGCCCTTTGGCCTGTCGCAGCACGTGGTCGGGGTCGGGCTAACGCTGTTGGCGACCTCGCTGACCTTCTATACCTACCGGGTGATCCTGCCCGAGGTGTCTTCGCCGCCGAAAATCACCGCCTTTCAGCCCTATGAGATCCCGCTTCTGTCAGATCTGCCCCTCGTAGGCCCTGCGCTGTTCTCGCAAACGCCGCTAACCTATGCCGCCTTTGTGCTGGCGGGGCTAACGGCGCTGGTGCTTTACCGGACGCCCTTGGGCCTTGCGGTGCGGGCGGCCGGGGAAAACCCGCAAGCCGTGGCGGCGCAGGGCCTGTCGGTCACCGCGATCCGCATGGGCGCGGTGGTGGTCGGCTCGGGCTTCATGGCCATTGGCGGCGCCTTCCTGACGCTGTCGGCTTTTGACAGCTTCTTCTTCGACATGGTGAACGGGCGCGGCTGGATTTGTATCGCGCTGGTCGTCTTTGGCGCCTGGAAACCGGGCAAGGCGGTGCTGGGCGCGGTGCTGTTTGCCGCCTTTGATGCCTTGCAGATCCGACTGCAACAAACCGGCATCGGCGCGGTGGTGCCCTATCAGGTCTTCCTGATGATGCCCTACATCCTGTCCATTCTGGCGCTGGTGGTGATGTCCCGCCGCGCCGAGATCCCGGCGGCGCTGATGGTGCCCTTCAACAAGGGGGAAAGATGATGTTCGACCTGATCGTCAAGGGCGGCACCCTGCCCGATGGAACAACCGCCGATATCGGCATTACGGGCGGCAAGATCACCGCCATCGAAGCCCGTCTGGAGGCGGAAGCGGGTGAGGTCATCGACGCAAGCGGCGATCTGGTAGCGCCGCCTTTCGTCGATCCGCATTTCCACATGGATGCAACGCTGTCTTATGGCAAACCCCGGCTCAACGCCTCGGGCACGCTGCTGGAAGGGATCTCCCTTTGGGGGGAACTGCGCGACATTGCCACCGTGGATGAGATGGTCGAGCGCGCCCTCACCTATTGCGACTGGGCGGCCTCGATGGGGACGCTGGCGATCCGATCCCATGTGGATACAACGCCAGATCACCTCAACACCGTTACCGCCATGCTGGAGGTGAAGGAGAAGGTCAAAGATTACATCGACCTGCAACTGGTCGCCTTCCCGCAGGATGGTCTTTACCGCACCAAGACGGGGCGCGAGAACGTCATCCGCGCGCTGGATATGGGCGTCGATGTGGTGGGCGGCATCCCTCACTTTGAGCGCACCATGGCGGACGGCGCCGAGTCGATGCGCGACCTCTGCGAGATCGCCGCCGAGCGGGGTCTGATGGTCGACATCCACTGCGATGAGACCGACGATCCCATGTCCCGCCATATCGAGGCGCTGGCCTATGAGACCCAGCGGCTCGGCCTAGAGGGGCGCGTTGCGGGCAGTCACCTGACCTCGATGCATTCGATGGACAACTACTACGTCAGCAAACTGCTGCCCCTGATCGCCGAGGCCGGGATTTCCGCGATCCCGAACCCCTTGATCAACATCATGCTGCAGGGGCGGCACGATACCTTCCCCAAACGCCGGGGTCTCACCCGTGTGAAGGAAATGCAGGCGATGGGCATCCCCGTCGGCTGGGGTCAGGACTGCGTGCTGGATCCCTGGTATTCATTGGGCACCGGAGACATGCTGGACGTCGCCTTCATGGGTCTGCACGTGGCGCAGATGAGCCACCCGGACGAAATGGCCCGCTGTTTCACCATGGTGACCGAGGTCAACGCCCAGATCATCGGGCTGCAGGACTATGGCCTGAGGGTGGGCAACGACGCCTCCCTCGTGGTTCTGGATGCCAGCACCCCCACCGAAGCCGTCCGCCTGCGCCCCGCCCGGCTGGCGGTGGTCGCCAAGGGCAAAGTGATTGCCCGCAGCGCCCGTGGGGACGCGCGCCTTATGCTGCCGGGACGGCCCGAGACTGTGCGGCGGCGGCATGAGGCGGGGTAATCGAGATACATAACGCTGGCTCGCGCATCCCAAGCACTACAAAGCTCAGTACCAACAACACGGTTTTCTAACAGCCACAAGTCAATAGAGCATGCGCCGCCCGGCAAGGCCGACCAGCGCCCGTCCGCCCCGTCAAACCGAAGGTTTGCCTACGGTAAAGGGGCGGGCGCTTCTCTTACGCCCGCGGACGTGCTCTGCCCTCAGTAGTTTCCTAAACCCCCAGATACTGGTCCGTCAGGTCCGGGGTCAGCTCCTCCATTCTCCCGGTCCACACACTTTGGCCCCGGTTCAGGATCACCGCGTGATCGGCGATCTGGGCGAGTTCCTTCAGCGTCTTGTCCACCACCAGGATCGACAGACCCGCCTCACGCTTCAGCTGGGCAATCGCCGCCCAGATCTCCTGCCGCACCACCGGGGCCAGCCCCTCGGTCGCCTCATCCAGGATCAAAAGGCGCGGGTTGGTCATCAGGGCGCGGCCAATGGCCAGCATCTGCTGCTCGCCGCCCGACAGGGAACTTGCGGTCTGGTCGCGCCGCTCCTTGAGCCGTGGAAACAGCCCGGCGACGCGCTCAAAATCCCAGGGGCCCGGGCGGGCGGCGGCGGTCAGGTTTTCCTCCACCGTCAGCGGGCCGAAACAGCGGCGCCCCTCGGGCACCAGACCAATCCCCAGCCGCGCGATCTTGTGCGAGGGCAGCTGCCGCAGGTCGTGCCCGTCAAAGCGAACCTCGCCCGCAGAGGGATGCACCATGCCGCAGATCGATTTGATGGTGGTGGTCTTGCCCATGCCGTTGCGGCCCATCAGGGCGACGACCTCGCCTTCGGCCAGATCCAGCGAGACGCCGAACAGCGCCTGCGAGGGGCCGTAGGAGGCCTCGACTTTGTTCAGGGACAACAGGCTCATGCGGCGTCCTCCTCTCCGAGGTAAGCGCGGCGCACCTCCGGATTTGCGCGGATTTCATCAGCGGTGCCGGTGGCGATCACCGCGCCATAGACCAGCACGCTGATCCGGTCAGCAAGGGCAAAGACCGCATCCATATCGTGCTCCACGAGCAGGATCGGCGCCTCGTGACGCAACTCATCCAGAAACCCGGTGAGGGTCTTGGAGCCGCTGGCGCCAAGACCGGCCATGGGTTCGTCCATCAGGAACAGTTTGGGATTGAGCGTCAGTGCCACCGCGACCTCCAGCTGACGGCGCTGGCCATGCGACAGATCGGCAGTGCGCCGCTGCGCCTCATCCTGCAGACCGACGCGTTCCAATGCGCGGCGGGCAGGTTCCAACAAGGTCTTGTCCTTCATCACATTGCGGAAGAAGGAAAACACCCGGCCCTGCGCGCCAAGGGCGCCCAGCACCACGTTCTGCAGCACGGTGAACTCCATCGCGAGCGAGGAGATCTGGAACGTCCGCCCCAGCCCCAGCCGCGCCCGCGCCACGGTATCAAGATCGGTGACATCGCGGCCCAGAACCTCGATCCGGCCGGTGTCGGGGCGCAAACTGCCCGAGATCTGCTTGATCAGGGTGGATTTGCCCGCGCCATTGGGGCCGATCAGGGCGTGGATTTCACCGGGGCGCAGGTCGATGCTGACATTGTCGCTGGCCTTGAGCGCGCCAAAGCTTTTGCTGATGCCTTCGACCTTCAGCACCGGGTTTGTGCGCGGATCAGTCATGGGCCACCTCCCGTCCTGTCAGGGCACCGATCAGGCCGCCGCGGGCAAACAGCACCATAAGGAGCAGCAATAGCCCGAGGAAGATCTGCCAGTATTCACTGATCCCGCCCAGGAGATGCTCCAGCAGGATATAAACGGCAGCGCCCACAACAGGGCCGAACAACCGCCCCACCCCGCCGATGATGACAAAGACCATGATTTCACCGCTGGTGTGCCAGCTCAGCATGGTTGGGCTAACAAAACGGTTGAGATCAGCATAAAGCGCGCCGGCAAGACCGGTGATCGCGCCCGAGATGACAAAGGCCACCAGCCGCAGATGAAAGGGCGTCAGCCCCACGGTCATCACCCGTTCCTCGGTCTGGCGGGCAGCCGCCAGCGCCAGGCCAAAGGGCGAACGCCCCAGCCGGGCAGAGAAGACCAGCACCAGGCAGAGGATGACATAGGCGATCATGAAGAACTGGATCGGGTCCAGCGTGTTGAGGCCGGGAAATTCGTTGCGCACCCAGATCGACAACCCGTCCTCACCACCATAGGCGGACCAGGAGATCGCGAAATAGTATAGCATCTGACCAAAGGCCAGCGTGATCATGATGAAATAAACGCCCGAGGTGCGCAGCGACAGCGCCCCGATCACCAGCGCCACCAGCGCGCTGGCCAGGGTCGCGACCAGCCAGATTATCGGCATCTGATTGGTGCCTTCGATCAGAAACGGCACCTGCATCAGCGGCTCATAGTTCAGGGCATGGGCGGCCAGAATGCCCATGGCATAGCCGCCGATCCCAAAGAACGCCGCATGGCCAAGGCTCACCAGCCCGCCGATGCCCAGCGCGATATTGAGGCCGACACCGGCCAGCGCCAGGATCGCGACCTTGGTGGCGAGGGTAATGATAAAGGGCTCGTCCATGGCATTGGCCCAGAGCGGCACCGCCAGCAGTGCCAGCGCCAGCGCCCAGTTGAACAGGTTTTCGCGGGTCATGCTCATGCGCTCCCCCCATAAAGCCCCGAGGGGCGCACCAGCAGAACCGCCGCCATCAGGATGTAGATCAGCATCGATGCCAGCGAGGCCCCGACCGAGGCAGCACTGGCCGGTTCCAGGAACAGACCGAAAAATTGCGGCAGGAAGACCTTGCCCAGCGTATCCGTTAGCCCCACCAGCAGCGCGCCGACAAGCGCGCCCTTGATCGAGCCGATGCCACCGATGACGATCACCACAAAGGCCAGGATCAGAACCGGCTCTCCCATGCCGACCTGAACCGATTGGATGGCTCCGACCAGCGCGCCCGCAAGGCCCGCCAGCGCGGCGCCAAGGGCAAAGACCAGCGTATACAGCCGGGAAATATCCACCCCCAGCGCTGCGATCATCTCGCGGTCGGCTTCACCGGCGCGGATCTGGATCCCGATACGGGTGCGGGCGATCAGCCAGAACAGCAGCGCCGCCACCACCAGCCCGATACCTATGATAGCAAGGCGGTAGGCCGGGTATTCGATACCACCCGGCAGGCTGAGCGGCCCGGCCAATGCGGCAGGCACATCCAGAAACAGCGGGAAGGAGCCAAAGATCCAGCGGGTGCCTTCGGAGAAAATCAGGATCAGCGCAAAGGTCGCCAGGACCTGATCAAGGTGATCGCGATCATAAAGCCGCCGGATCACCGCGATCTCGACCACGGCCCCGGCCGCAGCAGCCGCAGCCAAACTGGCAATCAGCGCCAGCAGGAAGGAACCGGTCAGCCCGGCCACCGCCGCCGCCGCAAAGGCCCCGACCATGTAAAGCGCACCATGGGCGAGGTTGATCAGGCCCATGACGCCAAAGACCAGCGTCAGGCCCGCAGCCATGAGAAACAGCATGACCCCGAACTGCAATCCGTTCAGGATCTGCTCAAGAATGAGAACAATGGACATGGGAGATTTCCGTTCTGACGGGGGCGCCGCATTGGCGCCCCCGCAGGGAGGATCAGATTACATCTTGCACTCTGCCGCATAGGCGTCGGAGTGATCCGTAAGGCTGGTGCCGATGATCTTATTGGTGAAGATATCACCTTCCTTGATGACCTCACGCACGTAGATGTCCTGAATCGGGTGCTGGTTCGGGCCAAAGCTGAACTTGCCGCGCACCGATGCGAAATCAGCTTCTTTCAGGGCAGCGCGGAAGGCGTCCTTGTCCGACACTTCTGCCTTGTCCAGCGCGCTCAGGATCAGGTTGGCGGTGTCATAGCCCTGCGCCGCATAAAGCGACGGCAGGCGGCCGTATTTTTCCTGGAAGCCCGAAACGAATTCGGCGTTGGCCGCGTTGTCCAGATCCTTGTTCCATTGCGAGGTGTTCTTTACCCCCAGCGCCGCATCGCCCACGGCCTGCAGGATACCCTGGTCAAAGGAGAAGGCCGGGCCCATCACGGGCAGATCGATACCGCTGGCGGCGTATTGCTTGAGGAAGGAGATCCCCATTCCGCCGGGCAGGAAGAAGAACACCGAGTCGGCGCCGCTGGCACGGACCTGCGCCAGTTCGGCGGCATAATCGGTCTGGCCCAGCTTGGTGTAGATCTCACCCGCCAGTTCACCCTTGTAGAAGCGCTTGAACCCGTTGAGGGAATCTTTCCCGGCCGGATAGTTCGGCGCCATGATGAAGGTCTTCTTGAAATCGGCGCTGGTGGCATAGGCACCGGCCGCTTCGTGCAGGTTGTCGTTCTGGTAGGAGACCGAGAAATAGTTCGGGTTGCAGCCCTTGCCCGCCAGCTGTGCCGGCGCGGCATTGGTCGACAGGTAGAAAAGCCCCTGCCCGGTCGCCGAGGGCACCACGGCCATGGCCAGGTTCGACCAGACGATACCGGTCAGGATATCCACCTTTTCGGACTGGATCATCTGATCGGCGATCTGCACCGCGGTTGCAGGTTTGCGCTGATCGTCCTCGATCACCACTTCGACGTCATCGCGCCCGGCGTTTTCCATCGCCAGCATGAACCCGTCGCGGGTATCCACGCCAAGGCTGGCGCCGCCGCCGGACAGGGTGGTGATCATGCCGATCTTGGTCTCGGCCTGCGCCGCGACGGCCAGAGCGGACACCGCTGTCGCCAGCGCCAGTGTTTTGATTGCTTTCATTTCCTATAGTCTCCCTATTGCAGTTATCGACCGGATCCGCGTTGGCCGCGGTTATTCCTGTGCCCCCACTATTTCCGCTTCGCGCGGGTGGCGCCAGTCCTTGATCGCCTTTTCCCTCTGACGGGGACACCTTCTGCCGTTTGCCGTGCAGTGGTGGATTTCACATCCTGACGTTTCATCCGCCGCCCGGGGCAAGGCTGCCGCATCCGGCAGGCCCTCCGTCTGGTGGCTGACCTCAAAACTCTAGGCGGCTTCTCTGTTTTGTTTCAAGATTAAAATATTAAACCCTAAAACATAATTTGAGACCGGGACGGCGCAGGGGCCGCATCGCCCAAGGGTTTCGCGACATTCAGGCGCGCCAGAAGAGACGCAACCAACACTCAATCAATTGATATAATTCAAATATTGCAAAACCATGCTTTCGTGCCCATCCACCCGGGCGACGCCATGACCAGACCGCCCGGACCGCTCATTTCGCGGTCAAATACCATCTGCATCAGGCCCATTCCGCGGATCACTCGGGGCATATTTACCGTCCCAAACACAACCTCCGGGCCTTGTACAACCCGTTCCCGGCCAAATCGTCCGGGAAGGAACACAGCCCAAGCGATCGATGCCATCCTCAGACGAATCGCATCAGGGAGTACGATTTTTTGATGTTATCCGACACGATCCCGCTGCGATCCACAGTCGACCCTGATCCCTGCTCAGTGCCGAAGCAGGCGACCGGGGCCGCGGCACAGCTCGGGCTCCCCCGCCAGCTGCGCCATATGCCAGGCAAGCACCTGATTGCTGCTCAGCACCGGCCTGCCCAGCCGCGCCTCAAGATCGTCGATGATATCCAGCGTGCGCAGGTTGGTGCAGGACAGGAACACCGCATCGGCGTCCCCGGCCACGGAAAGGGCCGCCGCGTGGATCGAGGCCGGATCGATCCGCGCCACCCGCGCCTCCACTTCTTCCCCGAACGACACGGTGCCGCTGACATCATATCCCCGCGCCGCAAAAGCCTGTCGGACCGGGGCGCTGACGCTTTCCACATAAGGCGACACCAAGGCTAGCGACCGGACGTCCAACGCCGCAAGCGCTGCCAGAGCTGCAGTCAGAGGATCGGTGACATGGGTCGAGGCAGCGCCCTGCCGTACCAGATCCGCGACCCGGTCCGCGCCGATCAAGGTCGTCCCGGAGGTACAGCCATAGCCGATCACGTCGAATTCCGCCGCCGGGGGCAACAGCGCGGCAGCCGCTGGCAGCGTCTCTTTCATGGTCGCAATGGTGTCCGGGGTCAGCTCATCGCCGCTGGGAATACGGCTGACATGATGGGCGACCTCGCCTCCCGGCAGCAGGCGGCGCATGTCCTGCTCCAGCGTCTCATCCACCTGCAGTACGATATGGCCAAAGGTTGCGCGGCTGCCGATCGGGCCAGTCAGCTCATAGGGGAAAGTCTGCATGATCTACTCCAGAACCGGCAGCTCTGCCGGGGCACGGGTGGACAAAAGCTCCGGACCGCTGTCGCGCAGGACGATGTTTTCCTCGTGCACCAGAATGCGGCCCGGGGCGATCTCGGCGCCCGGTTCCAGAGTCAGCACCATCCCGGCGCGCAGCACCGTCTGATCCTTGGGCGTAAACGAGGGCCATTCGGTCAGCGTCACCCCCAGTCCATGGCCAAGCCGCCCGCCGCCGGGCGTGGCGCCATGGCCACGCAGCCCCTCGCAGAGAATCCGGTGCGCATCCGCGGCGGTCATGCCGGGGCGCAGCTTCTCCAGCGCCAGATCCGTGGCCGCATAAAGCGACGCATGCGCCTGCGCGGTCTCAGGCGCGACCGGACCGATAGCGTAATTGCGGTCGAAGTCGCAGAAATAGCCATCGCGCACCGCGCCGGTGTCCAGCATCAGCACATCGCCTACCGCCAACGGCTGCGGAGTCGCCGGAGAGATCACATCGCCGTAGCCGCCCGGCCCGGCGCCGCCCGCCGTGTAGCTGACCCAATCGGCGCCCTCTTCCAGGAGAACCCGCTGGAAATCGCGAAACACAGCATCAAGCGGCCTGCCGGAGCCTGCGAACTCCGGCACCCGGGCAAATGTACGATCCGCCACCGCGCAGGCGGCGCGGATCTTGGCCACCTCGGGATCTGACTTTATCTCGCGCACCCGCTGCACCACATCCGTGGCATCCACCATGCGGCGCGGCGCCAGGCGTGCGGTCAGCGCCATGTAATCGCCAAGCGCCATGCGCAATTGCGTCTCCAGTCCCATCGGTGTGCCGATTGCCCCTGTTTCCGGCACCAGATCGCCAAGGGTCGCCGCCAGCAGGCTGACGCCATCATCCTTCGGATCCGGCGCATCCCAGCAGCGAATGTCGGAAATCCAGCTTTGCCGCATCAGATCCGCGCCAATCGCGGGGATCACCGCAACCGGGTCACCTTTGGCCGGGACCACCACGAACCAGGGGCGCGCCGGGCTTTCCCAGAACCGCGTCAGGAACCCAGTGACATAGAAGATATCCGCCGCCGTAGTCAGCAGAAGCGCCTCCATGCCCGCTGCCGCAATGCCCGCCTGCAGGGCATCACGCCGCCGCAGGAACTCACCCCGGTCAAAGCCGCGGGCGGGATCAGCCATCTTCCGGCCCTTCGCTAAGGATCGCCAGCACCCGCGCATCGGGTCCCAGATCCTTCACACGCCCCGCCAGAAGCGCTGCCAGACCGGCGCCGCCCGATGGCGTCGTTGCATAGCCATATTCGGCAAGGGTCCGGACCCCTGCGGCAGCTTCTTCCTCGGATATGGTGGCAAAGACATCGGCATCGCGCGCCAGCCCGTTCAGCGCCACCATCGACGGGGTCTTGCAATCGAGCCGCCCCATGGAGGACACCGGCCCCTGCGTGTCCTGCAATTCGCCGCTGCGAATACTCTCGATCAGCGCGGGCGCCGCGTCCGGTTCGACCACGATGATCTGTGGCGCATTCCCCCAGACCTGCCGCGCATAGGCGGCCACCGCAGCCGCCAGCCCGCCGACACCTGCCTGCAGGAAGATATGCGTCGGCACCCCGTCGATCTGGGCGACAGACTCGGCGGCCAGTTGCAAATAGCCTTCCATCACCGCGATGGCCGGGGCGCTGTAGCCGGGCCATGAACTGTCGGAGAGCAGCGTCCAGCCGTTCTCGTCGGCATCCGCCGCAGCAGCGGCCATGCTGGCCTCGTAATCACCGCCCGCGCGTACCACCCGGGCGCCCTTGTCGCGCAGCCGCTGGGCGAAGGCCTCGGGCACCGCCCGCGACAGGTAGATGACCGCCTCGGCCCCGAAAAGCCGCGCCCCAGCCGCAACGGACAGCCCGTGATTGCCGGCGCTTGCCGTGGCATAGGTTTTTCCGTGCAGGGCCGTTTCCCAGACCTGAGAGGCGCCGATCTTGTCCTTCAATGCATCGGCCGCTGCGCTGGCAATGCAGTAGGCCGCGCCCAGCGCCTTGAAACTGCCCAGCCCCATGCGGGCGCGCTCGTCCTTGATCCAGATCCTGGCCATCCCGGCCTTTTTCGCCAGTTCATCCGCCTCGATCAGCGGTGTGATCGCATGACGCGGACATAGTGTCAGCAGCTTGGCCACCGCATCGGCGGCAACGCTGGGATAAAGCTGAGGCTCAGTTCCCGCGACCGGCAACGCGCCGCCCCGCCACATGTTATCGAGTGTCTTGCTCAACGCCCCATCCATGGATCGACCTCCTCTTCTTTTTGTTGTTCGATTTTTGCCCAACCTAATCTGCACCGCCATCGGTTTCTCGGAAATTTCGCCGCCCTGCAGGCCGATTTTCTGATGACTTTTCACATTTGATGCAGAATACCGGACAATGGCAGCACTCCAGCTGTGCAAGTCACGGAAAAACGGACAAACTTGCAGCCCCAAGGAGGCGTGACATGGACAGATTCGACCAGCTCATCCTTGCCGCGATCCAGGACAACAACCGGCTGACAGCCGAGGCCCTGTCGCATATCGCCGGGCTTTCCCCCGATGCCTGCCGCAAGCGGCTGACCCGGCTGCGCGCGCAGGGCTATGTCGATGCCGATATCGCGATGCTCAATCCTGAAAAACTGGGCCGTGGGCTGATGCTGATCGTCGAGGTCACCCTGCACAGCGAGCGCGCCGAGGATATCGATCGCTTCCGTCGCCGCATGGTCGAGGCGCCCGAGGTCATGCAGTGCTATTATGTGACCGGCAATGCCGATTTCATCGTCATCCTGACCGCCCGCGACATGCCCGATTTCGAAGCCTTCACCCGGCGGCATTTCTTTGACGAAGAAAATATCACCCGGTTCCGCACCTCCGTCGTGATGAACCGGGTGAAAACAGGCTTCTCGCTGCCGATCCTGCCGGACGCGGACACAGAGGGCGACGGCGCCTAGCCCTCTTGGCCGCCGATCTGCCGCTCCATCAGCCGCTGGTAAAGGCGCGGCGCCAGGCTGTTCACCCACCAGGCCAGCCGCGCCACCCGTCCCACCGGGATCATCGGCTGCCGTCGGCCAAGCCCGCGCAGGATCTCCTCGGCAGCAGCCTCGGGCGTCATGTAATCCATCCCGTCTGTGGCTGAGCCGGGCCGCGCGATGCCGTCGATCTGACGCTGGTCGTTGCCGATATTGGTGGCCACGAAAGACGGCGCCGCGATCAGCACATCGACACCATAGGGCCGCTCTTCCGAGCGCAGGGATTTGAAGAACCCCTCCAGCGCGTGTTTGGACGCCGCATAAGAGGTACGATGATAAAGCGGCGCAAACCCCGCCACAGAAGACACCGCGATATGCGTCCCCGATGCCCGCCGGACCGCCGCCAGAAAATGGCCCGCCATGGCGACGGCGGCAAAATAGTTGATGTCGAACACCCGCCGGTGACTGGCCTCGTCGATGGTATCAAAGCCCCCGATCTGGGTGATACCGGCGTTGTAGATGACCAAATCAATCACCGGATACTGCTGCTCGATTTGCTCGGCCTTGCTGCGCAACTGGGTCGCATCGGTCAGATCGCAGCGGATCGGGATCTGGGTCTCGCTACTGTCCAGCCCCGAGATATCCAGATCCAGCAGGATCACCCGCCAGCCCCGCGCCTGCAGCGCCGTGGACAAGGCCCGGCCAAGCCCACCGGCGCCGCCGGAAATGACTGCTGTTTTCTTCTTCGTCATAGGCCTGCCTGCTGCCTCCACAGATCGAACACCTCGGCGCTGGTCAGCTCGGGCGTATAGCCGAAGTCCCGTTTCAGGGCGCTGTTGTCCAGTACCGGCCGGTATTGCAGGAACCGCACCTGTTCCGGCCCGTATTGGCTGAGACCAAGGGGTTTCGCGAGCGCCAGCGCCGCCTTCAGCGCCCAGGCCGGCAGGCGCAGCACCGGTTTACCCAGCGCCTGCGCCAGATCGGTGACGCCCATGGCCCCATCCCCGGCGACGTTGAAGACTCCCTCTGGCCCATCGGTTGCCGCGCGGGCCAGAATGCGGGCCAGATCGCGGGTCCAGATAAAGACAAAGGGGCTTTCGCTGCCCGTCACCGCCAGCAGACGCGGACGGCGGAACAGGGCGGTGATCTGGTTTTCCGTGCCCGCCCCCAGCACCGTGCCGACGCGCAGGATCACCTGCTGCAGCTGCGGCGCCGAACGGCGGTATTCGGCCAGCATTTCCTCGACCTGACGCTTGTGGTCGGAATAGGCGAACTCCGGATTGCCGCGCAGGCTGTCGTTCTCGCGCAGCGGCTGCGGGTTGTCCGCGTGATAGCCATAGGCCGCACCAGAGGAGGTCACGACGATACGTTCCACCCCATGCGCCACGGCGGCCTCCAGCACCTTGCGCGTGCCCGCGACATCAACGGCATAAGCGAAATCGCGGCTGCTGCCCTTGGGCGGGGTCACGATAGAGGCCAGATGCACAATCACGTCGGGCTTATATTCGCCGATGACCCGGGCGGGATCATCGGTTGTGACATCCATGCGGCAGAACTCTCCGCCCTTGGGCAGATCCGCAGGCGGCGCCAGATCCGAGGCGATCACCCGGCAGGCGGGCAGCTCCCACAGCAGGGCACGGCCCACCATGCCAGCAGCGCCGGTGATCAGAACGGTTTTGGTCTTTGCATCCTCGGTCATCGCGCTGCCTCCGTCCGGGACATCAGAGCGGCCAGTGCCAACCCCGATATGGCATGCCAGATCCCCCAGAAGGCTGCCGCGACGGCCATGCCGCCCAAGCCCCCGAAGAAGGCAAAGATCAGCACCAGACCCAGGCCCGAGTTCTGGATGCCGGTCTCTATCGTCACCGCGCGCCGGTCATAAGGCGACAGCCGCGCCAGCGTCGCGGTGATCCAGCCCCCGCCAAGCGCCACAGTATTGTGCAGGATCACCAGCCCGGCGACGGCGCCTGCGAATTGCAGGAAGAAGCCCCAGTTGGCCGCCAGCGCCAGCACGATAAAAGCAACGAAGATCCCCATCGACAGCCATTGCAGGGGCCGCCGGATGCGTGCCGTCAGATCGGGCGCCCGCATATTGAGCTGCACCCCCAACACAAGGGGCAGGATCAGCATCAGACCGACGGTGATGGCGATCTGCACCGGGTCGATCTCTGTCTGCTGCAGGATCGCCCGCGTTGGAGGGTAAAGCCCACCCCAGAGTCCGATATTGACCGGTGTCAGCAGGATCGCCCCCACGGTGGCAAACCCCGTCATCGACACAGACAGGGCGGAATTGCCGCCCGCGCGATGGGTGATGAAGTTGGAGATATTACCGCCCGGGCAGGCCGCCACCAGAATGAGCCCGAGCGCAATCGAGGGACGCGGCGCGGTCAGCCAGACCAGCGCAAAGGTCAGCACCGGCAGCACGATGAACTGCGACAGCAGCCCAACGATCAGCGGTTTGGGGGCCCGTCGCAACTGGTGAAAATCAGAAGGTTTCAGATCGATGGCGATGGAGAACATCACAACCGCGAGGATCCCGTTCAGAAGCGTCAGTGAGGCGGGGCTGAAATTCAGCGTGATCTCGTCAATCCCGCTCATGCGCCCGCCCCGGAGAGCCGCTTGATCCAGCCCGTGACCGCCTTGCGATAGGTCGCCTTGTCCACGTAGTAGGCCATCCGCGCCAGTTTCAGATAGGCCATGCCGCCGGTTGCGCGTTCAAACCCCGCGGCCTTTTCCGCCTTCAGGGCTTTGGCCCCGGCATTGCCGGTCTCAAGCCCCTTGATATAGCGCGCGACCATCTCGGCCTGCTCGTGCCGTCCCTGCCAGCCAAGGCCGCTGGCCTCAACCATGCCGAGGACGAACAGATCGTCGCGACCAGGGTGCATCGCGTTGAGATACAGGTGCGGCGCATCGCCCTGCCAGTTCAGCAACTCCTTATCGATAAAGGGATAGTGCAGCTTGTAGCCCGTCGCAGCGAGGATCATGTCATAGTCGCTGCTGCTGCCATCGGTGAAATGCACCACCTTGCCGTCTATCCGGTCAATATCGGGGCGGATCTTCAGATCGCCATGGCCCGCATGGTAGAGTACCAGCGAATTCACCACAGGATGGCTTTCGTAAAGCTGGTAATCGGGTTTCGGAAACCCGTACTTCTGCGGATCACCCACAAACCATTTCAGGATCAGACCATCGATGCGCCGCTTCAGCCACATCGGCAGCTGGATCAGCCCGCCCATGGTGTCCGCCGGTTTGCCAAAGACGTATTTGGGTACGAAGTAGTAGCCGCGCCGCATCGACAGATCGCAGCTGTTGCCATGGTGGATCGCATCCACCGCGATGTCGCAGCCCGAATTGCCCGCGCCCACCACCAGCACGCGCTTGCCGCCGAACTGCTCGGCCTTGCGGTATTGGCTGGAATGGATCAGCTCGCCCGTGAAGTCGCCTGGGAATGTCGGCATGTTCGGCTCGGACAGGATGCCATTGGCGATTAGCACACCGGCAAATTCGGCGCTGTACTCGCCCTCCGGATCGCGCCAGGTGACGCGCCAACCCTCGCCCGGACCGCCCAATGGTTCGGTCTTCAGGACCTCGGCGTTGAAGTGATACCGCTCCCGCAGGCCGAAATGCTCTGCAAAGTCGTGAAAATAGTTTTTCAGCTCCCGATGCGAGGGGTATTCGGCCACCGCGTCCTTCATCGGAAAATCCGCAAATTCCGTCATCCGCTTGGATGAAATCAAATGGGCGCTTTCGTACATCGTGGAGTTCGGCCCCTCGATGTCCCACAAACCGCCCACGTCCGAATGCATTTCAAACCCCTGAAAGGGAATGCCTTGTTCGACCAATACCTTGGCCATGGCCAGCCCCATCGGCCCGGCGCCGATGAGGGCATAGCGCCCGCGCGTTTCCGTCATAATTCCTCCCTGTCCTCCGAGATTAGATTGAACAATCGTTCAAAATAAGGCAAGATATTTTCATCAACGGGAGTTTTTCGTGGAAAAACAACGCAAACGCGCCCCTTCGGCGCGGTCACTGCAGACCAAGGCGCGGATCCTGGACGCCGCCGAAGCGCTTTTTGCCGAGCGCGGATTCGAAGGCGCCTCGCTGCGCGATATCGCAGCGCTGGCCGGGGTACAGGTCGGGCTGGTGCACCATCACGGTGGCGGCAAGGAAGAGCTGTTTCATCAGACCGTCACCCGCCGTGCCGATGAACTGGCCGACGTGCGTATGGCGGGGCTGGAGCGCCTCAGGGCCGAGGATGCCCTGTCGCTGCGCGGCCTGTTGGATGTCTTCATGCGGGCCTATGTGACGCTGGCACGCACCGGCGGCCCCCATTGGCAGCACTATGGCCGCCTGGTCGCGCATGTGTCCGCTGATCCCCGTTGGCGGCCACTTGCTGCGCAATGTTTCGACCCCACGGCCAACCGGTTTATCGAGGAGATTCTGGCGCTTTATCCGCAGGCTGAACGTCAGGCCGCCGCCACCGGTCAGGTTTATTCCGTGGCTGCGATGCTCGCCTTTCTCAACACCGGCTGGCGGATCGAGGCGCTGAGCCCTGGCGCCGCCGAAGCGCAGGTCGACCAGCTGATCGCCTTTTGCACCGCAGGAATGGAGGCGATCCTGACAGCGGACCCCATCCAACCGTAAGACGGATAGGCAGAGCTAGAGCGACCGCCCCAGGCTGATGGTCGGGCTCAGTTGCACGCAAACGGGCGGCGTTGGCTGATCCGCCTCCCGCGTCTCAAGCACGATGCGCGCAGCGCGTTCGCCGATCTCGCGGCGGCAGGCATCAGTGGTGGCCAGTTCCTGCGGAAGTCCTTGCAGGATTTGCAGGTTGTTGAACCCCGCCAGCGCCACGTCGCCGGGCACCGAAAGCCCCTCGGCCTGGCAATGCATCAGACCGCCGACGCTCATCACGTCGCTGGAGTAATAGATACACTCCAGTTCCGGCGTGCGCTCCAGCATCTGCGCGGTCAGCTGACGCCCGGTCTGGATCGAGCTTTCTCCGGCATAATGTTCCCGGTCCATCAGCGTGACACCCTGCTCTGCCAATCCTTCGACAAAGCCGTCAAAACGTTTACGGGCGCGGAAATCCTGCGGCATCTTGGTGCCGATAAAGCCGATCTGCCGATAACCCTGCGACAGGATCTGCGCCGCCATGTCGCGTCCCGCCTGCAGATGGGAAATGCCGACGCAGTGGCGCACCGGGGTGCCATCCACATCCATCACCTCCACCACCGGGCAATCCGCCTGCTCGAGCATGCGTCGGGTGGCCTCAGTGTGCTCCAGCCCCGCCACGATCAGCCCCGAGGGACGCCAGCTCAGCATTTCGCGAATCACGGCCTCTTCTTCATCGAGTTCATAGCCCGATACGCCAACCACCGGTTTCAGCTGCGTTTCCTTCAGCACGTGGGAAATCCCCGACAGCACCTCGGGAAAGACAAAACTGTTCAGAGACGGCACCACCACCGCAACCAGATTGACCGATTGCGAGGACAGCGATCCGGCGATGCGATTGGGCACATAGCCATGGGCACGGGCGATTTCCTCGACCCGCGCGCGGGTTGCCTTGGACACATCCGTGGTCCCGCGCAACGCGCGAGAGGCGGTCATTTCACTGACCCCGGCCAGACGGGCGACGTCCTTGAGCAGCAGCTTCTTTGTCATGCGCGCATGGTCCAGCACTTCGCGCCCAGCCGCAAGAGGCAGCGGGCCGGGATTGGCCGATGATTTCAGGCAGGGTTGATTTACTTGATCGTTATCGATAACGAATACACAAATGTTAGCGCCACCGCTATCGTTACCGCAACCAAGGGGCGATTCTGAACACGCCCACTGCACGGAGACAGATGCCATGACCCTCAAGATCGCAATCAACGGATTTGGCCGCATCGGCCGTGGCGTTCTGCGCGCCCTGCTGGAACGCGGCGACACCGACATCGACGTGGTGGCGATCAACGATCTGGCCCCCGCCGAAACCCTGCTGCATCTGCTGAAATACGATTCCGTGCATGGTCGCCTGCGCGCACCTGTCTCTCTCGCGGACGGGACCCTGCGGGTGGGTCGCCACACCATCCGGCTCAGCGCCGAGCGCAACCCGGCAGATCTGCCTTGGGAAGGCGTCGACATCGCCTATGAATGCACCGGCCTGTTCACCAGCCGCGATGCGGCGGCGGCGCATTTGGGCAATGGTTCGAAACGCGTCCTGATCTCCGCCCCCGGCAAGGAGGTCGACCGCACCGTGGTCTATGGCGTCAACCACATGGATCTGACCGCGGACGATCTGGTGGTCTCCAACGCCTCCTGCACCACCAACTGCCTGGCGCCGGTGGCGCAGGTGCTGGATCAGGCTTTTGGCATCAAGACCGGCTACATGACCACCATTCACGCCTATACCGGCGACCAGCCGACCCACGACAGCCCGCACAAGGACCCCTACCGCGCCCGCGCCGCGGCCCTGTCGATGATCCCGACCTCCACCGGCGCCGCCCGCGCCATCGCCGAGGTGCTGCCGCATCTGAAAGGACGGCTGGAAGGCTCCGCCATCCGGGTGCCGACGCCGAACGTCTCGGTTGTCGATCTCAGCTTTGTGCCCGAGCGCGCTGCCACGGTCGAAGAGGTCAATGACGCCCTGCGCGCAGCCTCGGAGAACGGGCTGGCGGGCATTCTGGCCTATGAAGAAGATCCGATGGTCTCGGTCGATTTCAACCACGACCCGCATTCGTCCTGCTTTGCCGCCGCGCAGACCGCTGTCACCAGCGAAGGGCTGGTGCGGGTGGTCAGCTGGTATGACAACGAATGGGGCTTTTCCAACCGCATGCTGGACACCGGCCGCCACATGGGCCGCCTGATGAAGCCAGAAGAGATGGCGCTCGCCAGCTGAGCGAATGAGAGCAAGCAATCACTGGCCCACCCGGCAGATCATGGCGGGTGGGATTGCACGGGGGCCGCGCGCAGCGGCCCCTTTTTCGTGCCGTATAGACCGCAGATCACCCGGCCTTGCGGACCTCATCGTCCCTGCCAGTGATCCTGGCCAGCGCCGCCTCTACCGTTGCAGCATCATGGACCAGCGGGTGGCGCAGCCCATGGGTGGCAAAGACGCGCCGGATATCCAGCCCCGCCCCGGTCAGCCACAGGGCAACGCCCTGCTTTTGGGCCTTATGCGCCAGACCTTCGATCATATTGGCGCCGGTTGAATCCAGAAACGGCACCGCCGAGAAATCAACGATCAGCGCCTTGTGGCTATCCTGAATGCGGTCCAGCACCGACCCGATCGAGGCGGTGGCACCAAAGAACAGTGCCCCGGTGATGCGGTAGACCACGACATCCGGGTTCGCCGCCTGCTCTTCGTGGTATTCGCCGCGCCCATCCGCGCTATCGGCCTCGTCCCGCCCGACCAATGGCGTATGCCGCGACACCGCCGTTGCCCGGCTCATCCGCTGGATGAACAGCACCGACCCCAGGGCAAGACCGACAACGATGGCCTCGGTCAGATCGCGGAAAATGGTCAGGAAGAAGGTCGCGCCCAGAACCGTCGCCTCACCCCAGCCCGAGCGCAGCAGGATGGCGATCGCAGGCCGCTCGATCATGTTCCACGCCACCACGGCCAACACCCCGGCCAGCCCCGCCAGCGGAATGTAGGAGGCCAGCGGCGCCGCGATCAGCATGAACAGCAGCAGGAAGACCGCGTGCAACATCCCCGCGATGGGACCATGTGCCCCGGCGCGCACGTTGGTCGCAGTGCGGGCAATGGTGCCCGTCACGCAGAAGCCGCCGAACAGGGAGGAAGCTATATTTGCCGCCCCTTGCGCCACCAACTCGCAATTAGAGCGGTGACGGCGCCCGGTCATGCCATCGGCCACCACTGCCGACAGCAGCGATTCAATGGCCCCCAGCAGGGTAAAGGACACCGCAGAGGGCAGCACCGCCAGAATGTGATCCAGCGACAGATCCGGCAGGCGCGGCGCAGGCAACGAGGCGGGAATGCCGCCGAATTTGGTGCCGATGGTCTGCACCGGCAGTGCCAGAAATGCCGTGGCCGTCGCCGCCAGCGCCACTGCGATCAGCATGCCGGGCCAATGCGGGCGCCAGCGTTTGAGGCCAAGGATCACCGCAACGGTTACAATCGACAGGCCCAGCGCCGCCGGGGTGATGCTTTCCCTCACCTCCCAAAGCGCCGGGAATTTTTCCAGCAGCTCTCCCGGTTCATGAGGCAAGGTCAGCCCGAACAGCTCTTTGATCTGGCTGGCAAAGATGATCACCGCGATCCCCGCCGTGAAGCCCACGGTGACCGGAAAGGGAATGAACTTGATAAAGGTGCCCAGCCGCAGGAACCCCACCGCCAGCAGCATCAGCCCCGACAGGAAGGTCGCCAGCACCAACCCTTCGATCCCGTGCTGCGCCACCGTTGCGGCGACCAGAACGATAAAGGCACCCGCCGGGCCGCCGATCTGGAACCGCGATCCGCCCAGCAGCGAGACCAGAAATCCGCCGACAATCGCCGTATAAAGCCCCTGCGCCGGGGTCGCCCCCGAGGCGATGGCGATGGCCATCGACAGGGGCAGCGCCACGATGGCGACCGTCAGCCCGGCAATGGCATCTCCGCGCAGCCGCGCCAGACCGTAGCCTTCGCGCAGCACGGTAATCAGTTTCGGTGTATACAGCTCTGCAAAGCTTGGCGCTTCATGCGCACTGCTGGTCTGGTCTTTCATCTGGGCCGCACCTTTGGTTGGTGTGCGGCGGGATCGTCGGCATAACGTCGGCGGTCGCCGTCGCGGATTTGGATCTTAAGGGGTCTGGGGTGGAGATTTCAGGCGCACACCGCGCCCGCCAGCCGTGCTGGGCACGCCTTCGGCGATCAGCTCGATACCCGCCTGTTCCAGCGCAGTGACCACCTTGGTCAGGCTGTCGACCACGCCCCGGACGTTGCCCGCGCTGGCCTCCATGCGCTGGATCGTCGGCACCGAAAGCCCGGCGCGTTCCGCGAGGGTTTTCTGATCAATACCAAGAAGGGCACGCGCCGCGCGCATCTGGGGGCCGGTAATCATGAAGCATACCTGAAATTGCACTATGGGAATTCTTAATAAGTATACTGATATATGAAATATCAATGTCAAAGTCCAGAGGCGTACCTTCACAACCATATGCGTCGCCCGGATTGGTACACGCAAAAAGGGCCACGCGATGCGCGGCCCTTGCCTCAATCCGCCCAACCGGGCGGAGATATCTGATCTGCCCGTCTAGATCCGGAACACCGGTTGCAGCAGGCGCGGGATGAAGGAACGGAACCGCAGCGCCGCGTCAGTAGCGGCCAGGCAGATACAGGCCGCGCCCTCTTCGGCCACCGGAGTATGCTCCAGATCGCTGTCGGCAATCTCTACATCGCCGACGCCAAAACGTCCGGTTTCATCGTGGAACGCGCCCTGCAGCACCAGCGTCAGCTCCAGCCCGTTGTGACCATGGTCCGGCACCGCCTGCCCCGAGGGGATATATAGCAATCGCACGCTGCCGCCCTTGCCATGAGACAAGATCGACTGGCGCACGCCCATGCCGAGCGGTTTCCACTTCGGGGGCAGCCCGCCCAGCGCCTCCATCACCGGTCCGGGAAACACACCAGAGCGGTGATAGGCCGGGGGCGCGGGCTCAACAGGGTCATCGAGCGCATCCAGAAGCCGCGCCTTCAGATCCGCCGACACGGCCATTCCGGCCTCGGTGCCGCAGGCATTTTCAAGCATGGCGCCGCCAACCGCCTCATGCGCACCCAGACGGGCGCGGCACTCGTCGCACATAGAGATATGCGCCGCCAGCACCAGCGAGAAAGCCTGTTCCAGGCTCCCCGAGGCATAGGCGATCAGCAGCTCATCAGGGATATGATGGGTGATGCTGCTCATGAGGTTTCAGTTCCCTTCAATTCGTGCCGCAACCGTTCCAGTCCAAGCCGGATGCGGGATTTTATCGTGCCAAGCGGCAGACCCGTTTCAGCGCGGATGTCCGAATGGCTCAGCTCCCCGAGGTAAGCCTTTTCCACCATCTCGCGTTGTGCGGGCTTCAGCCGCTTCAAGGCCTCCCTCAGGCGCGACGTCTCTTGCTCCAGGGCAACGATCTGCGCCGCGTCTTCCTGCACCTCTTCGGGTTGCTTCAGCTCTTCGGGTACGGGGCGACGTTCCTTTCGGATCACATCGATCTGACGATTTCGCGCGATTTGGTAAATCCAGGACGACACCTGCGCCCGCTGCGGGTCGAACAGGTGTGCCTTGCGCCAGACCGTCAGCATCACGTCCTGCACGATATCCTCGGCCTGACTCTGTGAAATGCCCGAGCGGCAGATCACCCCTTTGAGCCGCGGCGCAAAGTGGTCGAACAGCAAGCCAAAGGCGGCCCGGTCCCGCTGGTCCCGCACCGCAAGCATCCAGAGGGTCTGCTCAGAAAAGCTGTTGGTATCCACTTGTTTCCTTTCCCGCGCATCGGCGGTCACCTCACCTACCGTAACCGGTAGCTCGGGCGCATCAAGAGCGGGATCTGCATCAAGTTCCAACATGCCAGTGTTACGTGGCGCCGCTGCGACTGGATCAAAAGCCACCAGAATTTTTTCTGCGCGAACGCATCGCTTCGATTTCATCCCAAGAAGGCGAAAACTTTTGATCCGGCCCGGGAATGGCGGCGTACTCCCTGAAAAGAAACGGAGAACACATGTCATTTGATGTCCCACCCCTACGTCGCCAGCGCATTGCTATTGTTGGCGGTGGCATTTCTGGTCTCGCCGCCGCCTATCGTCTGGCACCCGGCCATGACGTGACCCTGTTCGAAGCCGCGCCGCGCCTTGGCGGACACGCGCGCACCGTCCAGGCGGGGATGCATGGGACCCAGCCGGTCGATACCGGCTTTATCGTGTTCAACTTTGTCAATTATCCGCATCTGACCGCGATGTTCCGCGATCTGGATGTGCCCATCATCAAAAGCGATATGACATTTGGCGCCAGCATTGACGACGGCGCCGTCGAATACGGGCTGAAAAGCCTTACATCCCTGTTCGGCCAGCGCCGTAACGTGGCCCGCCCGGCCTTTCACGGCATGGTGCGCGACATCCTGCGCTTTAACGCCCGCGCGGTCGAAACCGCCCGCAGTGACGATGTCACCATCGGTCAGCTGATGGACGAGCTTCGCCTTGGCGACTGGTTCCAGCGCTATTACCTGATGCCGATCTGCGGCGCGATCTGGTCCACCCCGATGGAGGAGATCCGTGGCTTTCCGGCCCGGTCGCTGGTGCAGTTCTTCCGCAATCACGCCTTGCTCAGCGCCACGGGGCAGCACCAGTGGTGGACGGTAAAGGGTGGCAGCATCGAATACGTCCGCAGGCTGGAGGCGCATCTGAAGGCCAATGGCTGCACCCTGCGCCCCGGCACGCCGGTGCAGGCGGTGGATCGCACCGAGGCAGGCGTCACCATCCGCTTGCCTTATGGCGAAACGCAGGAGTTCGATCAGGTCATCATGGCCTGCCATTCCGACGATGCGCTGCGGCTGCTGTCCTCTCCCACCGCGCAGGAAGAGATGATCCTCGGCAATATGCGGTATCAGGATAACGAGGTGATCCTGCACCGCGACGCCGGGCAAATGCCGAAACGGCGCGCCTGCTGGTCCTCCTGGGTCTACAAGGCGGCGGCGCAGGACAGCCGCCCGGCGATCGGCGTGACCTACTGGATGAACCGGCTACAGAACATTCCAGAGAGTGATCCGCTGTTCATCTCGCTGAACCCAGTCAGGCCGGTGCGTGACGAGACGATCTATGACACCAACACCTTCCGCCATCCGGTGTTCGATCAGGCCGCCATCCGCGCCCAGAAACAGATCCACGACATCCAGGGCGACAACAACACCTGGTTCGCGGGCGCATATCTGCGCCACGGGTTCCACGAGGACGGATTTGCCAGCGCGGTGCGAGTCGCCCGCGGCATCGACGCCCGCAGCCTGGCGCAGGTGCTGGCATGAGCGACAGCCCCGCTCCCCTCTGGCCCGACCATATCGCGGGCCACACCAGCCACGCGCGCCGCGGCGGCATCCGCAATGCCTTCCGCTATGGTGTCGATTACGTGCTGATCGACCCGCTGTCAGAGGCGCGGCCAGGGCTGTTCTCGCGCAATGGTTTCAACCTGTCTTCGGTCAATGACCGCAACCATGGCGGCGCGCCGGGCGCCGGGCGCGGCCTGCCTTGGGCGCAAGAGGTCTTTGCCGGGGCCGGTCTGGAGCTGGACGGCCTTCAGATTCTGCTGCTGACGCAACCGGGATTCCTGTGGTACACTTTCAACCCAGTCAGCTTCTGGCTGGCGATGGAGGGTGACACGCTGCGGGCGGTGATTGCCGAGGTCTCCAACACCTTTGGCGACCGTCACAGCTACCTGTGCCATCTTGACGGGTTTGCGCCGATTACGGCCGGTGACGAAATCACCGCCAGCAAGATCTTTCACGTCTCGCCCTTCCAGCAGATCGCGGGGGACTACCGGTTCCACTACGATATCCGCCCGGACCGGATCGCCATCCGCATTGCGCTGGAACATGGCGCTGAAGGCGTGATTGCCACCCTGACCGGGCGGCGGCGACAGCTCAGCAACGGCTCGATCCTTCGGGCGGCCCTACGGCGGCCCTTTGGCGCGTTCCGCACCATCGCCCTGATCCATTGGCAGGCCCTGAAACTGAAACTCAAAGGGGCGCCATACAGATCCCGCCCCCTCCCCCCAAAGCAGGAGGTCAGCTGATGCTTTTCATTACCAACCGTGTAAAACGCGATTTTCTCGACAGCTGCGCCCAGATCCGCAAGGGCAGCCTGCGCCTGACCACCCCGGAAGGCGAAGTGCATGATTTCGGCAGCGGCGCCCCGGCGGCAGACATGGTGCTGTTCGACTGGGCCGCCGTCACCGCCATGGCCGCGCGCGGTGATATCGGGCTGGGCGAAACCTACATCGAAGGCATGTGGGAGACCTCCAGCATCGAAACCCTGATCCAGGTGGCGATCCTGAACCTCGATTATTTTGGCGATTTTGCCTACCCGAGCTTCTGGAGCGGGCTGAAGTTCCGCGCCGTCGACAAGATCCTGCGCGCCAATTCGATCCGTGGTTCGGCCCGCAACATCAAGGCGCATTACGACGTCGGGAACGAGTTCTACCAACTTTGGCTCGATAGCGGCATGACCTATTCCTCGGCGCTGTTTGCCCCCGGCGACAATGATCTGGAGCGCGCCCAGAACCGCAAATACGACCGGGTGCTGAACCGGCTGACACGGGGCGAGCGGGTGCTGGAAATCGGCTGCGGCTGGGGCGGTTTCGCCGAACGCGCCGCCGATGCCGGGCGCGATGTCACTGGGCTGACCATCTCGCCCAGTCAGCACGGCTATGCCGACGCGCGGCTGGACGGGCGCGCCTCGATCGAGCTGTGCGATTACCGCAAATCCACCGGCACCTACGACAATATCGTCTCGATCGAGATGATCGAGGCCGTGGGCGAGCGCTACTGGCCCAGCTATTTCCAGACCGTCAAGGCACGTCTGGCAGAGGGCGGCAAGGCAGTCATTCAGGCGATCACCGTGCAGGACAGCTATTTCGACATCTACCGCAACTCCTCGGATTATATCCGCCAGTACACTTTCCCCGGTGGCATGCTGCTGTCGGATGCGGTGATTGCCCATCAGGCGCGGCAGGCGGGTCTGCAGGTGACGAACTCCTTCGCCTTTGGGCAGGATTATGCCCGCACCTGCCGGACATGGGCCGAGCAGCTGGCGAAACGGGCGCCCCGGATCATGGAGCTGGGCTATGACGCGGCCTTCCTGCGCAACTGGCGCTATTATCTGGAGATCTGCGCCGGCTCCTTTGCCGTGGGCCAGACCGATGTAGTGCAGGTTGAGCTGACCCATGCCTGAGCACCGGTTCCCGCCTCTGGCCGCCGCGCTGTTGATCGCGGCGCTGCTGCTGCCCGGCGCGGCAGCGGCAAACCTGCGCGGCTTTGGCCTGTCGCAGCCGGTTGAGCTGGGCACCGTCATGGTCCGCTGGCTGGGTCTGCCGATCTACCGCGCCAGCCTGCACACAGAGGGGGAGTCCCGGTTTGGCTGGCGCCAGCCGCTGGCCTTGCAGATCGAATATTTCCGCAGCATCTCGCAGGACGATCTGACCAAATCCACCCGCGTCGAGATCCAGCGGATCGAAGGGCCGCGCGCGGATCAGGCCGCGATGATGCAAAAACTTGCCAGCTGTTTCCGCGATGTGGCGCGCGGTGATGTATTCACGGCTGTATCGACCCAGCCAGACAGTCTGGTTCTGCATCTCAACGGGCAGCAGACCTGCGCCATCCGTCACCCAGACCTGCGCAAACGCTTCCTTGGCATCTGGCTTTCGGACAACAGCCGCTCGGCGCGTCTGTCGGCGCGGCTGCGAGGCGATTGATGCACGCAGCCCGGATCAGTCTTTTTGCGCTCATGCTGGCGGCAGCGGGGTTGCCGCTCTATATCCACCTGCCGCGCTATGCCTCGGCAGAGCTGGGGATGAGCCTTGCCACCCTTGGCGCCATTCTGGCGGTGATCCGGGTGGTGGATTTCGTGCAGGACCCGGCGCTTGGTTGGCTGATTGACCGGTATGAGCATGCGCGCGGCGCCTTTGCCGCCCTCGCCTGCCTTGGCATGGCAGCGGGGTTCCTGATGCTCTACACCCTGATACCCGCCGCGGGAGGGCTGGTCTGGCTCATCGCCGCACTGGTGCTGCTGTTCAGCGCCTACAGCTTGGGGACCATCCTGTTTTATGGCCACAGCACCAGCCTGGCGGGATCGCCTGAGGCACTGATCCGGCTGGCAGGCTGGCGCGAAGGCGGCACGCTCGCCGGGATCATCCTCGCCGCGCTGGCGCCATCGCTGTTGCAGCAGGCCGGGGCCAATGGTGGCGGCTATGCCGCCTTTGGTATCCTGCTGGCCCTGATCTGCGTTGGCGTCTGGGCATTGACCCGCCCGCTGTGGCAGATTCCCAGCAGCCCCGAGGCGCCGGTCACTTGGGCCGCCCTGCGCCGCGCCGGGGGCTTGCGCCTTCTGGTGCTTGCCCTGGTCAACAGCCTGCCTGTGGCGATGACTTCGACCCTGTTTCTGTTCTTTGTCGATGAGAAACTTGCGCTGCCGGACCTCGCCGGACCGTTCCTGATCCTGTTCTTTCTGGCGGCGGGCCTATCGGTGCCAATCTGGACCCGGGCCAGCGCTGCCTATGGCGCCCGACAGGTACTGGTTCCGGCCATGGCCCTAGCCATCCTGTCGTTCAGCGGGGCAGCACTCCTGCCCGCAGGCGCGGCTTGGGCTTTTGCTGCGATCTGCATCGGATCGGGGGCCGCCCTTGGCGCGGATATGGTGATCCTGCCGGTGTTGTTCTCGGCGGCGCTGGCGCGGGCGGGGCTACGCGGCGGGCAGGCCTTTGGCCTTTGGACATTCGCCGCCAAACTGTCCCTAGCCGCCGCGGCAGTGATCCTGCTACCCGCGCTGCAACTGAGCGGATTTGAACCCGGCGGCCCCAATGATGCCAGCGCCCTGATGGCGCTGACGCTGGCCTATGCCGTTTTGCCCTGTCTTATCAAACTGCTGGCGATCGCCCTGGTGATGCGCCTGCCGCGAGAGGTCTCCTTGTCATGAAACTGGTTCTCCTGCTTCTTGTTGCCGTGCTTGTGCTCGCCCTCTGGCGGCCCGGATTTGGCTTTCGCGCCCAGCGGCTGGCGCATTACGCAGACACCGGCCCCGCCTTTGACATTCAGGAGCGCCTTTCCGGCACACTGATCTCCGAAGGCATGATCTACGGGCCGCGCGGACGCGTTGTGTCGCGCTTTGTTGCGCGGATGAACGGGGAATGGGACGGCGTCACCGGCACGCTGAGCGAGGATTTCGCCTATGCCAATGGCAGCACCCAGGCGCGCAAATGGTATCTGACCATGGGCGAGGACGGGCATTTCACCGCCACCGCCGACGATATCATCGGCGAGGGCAAGGGCCAGCAGATGGGCGCCACCGTGCGGCTCACCTATCGCATCCGTCTGCCCGAAGATGCCGGAGGCCACGTGCTGGACGTCACCGACTGGATGTACCTGATGGACAACGGCACCATTCTGAACCGCTCGGAAATGCGCAAGTTCGGCATCAAGGTCGCCGAGCTGATCGCCACCATGCGCCCGGCGGAAGGCTGAGATGTTCGAAGGGCAGACCTGGTGGATCGTCGGCGCCAGCGAAGGGCTGGGCCGGGCCTTGGCCAAGGAGATGGACGGCGCGGGCGCCCGGCTGATCCTGTCCGCCCGCAATGCCGGGCGGCTGCAGCACCTTTGCGACGGCCTGTCCAATGCCGGGGCGCTACCGATGGATGTGACGGACCCGGATGATGTGATCCGCGCCATGGCAGATCTGGGGCCTGTCGACGGTGTGGTCTACTGCGCCGGGGCCTATGATCCGCTCAGCGCGCAGGACTGGCAGCCGGAGGCAGTCGAGACCATGTGCGCGGTCAATTTCACCGGCGCGCTGCGGGTACTGGGGCAGATAGTGCCGCAGTTTTGCCGCCGGGACAGTGGCCATATCGTGCTGATCGGCTCGCTCGCCGGGTTTACCGGCCTGCCGGGTGCCATCGGATATGGCGCCTCCAAGGCGGCGCTGATGCATCTGGGGGAAAACCTGCAGGCTGATCTGCGCGGCAGCAATGTGCGGGTGCAGGTGATCAACCCCGGCTTTATCCGCACCCGGCTGACGCAGAAGAACCAATTCAAGATGCCGCAGATCCTTGAGCCGGAAGACGCCGCCCGGCGCTGCCTGCGCGCCATGCAGGGGCGGCGCTTCAGCACCAGCTTTCCAGCGCCGTTTTCCTGGGTCTTCACCCTTGGCCGCCTGCTGCCGCGCCGCCTGTTCCTGAAACTGATGTAGCGAGGGATTGATGCCTACACACACGCCCCCGAAACAGGTTGTGATCCTTGGCGCCAGTGGCGGCATCGGCGCGGCGCTGGTGCAGCATTACGCCGCCCAGCCCCATGTCGAAACCGTGCATGCTGTGTCCCGTCAGGGCGACACTCCCGAGGGTGGACCCGTGGTGGTGCCCCATGCCGCCGATATCACAGACGAGGCCAGCCTGATCGCGCTGGCCGACGCGCTGGAAGCACCCGATCTGATCATCCTGGCCACTGGAATCCTGTCGGACGGAACCGCGCTAAAGCCTGAGAAATCCCTGAAACAGCAAAGCCTGCCTGCCTTCGAACAGGTCTTCGCTGTCAATACCTTTGGCCCGGCCATGGCAGCGCGTCACCTGATCCCACGGATGCCAAGGGACCGGCGCACCATCTTTGCGGCGCTGTCGGCGCGGGTCGGCTCGATCTCGGACAACGGGCTGGGCGGTTGGCACGCCTATCGCGCCTCCAAGGCGGCGCTGAACATGCTGCTGCGCAACTACGCCATCGAAATGGCGCGGCTCAATCCCGATTTCGTCTGCGCAGGCCTGCATCCCGGCACCGTAGACACTGATCTGTCCCGCCCCTTCAGCCGCGCCGTGCCCGAAGGCAAGCTGTTCACCCCCGCCTACGCTGCGGATTGTCTGGCCGGGGTGATCGCGGGGCTGTCACCTGTGAACAGCGGCATGGTTTTTGACTGGGCCGGAAAACCTGTCCCGGCCTGAAGGCACGGCCCGATGCCTGAACGGATCACCGGGTTGTGAGGAACCTCCGCAACCTGCCAAGGCCCCCTTGCCCCGCTGACCCGTGAGGTGCCACAGTGATGCGAGCATGATCCGGGCAGCAATGGCACGGCATGGGAGGGGCATACTTTGAAATCCGTTCGGCTACGCCTGTTGCTGCTGGCGCTGTTACCGCTCAGCGTGCTGATGCCGCTGATGCTTATTCTGGCAATGACCCGCTGGAATGCCGATTATGACGCCGTGCTGATCGCCAAGGTCGACAGCGACCTGCGCATCGCCGAGCAATATCTGGGCCACCTGCAGACCGGCACCGCCAACAGCATGCTGAACCTGGCGCAATCCACCGCCTTTCAAGCCGCGCTGAACGATGGCTCCGAGGCGGTGAACCGTCTTCTTGAAAGTCGCAGACAACAACTGCAGCTCGATTTCCTCGAATATCTGCCGCTTGCCGAACTGGAAGGGCCACAGCAGAAATGGCCAGTGATCCGCACGGCCGCCACCGGACAACTGGCCTCGGAGATCGACATTTTCTCCTCTGATGATCTGTCCCTTCTCTCCCCTGCCCTGCAGGAACGCGCCAATATCACCCTGATCGAAACAGAAGCCGCCGCGCCGACCACCCGCAAGGTCGAGGATCGCGGCATGGTGGTGCACACCGCCGCCCCGGTGATCATGCCCGGCCATAACGGGGTGCTGCGCGGCGGGCTTCTGCTGAACCGCAACCTCGATTTCATCGATACGCTGAACGCGCTGGTCTATCTCAGCGACGAGGACGGCGGCAACCGGCAGGGCACCGCCACCCTGTTTCTTGAGGACACGCGGGTGTCGACCAATGTGCGCCTGTTCGAAGACGTGCGCGCCCTTGGCACAAGGGTCTCGGCGGTGGTGCGCCGCGTGGTTCTGGAGGAGGGCCGCACCTGGCTGAACCGCGCCTTTGTGGTCAACGACTGGTATATCTCGGGCTATCTGCCGTTGACCGACAGTTTCGGAGAACGGGTCGGGATGCTGTATGTCGGCTTCCTTGAAGCGCCCTATATGGCGGCCAAATCCGAGGCGTACTGGACCATTGTCGGCGCCTTCCTGATGGTTCTGGCCCTGTCGGCGCCGCTGTTCCTGTGGCTGGCCAAGGGCATCTTTTCACCGCTGGAGCGGATGACCGTGACCATGAAACGGGTGGAGCGTGGCGATCTGACCGCGCGCAACGGCGATGTGGGCAGCGGTGACGAGATCGGACAGGTGGCATCGCACCTTGATACCCTGCTGGACCAGTTGCAGGACCGCGATCAGAAGCTGCGCGAATGGGCCGGAGAGCTGAACGCCCGCGTCGATCAGCGCACCGCGGAACTGCGGGCCGCGAACCAGAAACTGGAAGACACCTACAAACAGCTGGTGATGAGCGAAAAGCTGGCCTCGATCGGGGAAATCACCGCCGGGGTCGCGCATGAAATCAACAACCCGGTTGCGGTGATCCAGGGCAATGTCGACGTGATGCGGATGACGCTGGGACCGGGCGCGGCAGAGGTGAAGACCGAGCTGGATCTCATCGACAATCAGGTCATGCGGATCGGCGCCATCGTCAGCAAGCTCTTGCAATTCGCCCGGCCTTCAGAATTCGGCACCTTCAAGGAAAGCGTCGATATCGCCAATGTGGTCACCGATTGCCTGGTGCTGGTGGATCACGTGCTCAGCAAGCATAACATCGTGGTCGATGGTCATTTCGATGTCGCCCCGGCGGTGCGTATTGATCCCGGTGAGTTGCAGCAGGTGATCATCAATCTGGTGATCAATGCGGCGCAGGCGATGAAGGAAACCGGCACGCTGACCCTGACACTCAAGGCAGAAGAGCGCGATGGCACGCCGGGGGCTTGCCTGACAGTGGCCGATAGCGGCCCGGGCATCAGCGAGGATCACATTTCAGAGGTGTTCAACCCGTTTTACACCACAAAACCGGGCGAAGGCACCGGGCTGGGCCTGTCGATCAGCCAGACCCTGATCCAGCATGCAGGCGGGATCATCACGGTGCGAAACCGCGCGGAAGGCGGCGCCGCCTTTGCGATCTGGCTGCCGGAGCGCCGCGACTGAAACGGCGCTTCCGGCCAGTCCTTAAACCTCTTTACACCCCCCAGGAGGCGCATTTTCGGTCGATGGTCTTGCGCGATACGCCCAGGCGGCGGGCGGCTTCGGCGCGGTTGCCATCGCAGGCGTCCAGCATGTGCATGATGTGGCGCTGGGTCACCAGATCCAGCGTTTCAATCGCTGCCGGGCCGGTGACCGATCCCTTGCCGGAAAACTCTTCCGGGAACTCACCCAGAATGACCGAGCGTTCGATCAGGTTGCGCAGCTCACGCACGTTGCCGGGCCAGTCATAGCGGGAAAACTTCAGCAAGGTTTCCTCGTTCAACTCGAGCGCGGGCATGCCAAGCGTCGCCGAGAATTGCTCCATGAACAGCGCTGCCAGTTCGATGATATCCTCGATCCGTTCGCGCAGCGGGGGCATCTCGATCTTCACCACATTGATACGATGATACAGATCGGCGCGGAACCGGCCCTCGGCCACGGCCTCTTCGAGATCCGCATTGGTGGCAAAAAGGAACCGCAGGTTCAGCGGGATGTCCCGTTCGGCACCGACGGGGCGCACCCGCTGGTCCTCAAGCACCCGCAACAGCGCCGCCTGCACCTGATCGGGCATCTGCGCCACCTCATCCAGGAACAGCGTGCCGCCATCCGCGTGCAGGAACAACCCGTCTCGGCGTCGGTCCTGTTCGTCCAGAACGCCGAACAGCTCATGCGCGATCCGGTCCGGGGCGATGGCGGCGCAATTGACAGCTACAAACGGCTTCTGCGCCCGGTCCGACAGCGAATGCATCGTGCGCGCGGCGATTTCCTTGCCGGTGCCACTGGCGCCAGTGAACAGCACCGGCGTTGGCAGTGGCGCCAGCCGGGTCAGCATCTCGCGCGCCTGGGTGATGGCTGCGGATTTGCCCAGCAGCCGCCCCCGCGCCGCGGACCCTTCGGCCGACAACTCGTGTTTCAGCAGGTAGTTTTCCCGGCGCAGATATTTGCGGTCCAGCGCCCGCGCCACCGAATTGAGGATCTGATTGGCCCGGAACGGTTTCAGCACGAAATCGGCCACCCCGACCCGGAGCGCCATGATCGCGGTTTCCAGATCCGCATAGGCGGTGACCAGAATGGTATCGGCAAACAGTCCCACCCGGCGCTGTTCCTGCACCCATTCCAGCCCGGTCTTGCCCGGCATGATATTGTCGAGGATCACCAGATCGAAATGCGACTGATCGAGGATTGCGGAGGCTTCCGCCGCCGATGCCGCCTGCTCGACCCGCTTGCAACGCGGGCTGAGGATCTTGGTCATGAAATTGCGCATACCCGGTTCGTCATCGATCACCAGGATCGAAGCACCGGCAAGGTTTTCGCCGTATTCATCGCGCGGGACGGCAGAGATGACGGGCTGGTTCAATCCAGGCGCACCGCTTGGCCTGCGAATTTCTCATCCGCGGCAAATCCTGCGCGATCCAGAGCCAGATCCGCTCCTACGGCGATCACGGCAATCGCCGCAAAGCCTGCAAACATCGCTTTCATCCTGTCACTTCTCCGGTTGCGTTGCGTGTTTCAGAAAACCCACCAGGTCCTTGCGGTCCTCGGCGGCGGTGATGCGCTGCATCGGCATTTTCGACCCCGGAATGTAGTGGTCCGGTCCCAGATCGAACAGCGCATCGATCGTGTCGTCGTTCCAGATGATATCAGATCCCTGCAGCACCAGCGAATACCGGTATCCCGCCAGCGTCCCGGCGCGGCGTCCGAACAGCCCGTGCAGGCTGGGTCCGGCCTTGCGGCTCTCCCCGCCGGTCAGCGCGTGGCAGATCGAGCATTTGCGCATGAATTGCCGCTCGCCGTTGGGCATGCTGTCGGCCGGACGCAGGAATGTACGCTCCTGCCCCATCGCGGGGTCAAATTCATTCATCAGCGCCACCGGCCAGCCATAGACCACATCATCAAGTCCTCCCGCCCAAATGGTGTTGCCATCCGGCGAAAAGGCAAGGGCCCAGACCGGCCCCTGCCGCGTGGCACGGAAATCGCGGGCGATGCGCCAGCCGTTCCCATCACTGCCAGTGTCGATCATCATGATGTAGCCATGACCATCCCCCACCGCCAATTGGCCGGTGGATGCGTGATAGGCCATCGCCAGGATCGGGCGACGGTCGAGGGTGAAATCGGCAATCGGGGCGCCGCTCTCCATGTCGATGATGCGGGTTGCCCCGTCCACCGCGCCATAAGCCAGCCAGCCCGCCCGAGTGTCGACAATCAGCCGGTTGACGCCAAATCCCTGCTGCACCAGCGGGCGCGGCGCAGAGCCCTGCTCTGCATCAAACCGCAAGACCCCACCATCCATGGTGGCGGCAAAGAGGCTGCCAGCGGGACCGAAGGCCACGTCATTCACGCCGCTGCCGACCTTGAGGTTGCGGCCTGCGCCACCCGAAAGCGACCAGAGACCGACGCTGCCGTCCCAGCTGGCCGAGGCAACCGATTGCCCGTCGGGCGAGATCGCCAGACCGCGTACCTTGCCCCTGTGCGTGCCCAACAGGCGCGCGCCGCCATCCGGCTCCCACAGGCGGACGGTGAAATCATCGCTGCCCGTCACCAGACGCCCTGCCCCGTCAAAGGCCACCGCCGTCACCGCCGCATCATGACCTTCGAGCCACAGCGGCTCCCGGTCCTGCCACAGGGCCGCGGAATTGTCGAAACTGACACTGGCCACCTGCCCCGAGGGCGCGGTCGCCAGCCCCATCACGGGGCCGCCGTGGCCTTTGAGCGTGGTGAAGCCCTGCGCCGAAACCGCTCCGGCGCAAAGACTTGCAACAAGGCTCAGGCTGGCAAGGAAACGCATGGTGCCGCAGCTCCCCAGAGGCTATTCCGCCGGTGTGGCGCCCTTGGCGCGTCCGGCATCCTTGGCCTTTTCTTCCTCCAGCACCTCGTCCAGCCAGATCGAATGGTGCTGATGGGCCCAGGCCTCATCCACCTCACCCGATCCCATGGCATCATAGGCGCCTTCCATCCCGACCGAGCCGATGTAGATATGCGCGATGATGATCGCCATCAGCACAAAGGCCATGATCGCGTGCCAGGCTTGAGCGAACTGCATTTCCTCTTGCGGAGACAACTGCTCCGGCAGGGTGCCAAGCCCGACCCACTGCGGCAGACCGATGTCGTTCAGCACCGCAAATGTCTTGGCAAAAAGCGGCAGCTCATAGGGGAACAGCAGCGACAGGCCCGAAACCGAAATCGAGGCGCCGAACAGGATCACCGACCAGAAGATCACCTTTTGGCCTGCGTTGAATTTCTTCGCGGGCGGGTGCTTGTTGCCGATGATGCCGCCGAACTGACGGATCCAGACCAGATCGGTGCGGTTTGGAATATTGTGCATCACCCACATCATGAAGACCAATACCAGCGCCACCATGAAGGCCCAGGCGACCGAGTTGTGCAGCCATTTACCATAGATCAGCAGGAAGGAGTTCAGATCCTTGCCCAGATAAGGCGCGATGAAGGCGCGGCCAAACAGGGTCAGAAGGCCGGTGATCCCCAGCAGGATGAAGGATCCGGCCAATGTCCAATGCGCCATCCGTTCGATGAATTTGAATCGCGTGACGGTGCGGCCGGTCAGCTCTCCGTCGACGGGGATACGTCCGCGCAGCAGGTAGAACACCACCAGCGCCCCAAGCGTGCCCAGCAGCAGCCAGCCGCCGTATTGGCGCAGCGGCCCCTCGCGGAAGGAGAGCCATGTCATGCCGCCATCCTGCATCAGGACGCTGGCGACCTCGCCCCCGGCAGAGACGGTAACCTCGGCCGAACCATAGCGCACCTGGCGCCAAACCTCGGGGTCGGAGACACCGCCAAGGGTGCCAAGTTGTTGGGAAATCCCTGCCGCCGCATCCGGGTCTCCGGTTGCGTCGCGGCGGAAGGAGTCATCCAGTTTCTCGCCGCGTTGCCGGGCGAGGATATCTTCAAGCGTCTGCGCACCACCTGTGGCGCTGCGGTCCGCAGGCGCTGGTACAGCCGCCTCCTGGGCCTGCACCGCGCCAACCAGCAGCGTAAGTTGCAGAACAAATGCGAAAGCCATGCGCAGCATGTGCCACACTCCTTCGGGTTTGTCGTATGTATAACAGATAGGTCAGGATGGCCCGCGCACGGCAGGCCATCCCCAGCTTTACGCTGAAAAGACGGGTTTAGCCGCCCTTTTGCTCGTAAGCCGTGCCCCAGCCCCAAGCACCCGAGCCGAACCCACGCGCCACGACGCGTTCGCGGTAGACGGCAGACACCACATCGCCATCACCGGCGAGCAGCGCCTTGGTCGAGCACATTTCGGCGCAGATGGGCAGCTTGCCCTCGGCGATCCGGTTGCGACCGTATTTGGAGAACTCCGCGTTGGAGTGGTTCTCCTCCGGGCCACCGGCGCAGAAGGTGCATTTGTCCATCTTGCCACGGCTGCCAAAGTTGCCTGCCTGCGGATACTGCGGTGCGCCAAAGGGGCACGCGTAGAAGCAGTAGCCACAGCCGATGCAGAGGTCCTTGGAGTGCAGAACCACCCCTTCCTCGTTCTGGTAGAAGCAGTCCACCGGGCAAACGGCCATACAGGGCGCGTCCGAACAATGCATACAGGCGACCGAGATCGACCGTTCGCCGGGCTTGCCATCATTGATGGTCACAACGCGGCGGCGGTTGATCCCCCAGGGCACCTCATGCTCGTTCTTACAGGCGGTGACACAGGCGTTACATTCGATGCAGCGTTCGGCATCGCAGAGAAACTTCGCTCTTGCCATTACTCTATCTCCTTACGCTGGCATGATTTTGCAGAGAGTACACTTGGTCTCCTGCATCTGGGTCACACTGTCATACCCGTAGGTCTGAGCCGTGTTGGTGCTTTCGCCCAGCACATATGGATCAGCGCCGTCGGGATATTTGTGCCGCTGGTCCTCGCCCTGGAAATGACCGCCAAAGTGGTACGGCATGAAGGCAACGCCCTCGCCGACCCGTTCGGTGACCATGGCCATGACCTTGACCTTGCCGCCCTCGGGACCTTCGACCCAGCACTGTTCGCCATCCCGCACGCCAAGGTTATTGGCGTCGCGCGGGTTGATTTCCACGAACATGTCCTGCTGAAGCTCGGCCAGCCAGGGGTTGGAGCGGGTCTCGTCGCCGCCACCCTCGTATTCGACCAGACGGCCGGATGTGAGAATGATCGGGAAGTCCTGCGAGACATCCTTCTTCTGGATCGAGGCATACATCGTCGGCAGACGATAGAATTTGCGATCCTCGTAGGTCGGATAATCCGCAACCAGATCCCGGCGGTTGGTATAGAGCGGTTCGCGATGAACCGGCACCGGATCCGGGAAGGTCCACACGACGGCACGGGCCTTGGCGTTGCCGAAGGGCGCGCATTCGTGCTTGATCGCGACCCGCTGGATGCCGCCGGAAAGGTCGGTTTTCCAGTTGGTCTTGGGACCCGCCACAGCATCAATCGCGGCGCGTTCCTCGTCGGTCAGGTCGCTGTCCCAGCCGAGATCCATCAGCATCTGCATGGTGAATTCAGGATAGCCGTCCTGGATTTCAGAGCCCACGGAATAGACGCCTTCGGCCAGCAGGTTGTCACCGTCCCGCTCCACGCCGAAACGGGCGCGGAAGGTGAGACCACCTTCGGAGACCGGTTTGGACATGTCATAAAGGTTCGGCGTGCCCGGGTGGTTCATCTCGGGCGTTCCCCAGCAGGGCCAGGGCAGACCGTAGTAGTCGCCATCGGCCGGGCCACCCACCGCGCGCAGCGTGGTGCGGTCAAAGGTGTGCTGGTTGGCCATGTGCTTCTTCAGCCGTTCCGGGCTTTGACCGGTATAGCCGATGGTCCACAGACCCTTGTTGAACTCGCGGGTGATGCTCTCGATGTTCGGCGTTTCCGCGTCTTCCATCTCGATATTGCGGAACAGCCGATCCGCCCAGCCGAACTTGTTGGCGAATTTCGCCATGATCACGTGATCGGGCAGGCTTTCGAACAGCGGATCCACCACCTTGTCGCGCCACTGGAACGACCGGTTCGACGCGGTCACGGAACCGCGGGTTTCGAACTGGGTACAGGCCGGCAGCAGGTAGACACCGTCTTCGCGGTCATGCAGCACGGCGGAAACGGTGGGATACGGGTCGACAACGACCAGCATGTCCAGCTTTTCCATCGCCGTCTTCATTTCCGTCATCCGGGTCTGCGAGTTGGGCGCGTGGCCCCACAGAACCATGGCCCGAACGTTGTTCGGCTGATCCATGTTTTCCTTGTCTTCAAGGATACCATCGATCCAGCGGCTGACCGGAATACCCGTCAGGTTCTGCAGGCTCTTGTCCTTGCCGTCCGCGCCTTTCAGCGTGTCGAACTGGCCTGCCAGCCATTCGGGATCTTCTTCCCAGACCCGCGCCCAATGCGCCCAAGCGCCTTTGGACAGGCCATAGTAGCCCGGCAGCGTGTGCGACAGAACGCCAAGGTCGGTTGCACCCTGCACGTTGTCATGGCCGCGGAAGATATTGGTGCCGCCACCCGATGCACCCATGTTGCCCAGCGCCAGCTGAAGCACGCAGTATGCGCGGGTGTTGTTGTTACCGGTGGTGTGCTGGGTGCCGCCCATACACCAGATCACGGTGCCGGGACGGTTGTTGGCCATAGTGCGCGCAACCCGGCGCAGCTGACTGCCGGGCGTGCCGGTGACGCGCTCGACCTCTTCGGGGGTCCACTTGGCCACTTCTTCGCGGATCTGGTCCATGCCCCAGACACGGGTACGGATGAACTCTTTGTCTTCCCAGCCGTTTTCGAAGATGTGCCAAAGGATGCCCCAGACCAGCGCCACATCGGTGCCAGGACGGAAGCGCACATATTCATCGGCATGGGCCGCGGTGCGGGTGAAACGCGGATCGCAGACGATCAGCGGCGCGTTGTTCTGCTCCTTGGCCTTCAGCACGTGCAACAGCGAGACGGGGTGCGCCTCGGCCGGGTTGCCGCCGATGATGAAGATCGCCTTTGAGTTATGGATATCGTTGTAGCTGTTGGTCATGGCGCCGTAGCCCCATGTGTTCGCAACACCCGCAACGGTGGTGGAGTGACAGATCCGTGCCTGGTGATCCACGTTGTTCGTGCCCCAATAGGCGGCGAACTTGCGGAACAGGTAGGCCTGTTCATTGTTATGCTTGGCCGAGCCGAGCCAGTAGACGCTGTCAGGTCCGCTTTCTTCGCGGATCTGCATCATGCCGTCGCCGATCTCGTTGATGGCCTGATCCCAGCTGATGCGCTTCCACTCGCCGTTCTCTTTCTTCATCGGGTACTTGAGACGGCGTTCGCCATGGGCGTGCTCGCGCACCGATGCACCCTTGGCGCAATGGGCGCCGAGGTTGAACGGGCTGTCCCAGCCGGGTTCCTGCCCGACCCAGACACCGTTCTGAACTTCTGCCACGACGGTACAGCCGACCGAGCAGTGGGTGCAGACGGATTTTACGGTTTCAACAGCGCCCGCCGCAGCGGTGGCCGCATTGGCCTGGGTCACCGACCCGCCGGTGGCGCTGATGGCAGCCAGGCCGCCGATGGCCAAGCCGGAGCCGCGCAGAAAGGCGCGGCGGTCGACGGATGTTTCCGCGACGTTGGACAGGATACTGGTCCGCTGGGGGCGTCTCGCAACCCCGTTGGTCTTTTTCCTAAGCATTTAGAACCTCCCTTGCTTGCTTCCTCCTCAGAAAGCGCGCTGGGTTAACGAAAAACCTCTGGCGGTCGGGCGTCACGCAACCAGTTGCCGTCGGTCATGGGATGCATTCGGCGCGTTAGAACCGGACGCTTTCGTAATAGGCGCGGGTATGCGCGGTATCCTGCATCGTCTCCTTTGCAAGATCGGGTGCAGCGGCCTCGGCCTCGCCCCCGGTCGTCGCAACCGCCACCGCTGCCAGCGGCGCCGTGGTTGCGGCGATCTTCAGAAAGTCGCGGCGGCTCGATGCTGCCTCTGCTTTCTTGGTCATGTGAGTCTCTCCTCCTTGGTGATCGCTCACGGTTGTGGAGCGGACATTGCCGCCCCGGCTCATGCGGATTTCTCCGCGCTCATCCGGAACCCTTCGGCCTCGATCTCCATGAACACCCGGCCGACAGCGCCGACCGAGGCATAGAGAACCGAGTTCTTTGCCTTCTCGAGATCCGAAAAGAAGTGACCGGCCCAGGGGCCGATATGGGTGTTGAAGAAGGTCTTCTGATCCGCCAGCGAGGCAGGTTCGCCAAAGCGGCCCGCGATCAGCGCCCCCATCATTTCCATCAGCGAGGCGATATTGTCCTCGGGTTCATAAACGTTCTGTGCCCGGGTCATGCCCCGCGCCGCCATGTCCCGGCGCAGCTGCGCCAGCGGTTTTTCATTCAGGAACCCGGTCAGGTAGTAGCTGGCATAGGGCAGCAGTTCACCCCGGCCGAGGCCGATGAACAGCTTGTTGAACTCTCGCTCCACCGCGGGCGGCTTCGACAGTTTGGCGATCTTGGCCAGCGCGTTGATCGCCACGCCCAGATCGGTGTCATCCCCCTGCAGACCAGCGGTCTGCCCCAGCAGGAACTCATCCGGCGGCGACGCCAGGATGAGACCCAGGAAATTATACAGATCCGCGCGCAGGCGGTCCTCTTCGCTTACCAACGGCGCTGCGGCATCAGCGGTGGCTGTCATGTCTTGCTCCTTGTTCATGCCGTGCCACGGATTTGGCTCTGGCTTCCATCAAAGGAAAAGCGCATCCGGCGCGGCATCATGTTCCCGGGGGCAGTATCACCGGAATCCCCGCTCGGGTCAGCCTCGGTCTGCGGCTCTTGCCGGGTGGCGTTCCAGTCGTCGGCGGTCTGTGCAGGCCCGGCAGCGACGACCTCAGAGGTCTCCGCAACGATGTCTATGCCCTGCTCTTCGCTTTCTGCGCCCTCTTCGGGTGCGCCTTCGGCGGGTGCAGCGGCGACTGCCGCTTCGGCCTCGGCCTTTTCTGCTGCCTGACGGGCCAGTTCCTCGACGTGTTTGGTCATGCCCTTGCCCACCTGATAGGCGGTCTGCATGCCCTCTACGACCATGGCGCTGTCGGTGAAATCCTCACCGTAATCGACCAGCCCGTCGATATTTGCCAGCACCGGGTTCAGACGCCATAGGCGGCGCAGGGCGCGGGTGCGGATGCGGGCCGGAACCACGTCGCGCAGGAAGACCTTGAAATCGTCGCCTTCCTCCAGCGTGTCGGGATCGGGCAATTCCAGCTCGGCCAGGATCTCTGCGTCGCTCTTTTCCTCCAGCGCCGCGTCGCGTTCTGCTGCCTCAACAGCAGCTTCGGCGCGGGCTTCGGCCTCTACGGCGGCCTTGCGGCGGGACCAGAAATCGCGGCTCATTGCAGGCGCCCCTTCTTGACCAGGGCGGGCGAGCGGTACACGTCGGTCAGCTGCGCGATGCGCGGATCGCCGATGCCATCCTCGGCCTCTCCCACGGTGCGCTTGTCACGGCGGCGTTTCTTGAATTCCTCTTCCTTGAAGTGGGCCAGAGTGAACTCCCGCACCCAGGCCACCAGACCAGAGGGCATCGGCACCTTCTCCACCAGTTCCTCGCCGCTGTCGGCATAGTCCTGCGCCTCGTAAGGAGAGGCGGTGACCAGCGTCATTTCCAGCGGGCGGTCGGCATCATCGCTTTCGCGCATCACAACATAGACACAGGGCGGTTCTGCGGTCAGCCCGTGCATATAGGCTTCGGCATCGGCGCGGTGCAGTTCCAGCGGCAGTGTCGCGGCGTGGAATTCGCTGGCGCCGTCTTCCTCGCGCAGCAATTGCCAATCTGCGGACCGGGCTGCGGGCAAGACGCCTGCCACCTTCCAAGACCATCGTGCCCAGCGGGTCACCCCCGGGGTCCGGCGAAGTACGATGCCAAGCGGCATCACGTCGGTCTTGTCCAAACTACGGCTCACTGGTTGCGCACCCTACATCTCCCTGCGTCGTACAAGTGTGCCGCAAGGTCACGCCTTCGTGAAAGCCTGCTCTGCACCCGATCTGCAAATTTCCCGCAACCCGGACAAATTGGGGCAGACGCAGGGGGGTAGAGTTCCGCCTTGGTCGAATTGTCTATGTCGACAAAAATAATCGGAATACCGCTGTACACAAAACCGCGCGAATCACCCCGGTATTTTGCGCCCCATCCGGGGCCTGCTGCGGGGTGCAAACCGGTTTACGTGGCTTCAGAATCATGCCTAATCTGTGGCCCGGATGGCGGTTATCCGCCCGTCACGCCAGCCCTGATGCAAGCGAGGAAAGAATGGCCAAGCAGTTGATTCTATGCGATTGTTCTGGATCTCAGGAGATCGATTCGGAACGACTTTCCGACGTCACGGGATTGTCATGTTCAAAGATGCATTCGGCCCTTTGCACCAGCCAGACCGACAGCGCTGCCGCTGCAATCGGTGCCGGAGACGCGGTCATTTGCTGCACTCAGGAACAGCGCCTTTTCGAGGAGATCGCGGGCGAGATCGGTGCCCCCTCTCCGGCCTTCCTCGACCTCAGGGACAGGGCCGGATGGACCGCCGATGAGGGCGATTTGCTACCCAAAATGTCCGCCCTCGTGGCCGAGGCGGCGCTAGATACCTCGGCGGCCAAGACCGTCGATGTGGTGTCCGAGGGCCTGTGCCTGATCGTCGGCCCGGGCGATGTGGCGCTGGCCGCCGCCAAGCGGTTGCAGGACAGTCTGGCCGTGACGGTGCTGCTGACCGGTGATGACGAACCGCCGATGAGCCGCGACTTCGACGTGGTGCGGGGACAGCTGCGGCAGGCCTCTGGCGCGCTTGGCCAGTTTCAGGTCACCATCGACGCCTTGCAGCAGCTCGACACCACCGGCCGCAGCTGGAGCTGGACAGCCCCCCGCGATGGTGGTCGCTCGGAATGCGATATCATTCTGGACCTGACCGGCGGCACGCCGCTGTTCCCGGCCCATGAAAAACGCGAAGGATATCTGCGTGCCGATCCCAAGGGCGTGCAGGCGGTGGCCGATGCAGTGCTGGAGGCCAGCCAACTGGTCGGCACCTTCGAAAAACCGCTCTACGTGCGCAGCGAACCGCTGCTCTGCGCCCATTCACGTGCCAGCCAGACCGGCTGCACCAATTGTCTTGATGTCTGCCCTACCGGCGCCATCAGCCCCAATGGCGATCACGTCAGCATCGACCCGATGATCTGCGCCGGCTGCGGCGCCTGTGCCTCGCTTTGTCCCTCTGGCTCGATCACCTATGACGCGCCGCCCACCGATACGCTGATGCGCCGCATTCAGGTGCTGGCAAAGGCCTATCTCGATGCCGGGGGCAGCGCCCCGCGCCTCTTGGTGGTGAACGAACACGGCGCCGAGATGATCCGCCTTGCGGCCCGGTTCGGTCGCGGGCTGCCTGCCGATGTGCTGCCGCTGGAGCTGGAGGCGATGAATACCTTTGGTCATGCCGAAATCCTCGCGGCACTGGCCGCCGGATTTGCCCATGTGTCGCTGCTGATGTCGCCCAAGGTGGACCGCGCAGTGCAGGAGCGTGAGCTGACCCTGGCCCAGGCCATCGCGGGCGACAAGGCCACGCTGCTGGACCTGAACGACCCTGACGCGCTGAGCGATGCGCTGTTCGGCGCCGAAGTGCCCGCGCCGATAAATGAGCCGTTGCGCCCCATGGGCACCCGCCGCCAGATCACCCGTCAGGCCGCCCGCGCGCTGGCGCCTGAGGCCGACATGCTGCCCCTGCCGGATGATGCGCCCTATGGCGCGCTGCTGGTCGATACCGACAGCTGCACCCTGTGCCTGTCCTGCGTCTCCCTTTGCCCCTCCGGCGCGCTGGGGGACAATCCCGACCTGCCACAGCTGCGGTTCCAAGAGGACGCCTGCCTGCAATGCGGCCTCTGCGCCAATGTCTGCCCCGAACAGGCGATCAGCTATGAACCGCGCCTGAACCTCCAGCCCGAAGCGCTAAGCCAGGTGGTGGTGCACGAAGAGGAACCTTTTGCCTGCGTCGAGTGCGGCACGCTGTTCGGGGTGAAATCCACCATCGAACGGATCACCGAAAAACTAGCCGGAAAACACGCGATGTTCGCCACCTCGGATGCGGCACGGATGATCCAGATGTGCGACGATTGCCGGGTCAACGCGCAGTTCCATCAGGAAAACAATCCCTTCGAAGGCAAGGAACGCCCGCGCGTGCGCACCACGGCCGATTACCTCAGCAAGCGCCGCGATCACTGATGTTGCAAGGGGGCTCCCAGATCTGCCGGGGTGAGGCTGGACACATAGGCCAGGATCGCCTCCAGCTCGTCCAGCGTCATGGCCACGGGCACGATAGGCGACGGGCGGTCCGCGGGGAAGGGCTCGGTCACATCGGCGACCTGGGTAAAGGAGGGGTGCGGGTTCAGCGCATAAAAGGCCTGGAACCTGTAGTCCCAATCCGGCAGCGCCCGCAGCACGAAAAAGGACGGCGTCGATCCGATATCGGTCATGCGCATGTCCTCGGCCACCGCGTGGCAACGCCCGCATTTGCTGCGCGACAGGTTCTGTCCTTTCATCGCGTCGCCTTCGAAGACGATTTCTTCCTCCACCTCGGCGGTGATCTGCGGCAGGGTGAACATCTGCACCCCATCCGGCGCATAGGCGGTGATCGTGCGCGCGCCCACGTCCGAGCCGAGCCAGTCGACAAACCGCGCCGTGCCCGGATGGGCGCCATCCAGCACCTGCATGTGCCAGAGCGCGGCCGCATCCTGAAACACCGGCGTGCCCTCGGCCCTGTCCGAAAACGCGGCCTCGGCAGCTGCGCCGGGCGTGACGAGTTCGATACGCACCTGCGTTTTCAGGGAAAACCGCGGCAGCAGATGTTTCAGAAATCCGGTTTCGACCAGCGCCTGCGGCACCGCCAGCCGGACCAACCGATCCTCGGCCTGAACGGCACTGCCGACCGTCAGCAGCCAGAGCACAAGCACCGGGATCAACGCAGCCCGGCCCGCCGCCACAGTCCTGATCCGGTGCAGCAATGCAGGCACTCCTGCAAAACTGAGCGCTGCACGCACCCCGGTAAAATTGAGCGCTGCACGCTCTGGCCGGATCGGATAGAGAAAAGACAAACGGACCATTCGAAATGCTAGGGATCAACCTACATTTCAGTCAAGTGTTCCGTACACAGACGCAAACGAACCCACCAAAGGAGTAGACCGGCGTGTCCCTCACCCGTGAAACTGTCCTCGAGGCACTGAAGACCATCACCGACCCCGTCAGCGGCAGCGACATCGTCGCCGCCGGCATCGTGCGGGCTCTGAATATCGAAGACGGCGCCGTGCGTTTCGTGCTGGAAGTCGATCCGGCCCGCGCCGAGGCCTACGCCCCCGTGCGCGACGCGGCAGAGGCCAAGGTCACCGCCCTTGCCGGGGTCGAGAAGGTCTCGGCCCTGCTGACCGCCCATTCCACCAAGGCGCCGCCGCCGGATCTGAAACCGAAGAAAGCCGCCCAGCCCCAGGGACCACAGAAGATCCCCGGCGTGGATCGCATCATCGCGGTCGCTTCGGGCAAGGGCGGCGTTGGCAAATCCACCGTCTCGGCGAACCTAGCCTGCGCGCTGGCTGCCGAAGGCCGCCGTGTCGGTCTGCTGGATGCGGATGTCTATGGCCCCTCGCAGCCGCGCATGCTGGGCGTGTCCGGCCGTCCCGCCAGCCCCGATGGCAAGACCATCCTGCCGATGCGCAACCACGGCGTCACCATGATGTCCATCGGCCTGATGACAAACGAGGATCAGGCAGTGGTCTGGCGCGGTCCGATGCTGATGGGCGCGCTGCAGCAGATGATGATGCAGGTGCAATGGGGCGCGCTTGATGTGCTGATCGTGGACCTGCCGCCGGGCACCGGCGATGTGCAGATGACTCTGGCGCAGAAGGCCCATGTGGATGGCGCCATCGTGGTCTCGACCCCGCAGGACGTTGCGCTGATCGACGCGCGCAAGGGCATCGACATGTTCAAACAGCTGCACGTGCCGATCGTCGGGCTGATCGAGAACATGTCCACCCATATCTGCTCCAACTGCGGCCATGAGGAACATATCTTTGGCCACGGGGGCGTCGCCGCCGAAGCCAAGAAGCTGAACGTGCCGCTCCTGGCTGAGATCCCGCTGCATCTGGACGTGCGCCTTGCCGCTGATGGCGGCGCGCCGGTGGTGGTCAGCAAACCTGACAGCCCGCAGGCCAAGGCATTCCAGGAGGTGGCACTCGGTCTTATCCAACGGGGCGCCGCATGAGCGAGGCCACCCCTACCCTGTCCTTTCCACCGCTGATGTCCGGCGAGGCGGTGACCGGCCCTGAGGACCCGTTCGAGACCGCCTGTAAACGGGCGGTCCTGGGCTGTGATGCCGGTCTGGTGGTCTATAATCTGGCGCATGACACCCTGCGCGCAGCACTGGTCTTTGCCCCCGAGGTACCTCTGTCGCACGCGATGGCGATGCTGCCCACCTGCGGCGTCGGTTTTCAGAACGCCTTGGGCGCCCTTGCCCCGCCTGAGGTCGCGGTGCATCTGGACTGGGGCGGCGCGATCCGCATCAACGGCGCCCGCTGCGGCCGCCTGCGCGCCGCCGCCAGCACCAGCGATCCGGCGGAAGAGCCCGACTGGCTGGTGATCGGGCTGGAGCTGCCGCTCTGGCCCAAGGACGAGGACGGCGGCGCCGCGCCCGAGGACACCGCGCTTTATGCCGAAGGCTGCGCCGATGTGGAGGCGCCTGCCTTGGTCGAAAGCTGGGCCCGTCACTGCCTGCACTGGATCACCCGCTGGGAAGAGGACGGCTCCAAACCGCTGCACGAAGAATGGCGTGGCCTCGCCCATGGTATCGGCGAAGAGACCCGGCAGAATGACCTCAGCGGCACCTTCCTTGGCATTGACGAGGATTTCGGCATGCTGCTGCGCGACGGCGACACCACCCATCTGATCCCCCTGACAACGCTTCTGGAGACCCCGTGATGCAACTGGCCCGCGCCATCCATTTCGACGAGAGCGATCAAAACGTCTTTGCCAGCCCGGCCCGCACCGGCGAATGGTGCATCTCGGGCGGTTTTGAATTTTCCAACTGGGGCGAGGCGGATCTGACCGGCAAGCAGCGTCAGGCCTTTTCCAATGGCTGGATGGGGCTGGAAACCGGCGGGCGGGTGACATTTGTCGCGGTGACGAAGATCGAAGAGGCTGAGCTGGAAACCCTGACCGACCTTCTGGCGCATCATTTTGTCAGCTACTACGGCGCGCCGGATGTGGCCGCCGCCCGCCCCGTGGCTGCCGAGGAGATCGCCCACATGGCCGACCTCTGCGCCGATCACGCGCCCAACACCCTGCTGACCGTGATGCGAGAGCTGACCGATGCGGGCGTGCGCGAAAGCTACCGGATGATCGAGGCGCAATCGGCGGGCCTGGAGCAATTCGCCATCCACGGTGATATCGAAGGCTGAGACGGGGCACTCCCGCCCGTCGCCGGATCATGTGCATGATCCGCTCCCGTTAGGCCGGGCGCCGCTGACGCGGCGCGGGTGAACGCGTGTGCCTACGTGATCGCGACCCAGAGCACATGGCACGCCATGTAAATGACGATTAGGGACCCGACGGTGTAGAATGTCGCCCGGATTTCATGGGATTGCTTCGTCGTATAGGCCCAGAAGTGCGCCAGCCGCGCCGCAACAAAACCATACATCAGGACATGCGCCAGCCAGACAGAAGGACCGATTGCCACAAACAGAAGGCCTGCCGCCCAGAAGGCCGGTATGTTTTCTAGGTCATTCCGGTGCATCCGACGGGATCGGTCAACGTATTCATTGACGTCCAGTTGCGACGGATCGGGAGCTGTATTGATGAGCCCTTTTTGAAGGTCTTCGGGACTCGCCCAGCCCGCCCTGACTTTCATCATTCGGTGAACTGTCATCCAACCCTGGGCCATAACCTTGAGCACCAGAAGCGCAGCGGCAATCACATAGGTGACGAAGACCGGATTTTCCAAAGTGAGTGCGGTCATCTTTCGGCTCCCCGTATGGCGCCTTTGGTTGGCAAAGGTTCTCACCCTTCCTTACCATTGGCAAACAAAGTATCTTACCATTGGTAAGCAGTCAAGGATCGTGTCGATGCCGCACAAGAATACAAGTGATCAGATTTTGGAAACCGCTCGCGACCTGTTGGCATCCGAAGGTCTGGCGGCGGTATCGTTCGATGCGATAGCCCGTCGTCTGGGGTGCACGAAACAAGCGGTACTCTACTGGTATCCAAGCAAGCATGACCTGCTCGCCGCGATGTTTCTTCCGTGGCTTGAGGCTGAAGCGGAGACCGCAATACAGTCGGTGTCCGGGACCACGAAGCGCGATGAGGCCGTCGATGCATTCGTCAGAGCCATCGCCGGATTTCATTTTGAGGACCTCGACCGATTTCGGATGATGTACCTGTTGCCGCAGACCATCAAGCAAAGCGTCAAAGCCTCTCACGATGCTGCGCTGCTAGACAGGATTCACCCTGTGACCGACAGGATGTATGGCGCCCTTGCGGATAGGCTGGACAGCGATGCAAAAGGCGTGCGTCAGGAAGCCCTGGCGATACACTCGGCGGTACTGGGATTGCTGCTCATGTTCGGACTTGCCGACAGTGTGAGAGATCCTTTGAAACACAACGCATCCGAGATGGTCAGCGCGTTGATCGCGTCTCTTCGGTCCACATGAAAAGCGGTGCTGTATGCATCGTGATCTACGCCGTGCTCAAACCCGCCCAACACACTTTGCAAACGTCTACAACGCCACCCTAATAGCCCCGGCGCCGCGCAAGCGGCGCCCGGCCCAACCAGGCCGGCCCTTCTCACAGAAGGGCCAGACACGGGCGGGAGCACCCCACCCATCTAAACTCAAGCGTATTTTTCCAGGAACTCTTCCGCCTTCAGCGCGCGGAAGTCCGGCAGCGCGGCCCTCAGGGTGGAATTGTCCCAGTCCCACCAGGCAAGCTCAATCATCGCCTCGGCCACCGCTTCGGGGTAGCGGCGGCGGATCAGACGGGCGGTGTTGCCGCCGACGATGGCATAGGGGGCGACGTCCTTGGTCACGACGCTGCCCGAGGCCACAACCGCACCGTGGCCGATGGTGACCTCGGGCTTGATCATCGCGCCGTGGCCGATCCAGGTGTCGTGGCCGATACGGGCCATGCGGCTGGCGCGATGGGCGAACCAGTCCTCATCGACCCCGGCATCATCCCAATAATCGGCAGACCGATACAGGAAGTGATGCAATGACGCCTTCTCCATCGGGTGATCCGTCGCCCCGATGCGGGTGAAGCTGGCGATATTGGCGAACTTCCCCACCTCCGCATTGGCGATATCGCAGGTGCGGTCGCAATAGCTGTAGTCGCCAAAGCGGCTGTTCGCGATGCGGCTGCCTGCGCCGATCTCCACATAGGCACCGAAATGGCTACCGGTGATCTGGCAATCGGGATGGATGAACGGCTGATCTGCCTGAAGGCGGGCCATGGTCTGTTTTCCTGTTCCGGTCTCTTGCATACTCAGGGCAGCACGAAGGGCATGTTCTTCTTCTCGCCCTTCTTCGCCTTGTCCCGGCGCGGCTTGCCGGGATCGCCCTGGATCAGGCGGCGGCGCAACATGCCCGAGAACCAGTCCATCAGCATCACCATCACGATGATCAGCACGATGTAATAGGCCACCTCTTCCCAGTCCTTCTGGGTGATGATCGCCTGGGTCAGCAAAAGGCCGATACCGCCGCCAGTGATGGCGCCGATGATCGTGGCGCTGCGAGTGTTGGATTCAAGAAAGTAGAGCAGCTGCGACAGCAGAACCGGGGTTACCTGCGGGATTACCCCGAACCGATAGCGCTGCACCGGCTTGGCACCGGTCGAGGCCACGCCTTCGATCTGCTTTTCATCGACATTCTCCAGCGCCTCCGAGAAGATCTTGCCGAAGGTGCCGGTATCGGTCACCAGGATCGCCAGGGCACCTGTCAGGGGGCCGGGTCCGAATGCGCGCGCCAGCACAACCGTCCAGATCAGGCTGTCCACCCCGCGCACGAAATCGAACAGGCGGCGGGTGGCAAAGCGCAGGGTGCGGATCGGCATAAAGTTGCGGGTTGCAAGGAAGGCCAGTGGCAGCGCCACGATGCCCGCACCGATGGTGCCGAGGAAGGCCATAAGCAGCGTTTCCCCAATGGCCCAGGCCACATCCTGATGGCGCCACATCTTGTTGGTCCAGAAATCGTTGAAGATCGCGCCTGCCTCACCCGAGGCCGCCCGCCCCAACAGCGCAGAGGCGCTCATCCCGTGATAGGGGCTGTCGAGGGTGAAGAAGAACAGCTCCCAGCCGGTGAAATAGCGGAACACTTCGGAGCGGTTGCGGGTCACTGTCAGACGGCCTGCGTCGGTCTTGATCGCCAGACGGTTCTTCGAGGAGCTGATCCAGTCCGGTACATCGCCCGCGGGAAACTCGGCCTGCACACCGGCGCTTCGGCTGGGGGTGGCGCGCACGGTGCCGTAGCCGGGAATGTCATATTCCACAGTTTCAGGTCCAAAGCGCACGGTATGGCCGTTTTCCAGATCGATTACCGTGGTTTCGCCAAGGCTCACCCAATCCGGCGCCTCGCCTGCTGGGTAGCTGCCCTTACGCTCACCTTCGATAGCGACCGAGACAGAGGCATCGCGGTTGTCGCGGGTCACATGTGTCTTGTAGCTGTAGCTGTCGCTGACAAGAGTGCGGGCGTTTTCAAGACTGGCACGCTCCCACAGGCCCGGCACGTCGAAGGCGAAAAAGACGTAGGCCATATAGACCAGCACCACCAGCGGCACCGCAAAGGCCGTCAGCTTCTTGGTGCGGAACAGCCCCGCCATCTCCTGCTTCAGCGCGGCGGCGTCACGGCGCGCGCCTGCACCCGGGTTCACATCCAGAGTCGTCATTGTTTGGCTCCATTGATCAGCCGGTCACGCAGCTTGCCAGAGATCTGATCGACCACGACGATGGTGACGAACAGGAGGATAAAGATGGCCGCGGCCTCGTCGTAGCGGCCCTTGCCCCAAGACATGGCGTTCTTCAGCTCGTAGCCGATGCCGCCCGCGCCGACGAAGCCAAGGATCGCCGAGGCGCGAATGTTGATTTCAAACCGCAGCAGCGCATAGCTGACGTAATTCGGCCCCACCTGCGGGATCACCCCCAGCCACATGCGCTGTGCCCAGGTGGCCCCGACCGAGGACAGGCCTTCGACCGGCTTCAAAGAGGCGTTCTCGTTCACCTCGGAAAACAGCTTGCCCAATGCACCCGCCGTGTGGATGGCAATGGCGATCATGGCAGGCACCGGGCCACCACCCAAAAGGAAGATCAGCACCAGCGCGATGACGATTTCCGGGATCGCCCGGCAGATATCCATCACCCGGCGAAAAACCGGGATCAGCGACGGCCAAAGCGCCATGCCGCGTGTCGCCAAAAGCGACAGAAGCGTGCCGAAGATGGCACCGATCAGGGTTGAGGCCGCCGCGATATTCAGCGTCTCGACCAGCGCCGGGAAAAAATGCACCACCTGGCCGGGCAGCTCTGTCACCTTCTCGGCAGCTTCGCTCAGCACCTCGGCCGGGTAGTCGAAAATTCGGGTAAACCCATCAGCAAAGGACCCGGCATTGCGGTCATCTGCGGTGCGGAACCCGGCCACCATCATGGCAACAAAGACGATCAGGAGGATCGTCCCGTAAAGACGCTTGCGCCGGGTGAGGTCGACATATTCGGCGCGGATGGCCTCGGTCGAGGAGGCACCGGAAGGCGGGGCCGCTGTCAGATCTGCCATGGGGTTTCCTGGGGGTATATTGGTGTTCAGATGGGCCTCTGATCGCAGGGACGCCCCTGCAAGGGCGCGCGTCAGAGGAATACGGGGCCCGGCACAAAGACCGGACCCCGCCGCATTGGTCCTAAAATCAGTTGGACTTCAATTTGCGTGCTTCGATGATCACCTCGTAGGCGTCGTGGGTGATCGGCATGAAGCCTTTGGCTTCACCTGCAGCCACACCGTAGAAGCAATCTGCATCCATGGATTTGAGGCTTGCCATCAGGCCGGTCATCTTGACCTTGACGTTTTCGGGCAGGTCCTTGCGCAGAACAACGGGGCCTTCCGGGATCGGCTTGGACTGCCAGATTTTGACCAAGTCGTTCATGTCGACGAGACCGGCATCAACCGCCTTGCGCAGGGCGCCGGAGTTGTAGCCGTCTTCCCAGTTGCCCAGGCCGTCGGCCCAGGTCACACCGGCGTCGATATCGCCGTTGTTGACCGCAACGATGGTCTGCTCATGACCGCCGGTGAACTTCACTTCACCAAAGTAGTCGCCCGAAGTCATGCTGGCGCCGGTTGCCTGCGGGATCTCGATCGAGGGGATCAGGAAGCCGGAGGTGGAGTTCGGGTCACCAAAACCGAAGACCTTGCCTTTGACGTCTTCCAGCGCAGTGATGCCGCTGTCCTTGCGGGCAAAACCAACCGAGTAGTAGCCGTAGCCACCGTCGTTGTTCACTTTCACCAGGATCGGCTCAACCGCTTCGGGGTCGGACAGGAAGGTCTTGGCATAGCCAGAGGCGCCCAGCCAGGCCATGTCGATGGTGCCGCCCAGCAGACCCTGGATCACGCCGTTATAATCAGCGGGGGCGAACAGCTTGGTTTCGACGCCCAGCAGATCTTCGGTCTTGGCGCGCAGGCACTCGTTGTTGTTCATGCGATCCTGGGCGTTTTCACCGCCAAGGATGCCGATGCGGAATTCCTGAATGTCCTCGGCCATGACCGGTGTGGTCAGGGCAGTTGTCATCAGGGCGGCAGCAATCAGTTTTTTCATCTCTAGGTCACTCCGGTTTGGTTTGGGCCCAAAGCCTTGTGACTTTGGGATGATGAAAGAGGGTGAAGATCAGAGCGCGGCGGCCTCGGCCTCGCGGATGGGGCCTTCGGTACGCGTCAGCGTTTCGATCTCGGTGGATGTGGCGGCTTCAGAAAAATCGGCGCCGGCGCCGTAGATCTCGCGGGCAACGCCGGTGGTCAGCTGCTCGGGTAGCCCGTCAAAGACGATGCGCCCGTCCCGCATCCCCACCACCCGGTCGCAATAGCGGCGCGCGGTATCGAGCGTATGCAGATTGGCGATGACGGTGCGCCCGTCTTCTTCGTGGATGCGGCGCAGCGCCTCCATCACGGTCTGGGCATTCATCGGATCGAGTGAGGCAATGGGTTCATCCGCCAGGATGATCTTCGGGTCCTGCATCAGGGCGCGGGCGATGGCGACGCGCTGTTGCTGCCCGCCCGACAAGGCCTCGGCCCGCTTGGCCGCGTGTTCGGCAATGCCCAGACGGTCCAGAATGTCGATCGCCCGGTGGATGTCTTCCATCGGATAAAGGTTGAACATGGTCGCCAGCGCCGAGCGGCGGTTGAGCGTGCCATGCAGCACGTTCGACACCACATCCATGCGCGGCACCAGGTTGAACTGCTGAAAGATCATCGCGCAGTCCGACTGCCAGGCGCGCTTCTCACGCCCTTTCAGCCGGGTCACATCGCGCCCTTCGAACAGGATCTGCCCTTCACTGGCATCGCCCAGACGGTTGATCATGCGCAGCAGGGTCGATTTTCCCGCACCGGAGCGGCCGATAATGCCGATCATGCAGGGCTTGTCGATGTCGAGAGTCGCGGTATCCACCGCGGTCTTGTCGCCAAAGCGTTTGGTGAGTTTTTCTATGCGCAGCACAATCGGCCCCCGTTCGTTTCCAGGACTGCCTAACGGTGCTCCTCAAATCATTTGTGTAATCGCGGTGAATTATTTGTAACGCGGACTGCCCCGCGGTGCCAAAACCGTCATGCCCGCGTCACAGAGCGCACCAAGGGCCACGGGCCACAGGGCAACGGGTGTAAATAGCGGGCAAGGACAAACTGCCCCCTGTAAACCGCGCCCGCGCCAGTCTATATGCGCAGAAGACCCTCCACCAGCGCCCCAGTATGCAGGAACCCCTCCCATGTCCTTTGACCGCAGTGTTAAGATCGCCCCCTCCATCCTCTCCGCCGATTTCGCCAACTTCGGCCAGGAAATCCAGGCCATCGAGGCCGAAGGCGCCGACTGGGTCCATGTGGACGTGATGGACGGGCATTTCGTGCCGAACCTCACCTTTGGTCCGGCAGCGGTCAAAGCCTTCCGCCCGCATGTAAAAACGGTGATGGATGTGCACCTGATGATCGCGCCGGTGGATCCCTATATCGACGCCTATGCCGATGCGGGCGCCGATGTTCTGACCGCCCATGTCGAGGCAGGCCCGCATATTCACCGCACCCTGCAAGCCATTCGCGCGGCAGGCATGAAGGCCGGCGTTGCACTCAATCCCGGCACCCCGGCCGAGGCTGTGGCGCATCTTCTCGACCTCACCGACCTCATCTGCGTGATGACGGTGAACCCCGGCTTTGGGGGGCAGAAATTCATCGACATGACCGGCAAGATCGCAACCCTGCGCCAGATGATTGGCGATCGGCCTGTGCACATTGAAATCGACGGCGGCGTCGATCCCAGCACCGCGCCGCTGGTGACCAAGGCCGGCGCCGATGTGCTGGTGGCAGGTTCCGCGGTCTTCCGCGGCGGCTCGGTCGATAACCCGGGCGTCTATGGCGAAAACATCCGCGCCATCCGCGCCGCCGCCGAAGGCACCTGGACCTGAGGGAAGCTCCCCTCCCGCCGCCGTCTCCATCGGAGACGGCATCTGAGGGAGAGCGGCGGGTCAAGGGCTGCGACTGCAGCCGCGCCACGGGCGCGGTTTCCCCTTGAGGCGGCGCTCTCCCGGCCCAACACTGGACGTCGCGCTTTCAGGGCAGACCTGCCCCTGAAACGCCTCTCAGCAGATCTTTCCCTGCGCCGCGCAGCGGCGCCACGCCCAACCCCGCACAAGGCGTGCCCCGCAGGCCGCCCGTCCGGGGACGGGAGCGCCCCGCTCACGCCTCTTGCAGTTCACGCCTCTTGCAGCCGGTCCGCAAAAGTCTCCAGCAATTTGTGCTTCAGGATCTTGCCCGTCGGCGCCGCAGGCAAGGCTTCGACCGGGACGATCAGCGCGGGACATTTGTACCCGGCCAGCTGCCCCCGCACGAAAGCCATCAGCTCTGCCGGATCCGGCGCATCCCCCGGCACCACCTGCACAAAGGCCAGAACCTCTTCATCGCTGCTGACCCTGCGCCCGACCACAGCGGATTGCACCACCTGCGGATGGGCATTCAGCGCCGCCTCCACCTCGGGCGGGAAGACGTTGAAACCACCGTGGATGATCAACTCCTTCGAGCGCCCCTCGATATGCAGGAACCCGCGGGCGTCCAGACGGCCCATGTCACCAGTGTGCATCCAGCCTTCTGCGTCCAGCACCTTGGCGGTTTCCTCGGGGTTGCGATAATAGCCCAGCATGATGTTCGGCCCACGCGCCAGAACCTCCCCCAGCCCATCACCGCCGCCCGGAACGCTCTCATCGATGCGCACCTCGACCCCGGGCATCGGCGGACCGGTGGAAATGTCAGGATCCCCCAGCTGGCTGTTCTTGGTGGCGCAGACCCCGGCAGTGGTCTCGGTCATTCCATAGCCATTCTGCAGGGCCACCCCGTAAAACCCTTCGGCCTTGCGCTTCCATTCGGGATCCAGCGGCGCCGCCCCGGACGAAACGTACTGCAAAACCTCGCTGCTGAGGTGCTCCAGCCCCTGTTCCTTGGCGTATTGCATCACCAGCGCGTGCATCTGCGGCACCGCCGCCAGACGCGTTACGCCCCGGCGCAGCGCCTCATAGAGTTTCGCCGCCGAGAAACGCGCCTCCAGCCAGACCTCGGCCCCGGACAGGATCGCCGCCGTCATCACCGAAGCAAGGCCAAAGACATGGGTCATCGGCAACACGCCATAGATCACATCACCCGGCCCCATATCGCGCAGCTCGGCCGAGGATTTGCCGCCAAACAGAAGGTTCGCATGGGTCAGCATCACCCCCTTTGGCGCGCCGGTGGTGCCAGTGGTGTAAAGCAGAACCGCCACCTCCTCCGGGGCATCGGGATTTGAGGCATAGGGGCAGGCCAGATGCAGAGCGCCAAAGGCGCCACGGATCTCGCGTGCCTCAATCCGCGCGGCATGGGCTTCGGCCTCGAGGGAAATCGCGGAGGTGCACAGCACCGCCGCCGGGCGCGCGTGGGACAGGATCCGGTCCACTTCCCCCGCGCTCATCCTTGCATTGACCGGCACCGCGATGGCCCCGATCCGCGAGGCGCCAAGCATCGCCGCCACCGCCGCGCAGCAGTTTTCCGACAAGACCATGACCCGGTCACGCGGCTGCACGCCAACCTTCCGCAGATGCTCGGCCACCGCCTCTACGGCTGTCGAAAGCTCGGCATAGCTCCAGGCGGTGCCGCCACTGTCGGAAAAGGCCGCAGCCTCCGGCCGCTCGGCCACCTGCGCGGCCAGTAAATCATGCCATCGTTCCATTGCCCTCTCCTCCCAAATCCGGCGCCGGTTATGTCGTGGGTGCAGGCCCTGTGCGGGCCGGACCCTAGCCGCTGAACTGCGGAGCGCGTTTTTCCAGGAAGGCCGCGATGCCCTCGCCTGCCTCCTCGCCGCCAGCCGCACGGGCCATGGCGGCGCATTCCGCATCAAGCTGTGCAGTTTCTGCCGCCTCATAGGCGCTGGAGACCAGATGCCGGATGGTGCCCTGCGCCGCGCGCGGGCCCTGGGCCAGCGCATCGGCAAGGCTGTGCGCCGCGCCAAGAACGCGCTGCGGCGCCACCACCTGATTGACCGCGCCGAGCGCAGCCATCTGTCCGGCTGTCACCGGCCGACCCAAAAGGCACATTTCCATCGCCAGCGGACGCGGCAGCATCCGCGCCAGCGAGGCCGTCAGCCCGCCATCGGGCACCAGTCCCGCCTTGACGTAGGCGGCGGTGAATTTCGCCCCATAAGAGGCCACGATCAGATCCGCTGCCAGCGCCAGCGACAGACCGGCCCCGGCCGCGCCGCCCTCGACTGCGGCGATCACCGGCACCGGGCAGTCCCGGATCCCCCGCATCAGATCATGCAGGTTGTTGACCTTGGCGCGGCGCTCGTCCTCGCTGAGGCCGCGACGTTCAATCAGCACGTTGAGATCGCCGCCCGCGCAGAAAAACCCACCTTCCGAGGTCAGCAGCACAGCGCGGATGCGCGGCTCCTGCGCCAGATCCAGCGCCGCCTGAATGGCGTCGTAAAGATCCTGCGACAGGGCGCCCCGGCGGTCCGGGTTCATATTCACGACAACCGCGCGGTCGCCAAGATCGTCCATCCGTGCACGTCGGGTCATTTCCGTATCCTCTTGAAAATTCCGTTTGCCGTGGCCAGCAGGCGGCCGGTGTCATCAAACAGCTCGCCATAGACATAGGCGATGCTTTTGCCGCCCCCCGTAGGCCGGGCGCGGGCCGTAATGGCCCCGGTCCGCGTCGACCCCACATAGGAGAGGTTCAGCGAAACGGTGACCAGGTCCGCGTTTCCGTCCGGATCGAAGAACTGCATTGCAGTATTGCCGCAGACCACATCCAGAACCGTGGCCACCATGCCGCCATGGACGATGCCATGGCGGTTCATATGCCGGGGCTCCAGCTCCAGCGTCACGGTGCAGGAGCCATCCCGGGTATCGACCTCGGTCCGGTAGCCAACCATCTGCTGGCAACCGGGTTCCTCGATCAGGCGGACCTCGCCGGTATCACGCGGCGCTGAGGTCAAGAAAACGCTCCAGCTGCGTGTCCGCATCACCAAAGCGGTGCTCCGCCATGACGATCCGTTTGGCGATATGGGCCAGTTCGTATTCCTGCGTCATGGCGATACCGCCGTGCAGCTGGATCGAATCCTCGGCCACCAGACGACCTGCACGGCCAATCAGGTTGCGCGCCGCCGCCACGTTGAGATCGCGCATCCGCGCGTCGCCTTCCAGATGGCCGGCCGCGTTGATCACCGCCGAGCGCGCCTGCTCGATCTCGATCAGCAGGTCCGCCACCCGGTGCTGCAGCGCCTGGAAGGTGCCGATCGGGCGGCCAAATTGGCTGCGGGTCAGCAGGTACTGACGGGTAAGCTCGGTCGCGGTTTCCATCGCGCCCAGGGTTTCGGCAGCCAGCGCCACCTCGGCGCGGGCAAAGACCCCGGCCATGGCAGACCATGCGGCGCCAGCATCGCCCAGACGAGCAGAGGCAGGCAGGCGCAGGTTATCCAGCTCGACCTCGGCAGCGCGACCACCAGCCAGCAGCGCATAGCCGCGCAGCGACAGGCCCTCGGCATCGCGGGGCACCAGGAACAGCGAGATCCCATCGGTCGCATCCGCCGCGCCGCTTTCGCGGGCAGAGATCACCAGGTGATCGGCGGCCTCGGCGTTGACGACGACGGCCTTGCGCCCGTTCAGAACGATCTGATCGCCCTCGGTCTTGGCCGTGGTTTCCACCCGAGACAACTCGTAGCGGCTGTTCGGCTCGCCGTGCGCAAAGGCCAGCTGCACGCCGCCGCCGATCACCTCTTCGACGAGGGCCTTCTGATCGTCATTGCCCAGTGCCGCGATCAGACCACCGCCCAGCAGCGCGGTGTCCAGCAGCGGCTCAACCACGCCAGCACGGCCCAGTTCCTCGAACACGGTGGAGATATCGAAACCGGCGCCGCCAAACCCGCCGTCTTCCTCGGAAAACAGCGCACCGATGACACCCAGTTCGGCCAGCTGTCCCCAGATGTCAGCGGAGAAACCCGTCTCGCTTTCCAGGATGTCGTTGCGCACGGATGTCGTGTAGCGGTCCGACAGGAAGCGACGCAGGCTGTCCTGCAGCATCTGCCGCTCTTCGGTCAGGTCGAAGTTCATGCCCGGCCTCCCATTTTCACTTTTGCGATGATGTTCTTCTGGATTTCGTTGGAACCGCCAAAGATCGACAGTTTGCGGTTGTTGAAATACTGCGCGGCAACGGCAGCCGTGCCTTCGGGGCCGACCGGCGGTTCGTTGCCGCCTTCCACCGCTTCGGAGGCAAAGGGCATCGCGTAAACGCCTGCGGCCCGGCGCGCCATATCGTTGATTTCCTGACGGATTTCGGTGCCCTTCACCTTCAGCATCGAGCTTTCGACACCCGGCGCCTGACCGGAGGCAGCCGCCGAGATGATGCGCAGGTTGGTGGTAGACATGGCCATCAGATCGATCTCCGCCTGCGCCATGCGGGCCGCGAAATAGGGGTTTTCGATCAGCGGGCGGCCCTTGTGCATCTGCACCCGCGCCAGACGTTTCACCGCATCCAGACCGGCCTGGCTGAATCCGACACCCGCGATATTGGTACGTTCATGGGTCAGGAGGTACTTGGCGTAGGTCCAGCCCTTGTTTTCCTCGCCCACCAGGTTTTCCACCGGCACTTTCACATCGGTGAACCAGACTTCATTCACCTCGTGGGTGCCGTCCAGCAGGATGATCGGGCGCACTTCGATGCCCGGCGTGTCCATATCGATCAGAAGGAAGGAAATGCCTTCCTGCTGCTTGGCATCGGGGTCGGTGCGCACCAGGCAGAAGATCCAGTTGGCGTGCTGGCCCAGCGTGGTCCAGGTCTTCTGGCCGTTGACGATATAGTGGTCGCCATCGCGCACCGCCTTGGTTTTCAGGCTGGCAAGGTCAGAGCCCGCGCCCGGCTCGGAATAGCCCTGGCACCACCAGTGTTCGCCACTCAGGATCTTGGGCAGGTAATAGTCCTGCTGTTCCTTGGATCCGAATTTCTGCAACACCGGCGCCAGCATGGTCAGGCCAAAGGGCACGATGCGCGGTGCATGGGCGCGGCAGCATTCCTCTTCGAAGATATGGCGCTGCACGGCATTCCATTCGCAGCCGCCAAATTCGCGCGGCCAATTCGGCGCCAGCCAGCCCTGTTCGTTCAGGATGGCATGCCAGCGTTCGTGGCCTTCCTTGCCGAGGCTGCGTCCCTCGCGGACCGCATCCGACATTTCCTTGGGCAGTTTCTCGTCCAGAAAATGCTGCACCTCCTCGCGGAAGGCCTGTTCTTCGGGGGTGTAACTCAGATCCATTTCATTCTCCTCATGGCCCTTTGGCACGATCCAATCGGGCCGGGCGACATCCGGCGGGCGATGACTGCCCACCGGGTGCCGCGTGGTCTTTGATTGCGGTTCAGTAGATTTCGAACAGGCCCGCTGCGCCCATGCCGCCGCCGACACACATGGTGACGACGCCCAGCTTGGCGCCCCGGCGCTTGCCTTCGCGCAGGATGTGGCCGGTCATACGGGCGCCGGTCATGCCAAAGGGGTGACCGATGGCGATTGAGCCGCCGTTGACGTTGCATTTCTCGTCATCGATACCCAAACGGTCGCGGCAGTAGAGCGCCTGGCTCGCGAAGGCTTCGTTCAGCTCCCAGATATCGATGTCATCCACCGTCAGCCCGTGGCGTTCCAGCAGCCGCGGCACGGCAAAGACCGGGCCGATGCCCATCTCGTCCGGCTCGCAGCCTGCAACGCAGAAGCCTTTGAAGGCGCCCATAGCCTCAAGCCCACGCTTCTCGGCCTCCTTGGCTTCCATCAGCACCACGGCAGCGGCGCCATCGGACAATTGGCTGGCGTTGCCTGCGGTGATGAAGTTGCCGTCGCCGCGCACCGGCGCCAGACCAGCGAGACCGTCGAGCGTGGTCGAGGGACGGTTGCATTCGTCGCGGTCCACGACAACGTCTTTCATCGAGATCTCACCGGTTTCCTTGTCCTTCACCGCCATGGTGGTGGAGACGGGAATGATCTCATCCTTGAACAGGCCGGCTTCCTGCGCCGCAGCGATACGCTGCTGGCTGCGCAGACCATAGGCGTCCTGATCTTCGCGGCTGATGCCATAGCGATCGGCCACGATATCAGCGGTTTCGATCATGGTCATATAGACGGCAGGCTTGTGCTCTTTCAGCCAGGCTTCCTGCACGGGGCGCAGTTTCGGCTGCACCATCGAGATGCTTTCCACCCCGCCTGCCACCATCGGGCCTGCGCCTTCGCAGATGATCTGCTGCGCCGCCAAGGCGATGGTCTGCAGACCTGAGGAGCAGAAGCGGTTCACGGTCATGCCCGATGCGGTGACCGGCAGACCGGCGCGCAGAGCAATCTGGCGGGCGATATTGGCGCCGGTTTCCCCTTCGGGAGCGCCGCAGCCCATGATGCAATCCTCGATCTCGGCGCCTTCGATCCCGGCGCGGGCCATCGCGGCCTCGACCGCGGCACCGCCCATGGTGGCGCCGTGGGTCATGTTGAAGGATCCCCTAAAGGATTTGGCCAGCCCGGTACGGGCGGCAGAGACGATAACGACTTCTTTCATATCAGCTGTTTTCCTTGTTCAGATCGTCGAATGTGCGCCCCTCGGCAACCAACTGCTCCAGCAGCGGCGCGGGCTGCCAGAAATAATCGTCTTCTTCGGCGTAGGATTTGATGTTCGCCAGAAGCGTATCCAGCCCCTGCATGTCGGCCCATTTCAGCGGCCCGCCACGATAGCGCGGGAAGCCGTAGCCGAAGAGCAGCGTCATATCGACGTCCAGCGGACGGCGCGCGATACCTTCGCCCACCACCTTGGCGGCCTCATTGACCATGGCCGCCATGTAGCGGGTCACGATCTCTTCGTCGGTGAACTCTTTCGGGGTGATGCCCTTCTCGGCGCGCTCTGCCTCGATCAACTCGGTCACCTCGGGGTTCGGGGTGCCGCCGCGCTTGCCTGCCTCGTAGACGTAATAGCCCTTGCCGGTCTTCTGGCCAAAGTTGCCCGCCTCACAGATTTTGTCCATGTAGCTGCTGTCACGCTCGCGCGGGTCCATGCCCTCGGCGCGCTTGCGCTTGCGCACGGCCCAGCCGATGTCGAGCCCCGCCAGATCCGCCACCGCGAAAGGCCCCATGGCGAAACCGAAATCGGTCAGCGCCTTGTCAATCTGGTACGGAGAGGCACCGTCCAGAACCATGTGATCGGCCGCCTTGCGATAGGTGGCAAGGATCCGGTTGCCGATGAAACCATCGCAGACGCCGGCGCGGACCGAGATTTTCTTGAGCCGCTTGCCCAGCTCGAACCCGGTGGCAACCACGTCGAGCGCGGTCTTGTCGGCAACAACAATCTCCAAGAGCTTCATCACATGCGCCGGAGAGAAGAAGTGCAGACCGATCACATCCTCGGGACGCGAGGTGCTGGCGGCGATCTCGTTCACATCGAGATACGAAGTGTTAGAGGCCAGGATCGCGCCTTTCTTGCAGACGGCATCCAGCTTACCAAAGACCTCTTTCTTGACGCCCATTTCTTCGAAGACAGCCTCGATCACCAGATCGACATCGCTCAGTGCATCGTAATCGGTGGCGAGAGTCAGCGCCTCACCGGTCAGATGGTCGAACTTCTCCTGGCTGATCTTGCCGCGCTTCAGCGCGCCCTGAAGGTTGCCCGCGATGCGGCCCTTGGCGGCTTCGGCGGCCTCGGCGGTCATCTCCAGCATTACGACAGGCAGACCGGCCAGCAGCGCTGCCGTGGCGATGCCTGCCCCCATGGTGCCGCCACCGATAACGCCGAGGCTGTTCAGCGCGCGCGGCTCAACGCCCTTCAGTTCCGGCAGCTTGCTGACTGCGCGTTCCGAGAAGAAGGCATGGATCATGCCCTGCCGCTGATCGGTGCTCATCAGCTCCATGAAGAGTTCCCGCTCACGCTTCATGCCCTCGTCAAAGGGCAACTCGCAGCAGGCCTGAATGCCGCGGATCGCAACCGCAGGCGCCAGAAGGCCGCGGCCTTTTTTCAGCACAGAGTCATAAAGCGCATCGAAATCGACGGCTTCGGGCGCGGGCATTTCGCTGATGGCGCGGCGCGGGGCGCCCTGATCCAGCAGTTCCTGCGCATAGGCAAGGCCGATCTCGCGTGGCTCGCCCTCTTCGACGCGGTCCAGAATGCCGAGGCTCAAAGCTTCCTTGGCGCCGACCTGACGGCCCGAGGTGATCACGTCAACCGAGGCGTCAATACCAATCAGACGCGGCAGACGCTGGGTGCCACCGGCGCCCGGCATCACGCCGATCAGCACTTCCGGCAGACCGATACGCGCGGAAGGCACGGCGATGCGATAGTGCGAGCCAAGCGCGATTTCCAGACCGCCGCCCAGTGCGGTGCCATGAAGCGCCGAAATCACCAAGAGCGGCGACGATTCGATGCGGGTGCAAACATCGGGCAGAAACGGCCCCTGCGGCGGCTTGCCGAATTCGCGGATATCGGCGCCGGCGAAATAGGTGCGGCCGTCACCGTAGATCAGCACCGCCTTGGCGCCTTCCGATTCGGCCCGCTCGATCCCGTCCACCAGGCCCTGGCGCACGTCCAGGCCCAGCGCATTTACCGGCGGGTTCTGCGCCTTGAGGACCGCAATATCCCCAACGCGTTCGTATCCAATGGCATCCGTCATCCGTATTTTCCTCTCCTTGGCGGGGCTGCGGGCCTCTGGCCTTTTGCACACGCCCCCTGTTCCTGTCGGGATCTAGCCACGCCCTCCTCCGCGCGCCAAGGCCGGTGTTTGCCGCCCTTGCCAGAACCCGGCGTCATCTGCGGAGCCGCAGAATTCAGGCCAGCGGTCTGACTGTCAATCCCTATTCCACTATGTAGAACATTGTTCCACTAATTTGACAGCACCCTAGGCCGCGTCCCTTCGCCTGGCAAGTAATATCATTGCGCGCAGGAAGTATTTTCGGCAGCAAAACACCGAACACCTATTCTATTAACCCTAACGCGCAACAAGGGCGCCCACTGTCGCGGGCGCCCTTGTTGCGCTTTCAAGATTTGGTGATCCGGCAGGCGCGCAGACGTCTATCCCTGCGGAATCAGTCCCTCAGCCACCCAGCCGTCGAAGATCTCAAGCGCCTTCTCAGCGAAGGCTGCGTCGTTGATATGGCAGTCCAGCGCGTGCAATGTCGCATTGCCCGGGCAGGCCGCGCGCATTTCATCGCAAAAGGCCGACAATCCCTCGGCATCGTGCAGATCGCCGCCGGGGCGGTCCCATTCGTTGCAGCCCTGCTCGGGCAGCAGCACCGCGACCGGGGCGGTGGCGCCTTGCAGCTTGTCACTGATGGTGCGGGCGACAAGGCGGCGCTCATCCGCGTCCAGAACCGCCGAGGTCAGCAGCCGGTTATGGGCATGGCTGGGCCGCCCCTGTAG
>NZ_PXNU01000169.1:0-591 GCF_041300735.1 Phaeobacter sp. SYSU ZJ3003 | reverse complement strand
CGGTGGAGGAACGTTCGGAGCACCCGATCGCCGAAGCCATCGTCCGCGCCGCCCGCGCCGAGGGCGCCCCACGCGCTGAGGCGGGCGATTTCACCTCGGTCACCGGCCACGGCGTGCGCGCCATGGTGGACGGAGCGCAGGTGCTGGTCGGAGCCGACCGGTTCATGACACGCGAAGGCATCGATACGGCGGCGCTGGCGGCGCAGGAGACCGAGCTTGCCAAACGCGGGCGTACCGCGCTCTACGCGGCAGTTGACGGGCGGCTTGCGGCGGTGATCGGCGTGGCCGACCCGGTGAAACCGGCCAGCCGCGCGGCCATCGCTGCGCTGCATGAAAAGGGGCTGAAAGTTGCCATGATCACCGGCGACAAGCGCGAGACAGCCGAAGCCATCGCCCGCGAAACCGGCATCGACCAGGTGATCGCGGGGGTTCTGCCCGACGGCAAGGTCGCGGCGCTCGATGAGTTGCGGCAGGGGCGCCAGATCGCCTTTGTCGGGGATGGCATCAATGACGCGCCTGCGCTTGCCCATGCCGATGTCGGCATCGCCATCGGTACCGGCACGGATGTGGCCATCGAAAGCGCTGATGTGG
>NZ_PXNU01000168.1:0-217 GCF_041300735.1 Phaeobacter sp. SYSU ZJ3003 | reverse complement strand
GGTCCGCGAAGGCACCCGGTTCCTGACTCCAAAGGACCGTGAAGCCATCGCCACCTATCTGCTCGACTCTGATGGGGGAGCAGCCGAATGAACGATGTGGACGCAACGCGCACCATTACCTTTGCCGCCGACAATCCCGGTGACTGGTTGTTGCACTGCCACATGCTCACCCATGCGGCCTCGGGCATGAAGACATGGGCGCGGGTCACATGAGGGT
>NZ_PXNU01000167.1:0-411 GCF_041300735.1 Phaeobacter sp. SYSU ZJ3003 | reverse complement strand
TTTGGATGCTGCAAGGACAGGATCCGGCGGTGGCCTCCGGCGCCGAGGGGCTGGACATTGCCGAGGGCGAGGCCCTTTACGCCGAAGCCTGCGCTGCCTGTCACGGGGCTCAGCTGGAAGGCCAGCCGGACTGGCGCGCACGCGGCCCCGACGGGCGTCTGCCCGCCCCCCCGCATGATGAAACGGGGCACACCTGGCATCATTCGGACAGCCTGCTGTTCAACTATACCAAGCTGGGCGGCAAGGCCCTTATGGCCCAGCAGGGCATGGAGTTCGACAGCGGCATGCCGGGGTTTGGCGACAGCCTGACGGATCAGCAGATCCGCAACGTGCTGGGCTATATTCGGTCCACCTGGCCGGAGCATGTAAAGGAAGCTCAGAAAGCGCGAACCAATGCGGAAAATGGAGAGA
>NZ_PXNU01000166.1:0-217 GCF_041300735.1 Phaeobacter sp. SYSU ZJ3003 | reverse complement strand
GGTCCGCGAAGGCACCCGGTTCCTGACTCCAAAGGACCGTGAAGCCATCGCCACCTATCTGCTCGACGCTGATGGGGGAGCGGCCGAATGAACGATGTGGATGCAACGCGCACCATTACCTTTGCCGCCGACAATCCCGGTGACAGGTTGTTGCACTGCCACATGCTCACCCATGCGGCCTCGGACATGAAGACATGGGCGCGGGTCACATGAGGGG
>NZ_PXNU01000165.1:0-418 GCF_041300735.1 Phaeobacter sp. SYSU ZJ3003 | reverse complement strand
GGCGGCGTTTGGATGCTGCAAGGACAGGATCCGGCGGAGGCCTCCGGCGCCGAGGGGCTGGACATTGCCGAGGGCGAGGCCCTTTACGCTGAAGCCTGCGCTGCCTGTCACGGGGCTCAGCTGGAAGGCCAGCCGGACTGGCGCACACGCGGCCCCGACGGGCGTCTGCCCGCCCCCCCGCATGATGAAACGGGGCACACCTGGCATCATTCGGACAGCCTGCTGTTCAACTATACCAAGCTAGGCGGCAAGGCCCTTATGGCCCAGCAGGGCATGGAGTTAGACAGTGGCATGCCGGGGTTTGGCGACAGCCTTACGGATCAGCAGATCCGCAACGTGCTGGGCTATATCCGGTCCACCTGGCCGGAGCATGTAAAGGAAGCTCAGAAAGCGCGAACCAATGCGGAAAATGGAGAGA
>NZ_PXNU01000164.1:0-651 GCF_041300735.1 Phaeobacter sp. SYSU ZJ3003 | reverse complement strand
GGGGTCGAGCCGATCTGCCGTGTTCTGCCGATCGCCCCATCTACCTACTACGCCCATGCAGCGATTGCCCGGGACCCCGATCTAGCCTCGGCTCGCGCGAAGCAGGACGTGAAGGATCTGGAGAACATCAAGCGTGTCTATGACAAGAGCAAAGGCCGATACGGGGCGCGTAAGGTCTGGCATCAGCTCCGCCGAGAACAGAAGGATATTGCCCGCTGCACGATCGAGAGGCTGATGAGAGAGCACGGATTACAAGGGGTTACTCGTGGCAAGAAGCGGACGACGATCCCGGATCCCGCCCAGGCTTGCCCGGATGACAAGGTCAATAGGGAGTTCACGGCGACGGCCCCCAACCAGCTCTGGGTCTCGGATTTTACCTACGTGTCCACCTGGATGGGGATGGTCTACGTGGCCTTCATAATCGATGTCTTCGCGCGCAAGATCGTCGGGTGGCGTGTCTCGACATCGATGACCACGAGCTTTGTTCTCGATGCCTTGAACCAGGCAATCTGTCAGCGCTGCCCGGCAGAGGGGAGCGGCCTCATCCACCACTCGGATCGCGGCAGCCAATACCTGTCGATCCGCTACACTGAACGCCTCGCCGATGCCGGCATCGACACATCGGTCGGCAGCGTTGGCGACAGTTATGAC
>NZ_PXNU01000163.1:0-695 GCF_041300735.1 Phaeobacter sp. SYSU ZJ3003 | reverse complement strand
GGATTTACCGAAACGCGTGTCCGGGAATTACTGAAATGCTTGTCCGGGATTTACCGAAACCCGCAGTCTGCACGACCGCAGGTGCCGCTCGCGGCAGAAAATCCTTGTCTAGCGCTCGGATACAGGCGATCTTCACCTCAAACGACACGCCACTTGGGGAATGCAGGTTTAATGAAATCTGCGTAACGCATTTTTTGCGAACATAACTGAGGAGTGATTACAGTGATTGCATCGAGCAATGAGAGAAACATTTTTGTTAGACACTTTGACAGCAGCAATCAGGCACTTTCTGATGACATTTTGATAAGTGATCTGTCTCAAATTTCAGGAGAGAACTGGACTGATACTCACGGTTCGTCAATCGCGCGTCTTAAGAGTGGTGATTTTATTGCAGTTTGGGCAAATTTGTCTGGTGTTGATGGTGATGCTGCAGGAGTTTTTGCGCGATTTCTTGACCCTAGCGGGGACGCAAAAGGAAGTGTATTTCAAGTAAATACCACTTATGAGGGTAACCAGTGGTCGCCCGCAGTAAGTGCATTGTCCGACGGTGGTTTCGTGGTGGCTTGGCAAACACCTGATGGCAGCGGTCGCTCGGTGATTTTGCAAACCTTTGACGCTTTTGGGATCAAAAGGAAAGTCTGAAAAACCTCGTGCTCTGAGCGGGTTGCGGTAGACTGAGCGGGACCTTGAAGGAT
>NZ_PXNU01000162.1:0-735 GCF_041300735.1 Phaeobacter sp. SYSU ZJ3003 | reverse complement strand
GTTTGAGCTACCCCCTGAATTTCGGACACTGACGTAAGCTACGAATTGCTGTCTGTTGATCTTCGACGCAGAGGAGATCAGAGATGTCGAAACGGAAGAACCATTCGCCTGAGTTCAAGGCCAAGGTCGCGCTTGAGGCTTTGAAGGGCGAGCGGACTGTTGCAGAGCTGGCAAGCCAATTTGGCGTTCATCCGACGATGATCCACAGCTGGAAGCGGGCGCTCCTGGAGGGCGCGTCCGGCGTGTTCGAGCGTGGCGGCAAGAAAACCCCGGAGATTGACGAAGAACAGGTCAAAGAGCTGCACGCTAAGATTGGGGAGCTGGCCGTTGCCAACGATTTTTTGTCACGAAAGCTCAAACCGTGGATCGGCAAGTGAGGCGGAAAATGATCGAGCCTGCCAATGCCAATCTGCCCATTGGCAAGCAGTGCAAGCTGCTGTCGATCTCGCGGTCGTCGTTCTATTATCAACCCAAAGGCGAGACGGCTCTGAACCTGATGCTGATGCGTCGGATCGACGAACAGTTCCTGGAAACGCCGTTCTTCGGTGTGCGGCAGATGACTTGGCATCTGCGCAATGAGGGTCATTTGGTGAAAGAAAAGCGGATCAGGCGGCTGATGAGGGTGATGGGGCTCATGCCGATCTACCAGAAGCCCAACACCAGCAAGGCAGCGAAGGGACACAAGACCTACCCCTATCTGCTGCGTGGTCTGCGGGTGGGGCGCCCGAACCAGGT
>NZ_PXNU01000161.1:0-761 GCF_041300735.1 Phaeobacter sp. SYSU ZJ3003 | reverse complement strand
GCGCCCTCGGCGCGGGCGGCGCGGACGATGGCTTCGGCGATCGGGTGCTCCGAACGTTCCTCCACCGCGGCGATTTTTGACAGCACCTCCGCCCGTTCAAAACCTGTGGCGAGAACAAGGTCGGTCAGTTCCGGGCGGCCCTCGGTCACGGTGCCGGTCTTGTCGAGCGCCACGACCCCGACCGTGTCCAACTGTTGCAGCGCGTCGCCCTTACGGAACAACACGCCCATCTCAGCGGCGCGGCCGGTGCCCACCATGATCGAGGTTGGCGTGGCTAGGCCCATGGCACAGGGGCAGGCAATGATCAGCACCGATACACCTGCGACCAACGCCAGCGTCAGCGCGGGCGACGGGCCGAAGATCAGCCAGACGAGGATGGTCAGGGTCGCGGCGGCCATCACCGCAGGCACGAACCACAGGGTGATCCGGTCAACCAACCCCTGGATCGGCAGCTTGGCGCCCTGCGCCTCTTCGACCATGCGGATGATCTGGCTGAGGGTGGTGTCACCGCCAACCCGCGTGGCGCGGAACTGCAGGCTGCCTGCGCCGTTCACGGTACCGCCGGTGACGGCATCACCAGCGGTCTTTTCCGCTGGAACCGGCTCGCCTGTCAGCATGCTTTCGTCGACGTGGCTGCTGCCTTCGATCACCTCGCCATCCACGGCAATGCGCTCGCCCGGGCGGACGACGATGATGTCGCCCTGCACCAGCTCATCGACAGAGACCTCGGTGCTCTCGCCGCCCCGCATCACGCGGGCGGT
>NZ_PXNU01000160.1:0-769 GCF_041300735.1 Phaeobacter sp. SYSU ZJ3003 | reverse complement strand
GGCTCTGTTGCACAAATCGGCTTAAGGCCGAGGTTCCCCTTTCCCCGGACGGACTTATCCCACAGCTTCCGTGACGGGTATTCCGAGCGCGGTGTAGCCGTTCAGGACGGCGATGCGGACCTGGAGTTCGGCGACCTGTCGGTCGAAGTCCCGTGCCATGAGCCGCTGGCCCAGCAACTTGATACAATGCATCTTTGTCTCGACGCGGCTTCGGCGGTGGTATCCACTCCATCGTCGCCAGAGCGCGCGGCCCAGGTATTTCGCCGCGCGCAGGGCCTCATTTCGGGCCACGGCTCCGGCGGTGATCGTCTTCCAGGGCTTCGCGTTCTTGCGGGGCGGGATGACGGCATGGGCACCGCGATCTGCAATCGCATCGTGGCATTTGCGCGTGTCGTAGGCGCCATCAGCCGTAACGCTACCGATTTCTTGGTCCTGCGGGATTTGGTCGAGAAGGTGGGGTAGGAGGGGCGCATCACCGATGTGGCTCCCGGTGACTTCGACGGCCCGGATCTCCAACGTTTCTTCATCGATCCCAAGGTGGAGCTTGCGCCAGACGCGCCGTTTCGGGCCGCCATGCTTGCGTGCGTGCCACTCGCCTTCACCTTCGACCTTGATCCCGGTGCTGTCGATCAGCAGGTGCAACGGCCCCTTGGAGCCGCGGTAGGGGATGTTCACGGCCAAGGTCTTCTGGCGGCGAGATAGCGTGCTGAAGTCGGGCACCGTCCAGTTCAGGCCGACCAGCCGTAGCAGGCTCTCGACGAACCCGGTC
>NZ_PXNU01000016.1:0-45533 GCF_041300735.1 Phaeobacter sp. SYSU ZJ3003 | reverse complement strand
CCGGTTATGGGCATGGCTGGGCCGCCCCTGTAGCTGCGGCGGGGTCTCTTGCCAGCCGACAAAATCCACCAGATCATAACAGCCCGGCGCCACCAACTGCGGGGTGCCCGAAGCGCCTGCATTGGTCATCCGGTCCGCGCCTGCCGACAGACCGCCGAACAGGTGGTTGGTCACTTCCTGCGGGGCGAAATCCATCACCGCGGCAAAGGCGCCTTCGCTGGCGAGGCTTTCAAACGCCCGCCCGCCCATGCCAGTGGCGTGGAAGACGGCCACCTCATAGCCGCGGTCCTCAAGCGCCGGTTTCAGCGTCACCATATAGCGCAGCACCGTCTTGCCAAAGGAGGTCATACCGATCAGTGGCCGCTCCCGCTTTGGCGGCTCCACCGCACGGGCCGCGCCCAGAACCGCGCCCGCCGCCTGGCTCAGCGAAGCTTTGCAGACCGAGTTCAGACCATACAGCCCCCCGGCCCAGAGGATCATCTGGACATCGGCCGGGATACGCTCCGGCGGCATCAAGGGTGAAAAGGACACGGTGGAGACGATATATTTCGGCACCCCCAGCGGCAGCGCCGCACAGAGGTCCAGCGCCAGATCGGTGCCCATGGTGCCGCCCAGTACGATCACCCCGTCGATGGAACCGGCACGATAGAGCTCTAGCGCCTTGGCTGCCGATCCTTTCGCCATGATCTGCATGGCGGTGTTTTCATCGCCGCTGTCGATGGCGGCCTGGATGGAGCTGCCGCCTGCCTCGGCCACCTGATGCTTGCTGATGTCGGTGGGCTGGCTCGGATCGCCCAAGACGCTCACATCCATGGTCAGGACGCCGCCGCCCTGCCCCCGGATCACATCCGCCAGGTAGACCAGCTCGGCATCCTTGGTGTCATAGGTCCCGGCGATCAGAATGGTTTTATCGGGCATCTTGTCATTGCCTCCGGTTAAAGCTGGATCCAGGCCGTTTTCAGATCGACGTATTTGTCGAGCGCGTGCAGCGATTTGTCGTGGCCATTGCCGGACTGCCCGACCCCGCCCAGCGGCACCGTATTATCTGCGCCGCCATAGGTGTTCACATGGACCACCCCCGCGCGGATGCCCGCGACCATGCGATGGGCACGGGACAGGTTGGCGGTCCAGACCCCTGCGGCAAGGCCGAAATCGGTGCCATTGGCCAGCGCCAGCGCCTGTTCCTCGGTTTCGAACTTGGTCACCGACAGCACCGGTCCGAAGACCTCGCGCTGGAACAGGGCATGGTCCCGTGCAACGTGGGTCACGATGGTGGGCGCCATATAGGTGCCGCCGCTCTCCTGCAGGATCCGGTTGCCGCCGGTCACCACCTGACCACCCTCGGCGCGGGCCATATCCATGAAAGACAGGTTGCGCCGCAGCTGGTCCTCGGAATTGACCGCACCGATGTGATTGCCCAGATCCAGCGGGTCTCCCACCCGCAGCGCCTCGGCCTCGTTGATCAGCATGGCGACGAATTCATCATGCACAGAGGCTTCGACCAGAAGGCGTGACCCAGCCACGCAGACCTGCCCTGAATTGCGGAAAATCCCCGCCGCCGAAACTTTTGCCGCGTGGCGCAGATCGGGGGCATCGGCAAAGACGATATTGGGGGATTTACCGCCCAGCTCCAGATAGCAGCGTTTGAGATTGGAGCGCGCCGAGGCCTCCAGCAGCTTGCGTCCGGTGCCGCCCGATCCGGTAAAGGCCAGCACATCGACGCCCATGGATTCGGCCAGCGCCGCGCCGGTCTCTGCGCCCGCGCCGGTGACCACGTTCAGCACCCCATCCGGCAGACCGCATTCGGCGCAGATCTCGGCCAGTCGCAGCAGCGACAGCGAGGCGGTCTCGGCGGGTTTCAAGACCACCGAATTGCCCATTGCCAGTGCAGGCGCCAATTTCCAGGCGCCGATCATCAGCGGGAAATTCCACGGCACGATGGCGCCGACGACGCCCACCGGCGCGCGCTGCACCAGCCCCAGCACATCGGGGGCGGTGGGAGCGACCTCTCCCGCGATCTTGTCCAGCGCCTCCGCATAATAACGGAAGGTGCCCGCCGCCGATCCCGGCTCGGCCTTCAGCGCCATGCCCATTTCGGTGCCATTGTCGCGCACACCCAGAACGGCAAGGGGTAGCGCCTCCGCCTCGATCCGATCAGCGATCTTGTGCAGCACCTTCTTGCGAGCAGCAGGCGCCAGACGTGACCAGCGGCCATCCTCAAACGCGGCGCGGGCAGCAGCCACCGCACGCTCCACATCCGCCGCTGACGCGCCTTCGAGTGTGGTCAGAACAGATCCGTCAATCGGCGAAGTAACTTCGCATGGCGTGCCCGAACCTGCTTGCCACGATCCTTCAAGAAAGAGTTTTTGCGGCGCCACATCAGCCCGCCGAAGTTCGTTGATGAGGTTTTGGTCTGCCATTCGGCCTCCTTCAGCTCCTTGCGGTCGCGCAGAATGCGGACGGTATGCATCACAAGGACCAGTATGATGATGGAAAACAGGATGAACGCCACCGGGCGGTCGATGAAATCAAAGGGGGTTTTGACCCGCGCCATGGCCGCGCGCAGCTTCACCTCCATGATGCCGCCCAGAACCATGCCAAGGATGATCGGCACCGCGGGCAGCGACAGGCGTTTCAACACATAGCCCACCAGACCAAATGCCGCCGCCATCACGCAGTCGGTGGCAGAGTTGCGCAGGGAATAGACCCCGACAAAGCTGAGCGTCAGGATACAGACCCCAAGGAAGCGATTGGGGATCTTCACGACCTGAATGAGACTTCGGGTCGCAAACAGCAGGAAGATCAGCACCAGGACGTTGAGGATCAACAGCGCCAGATAGAGCGCCACCACGAAATCCATGTCGTTCTGGAACAGCCCCGGTCCCGGCACCACGTTATGGACGTAAAAGACGCTCAGCATCATCGCCGTCAGCGCCTCGCCCGGAATACCCAGCGCCAAGAGCGGCACCATGGCGGCGGCGGGCACGGCGTTGTTTGCGGTCTCGGCGGCGATTAGCCCTTCGGACGACCCGCGCCCGAAATCCTGCGGTCGTTTGGAGGTCTTCTGCGCATAGGTGTAGGACATGAACTGCGCAGTGAATTCGCCGACGCCGGGAATCATCCCCATCAAGACGCCAAACCCGGCAGAGACTGACGCCACACGGGGATGGCGCGACAACTCGCGCAAGCCCTGGAACATGCCGCCGCGCAAGCGGGTGAGGCGGATCTTCTCGTCCTCATCCGTCAGCAGCACAAAAGCCTGAGAGATCGCAAACAGCCCAAGAACCACGACGATCAGGTTGATCCCACCGCCCAGGAAATCCTGCCCGAAGGTGTATCGCTGGGTGTATTTCACCGGCTCCATGCCGATGGTGTTGAGGAAAATGCCAAAGCAAGCGAACGCCCCTGCGATTAGCGCCTGCCCGCGATGGGCCACCACCACCAGCAAGAGGCCCAGCAGCGCGGCGAGGAAGATCTCGCGACTGCCGAACATGGGTGCCACCTTGGCCAGCACCGGCGCAAAAAGGATCAGACAGATGACCGAGAAAACGCCGCCAAAGAAACTGGCGGAATAGGCAAGGCTTAGGGCGCGGCGCGGCTCTCCCCGCGCGGTCATCGGGTAGCCGTCATAGGTGGTCAGCGCGTTGACCGCCGTGCCGGGCGTGTTGATCAGGATCGCGGGAATGGCACCGCCGTACATCGACGAGCCATAGATCCCCAAAAGGACTGTCAGCCCCACGATGGGATCCATCGAGAATGTCGCAGGCAGCAGGATGGCAATCGCAACCGCCGGACCGACGCCGGGGATGGCACCGATCAGCACGCCGCCCACCGACCCGGCCAGCAGCGCCAGCGCCACGTCCCAGCGCATCAGGATCTCGATTGCAGAAAGAATAAGGTCCATCGGGGATCCCGTTAAACTGAAGGCCTAGAGGTAGAGGATGGCAAAACTGCGCAGGGACCCTGGCAGATATTCATAGAGCAGCGCGCCGGGGATCTTCACCGATAGCAGCCCCTTGAACACCAGCACCACGGCAAGGGCGAAACCAGCGCTGGTCCACAGCATCAGGCGACTGCGATAGCCCATGCGCCAGGTCAGCAGCGGCACGAAGACCAGTGTCACCGGCAGATAGCCCACAAGCGGCACCAGCAGCACGTAGCCCATGAACCAGGCGACGTACTCCACCGCCTGCCCCCAACGCCGGGCCTCGTTCAGGTCGAAACGCGTCGTGCGCCGCCAGGGCAGCCGGTAGAGATGCAAGCCCCCCATCAGAACCATGCCGCCCAGGGCCACGCCGGGCCAGAACCGGGGCTGGGCAAAGAGTTTGGTCTTTTTCACCCAAGCGGTCTGATCACCAATCAGTACCAGCAGCAGCACGGAGAGCCCAAGAAACCCAAGGGCAAAAACCAGCTGTCCGCGCCGGGGTCCGGGGAAACGGCGTTCGCGTTCTGTCGTCATGGAGGGGAACTTCTGTCGCGCAGGAAACAAGGGCCGGGGCGCCCGCGAGGCGCCCCGATCCGGGAGGATGGGTTATTCGAGGATCGAACCGATCCGCGCCATTGTGTCGATGTCAGCGGCAACACGGGCAGCGCTGTCCTCGGCGTTCTGCCAGTAGATCAGCGCGCCGGTTTCCTTGGCCACGTTCTGGGCGCGTTCGCTCATCACGGTTTTCTCGGCCACCGCGATGATCTTGTCGCGCACGTCCTGCGGTGTGTCCTTGGTCACGAAGAGACCATTCCACAGCGCGATGTTGAGGCTGTCGTCCAGCTCACCGATCGCAGGCGCATCGGGCACCAGCGGAATGCGTTCATCGGTGATCGAGACCAGCACCTTCACGTCATCAAGGCAGGGCAGGATCAGCTGCAGCGTGGTGTTGATCACATCCGCATCGCCCGAGGCCAGGGTGTTGCAATCCAGCGCGTCAAAGGCCGCGTCAGAGCCCCATTCGAAACCGGCGTTCTTGGCAAAGGCCTTGGTCACTTGGGTCGGGGTCAGCACGTCCCCGAAATGGCCCAGCGCCACGTCGTTTTCCTTGGCGTATGCTGCCAGTTCCTCCATCGAGGAATAAGGCGCATCGCCCGAGGTCGCGATGACAAAGGGATAGGTCAGGAAGATGCCCAGCGGGTCGAACTTGGCCGGGGTCAGCGGCGGGATGTCGATCTGGTGGCCAACAACCGGCACGCCGATCACGAAGGATCCGATGGTGTAGCCATCGGCGGGCGCATTGGCGACCTCGATCGCACCGGGGAAGGGTCCACCGCCACCGCCGGGCTTGTTCACCACCGCCGCCGCGACGCCGTATTCGTCCTGGAAATCCTCGGCGATCATCCGGGTCAGCACGTCTTCCAGATCGCCCGGAGGCCAAGGCACGATGAAGTTCACCGGCTTTTCCGGATACTCGGCCTGCGCCGCAACGGCGCTGAGGCCAAGGGCGGTGGCCGCCGCTGCGCCTTTGACGATGGTGGTCAGTTTCATTGCAAGTCTCCCGGTTGCTGTCAGTTGGACTCTGTTGGGTCATGGTGGTTCATTATTCGAACCGTTGGTTTGAATTTAGATTGACAGCCTCCCCGGTTATCTGTCAACAAATTTGAAAGGCAGAGGCGGAAATTCCTGGACTTTGCCTGATCACACAGCATTTACGGGATCGCCGAACCACATGGGTACAGTCTCCAAAGCCTTGTCATTGCTGACATATTTCAATCATGGCCGCACCGAGATCGGCCTCAGCGATCTCACGCGCCTGTCAGGCATGAACAAGGCGACTGTTTATCGGCTGATGGGCGAAATGCAGGAATCAGGCTTTGTCGAACAGGCCGATGGCGACCGGTCCTACCGGCTGGGTCCGCAGGTTCTGCGCCTCGCCGCCCTACGCGAAGCCGCGGTGCCGATCCTGTCCGTCTCGCGCCGGGTGCTGAAGGATCTGAGCGAGGAAACCGGGGAAACCACCCACCTGTCGCTGGTGCAGGGCACCCAGCTCAACTCACTTAGCCACGCCTATTCGCCGCGCCACGCCGCCCGGGTGATGATGGAGGATGCCGAGGTTCTGACCTATCACGGCACCGCCTCCGGCCTGGCCGTTCTGGCCTATGCCGATCCCGAGTTCGTCGATGCGGTTCTGTCCGGGCCGCTGCACAGCCACACCGCCGCCACCGTGACCGACCCGGAGGCGATCCGCCGCCAGCTGGAAGAGGTCCGCCGCAGCGGCATGGCGCAATCCGTCGGCGGCTTCGAAGCCGAAGTACATTCCCATGCGGTGCCGGTCTTTGGCGCCGACCGTCAGGTGATCGGCGCCCTTGCCGTGGCCGCGCCGGTGTCCCGCATGACGCCGGAACAAGCCGTTCTGATCCCCGCCGCCCTGCACCGCGCCGGTCAGACCCTGACCCATCGTATCGGCGGCGCCGCCCCGGCCGACTACCCGCAAGAGGCCGCCGCATGATGCCGCATATGATCCCGTTTTTCCGCCTTTCCCCCACCGGCGCCGCCGGATGGCCCCGCAATCAGGAGCTCGTTCCATGAAAGATTCCAATTTCCTCAAAGAACATAACGCCAAATCACTCTGGCACCCGATGGCGCATCCGGCCGACAGCCTTGCCAATCCCCCCACCATCGTGACCGGCGCCCGGGGCGTTTCGATCACCGATGTTGACGGGCACGAGGTCGTGGATGCGGTCGGGGGCCTCTGGAACGTGAACCTCGGGTTCTCCTGCCAGCCGGTGAAGAATGCCATCGCCGCGCAGCTGGATGTCCTACCCTATTATTCCACCTTCCGGGGCACCACCAATGATCAGGTGATCCAACTGGCCGAAGAGCTGAAGGATTTCTTTGCCCCCGACGGCCTAAGCCGCGCGTTCTTCACCTCGGGCGGCTCGGATTCGGTGGAAACCGCCCTGCGGCTGGCGCGCCAGTACCACAAGATCCGCGGTCAGGAGGGGCGCACCAAGTTCCTCAGCCTCAAGAAGGGCTATCACGGCACCCATATGGGCGGTGCCTCGGTCAACGGAAATGCCAATTTCCGTACCCAGTACGAGCCGCTTCTGCCCGGCTGCCACCATATTCCGGCGCCCTATACCTATCGCAACCCCTTCAATGAGAGTGATCCCGAGCGTCTGGCCCAGCTTTGCCTGCAGGCGCTAGAGGATGAGATCGCCTTTCAGGGCGCAGGTACAATCGCCGCCTTCATCATGGAGCCGATCCTCGGTGCAGGCGGTGTCATCCCGCCGCACGAAAGCTTCATGCCCGGCGTGCGCAAGATCTGCTCGAAACATGGTATCCTATTGATCGCGGATGAGGTGATCACCGCCTTCGGCCGCACGGGATCCTGGACCGGATCGCGCCACTGGGGGGTGCAGCCCGACCTGATGTGCACCGCCAAGGCGATCACCAATGGGTATTTCCCCTTTGGCGCGGTGATGATCGCCGATGCGGTGGCCGAGGTCTTTGAGAGCGACGAGAGCGGCAAGGCGGCCATTGGCCACGGTTACACCTACTCCGGCCACCCGGTGGGCGCGGCGGCGGCGCTCGCCTGCCTTGCGGAGACCAAGCGTCTGAACGTGCCGGAAAACGCCGCAGCGCGCGGCGCGGAACTGCACGAGGGTCTTCTGGCGCTGAAGGACAAATACGGACTCATCGGTGATGTGCGTGGTGGCCACGGGCTGATGTGCGCGCTGGAACTGGTTGGCGATCACGTCAGCAAGACCCCGATCGACAAGAAGACCATCGGCATGGTGCAGGAGGTTGCCTATCAATCGGGCGCCATGGTGCGGGTCTCTGGCCCAAATATCATCCTGTCGCCGCCGCTGGTCCTGGAGGCCGCCGATGTCAGCACCATCCTTTCGGCCCTTGATGCGGGCCTTGCTGCTGCCAGCTGATCTGCGCTCTGCTCTGCATTCGTGCGCGGGCGCCTGTGCCGGGCCATTGGCCCGGCACAGGCCACCAGATACCATGGCGGTCCCGAAGCCTCCGCTTCGGGCCCGCGCCTCTCGGTGGCGCCGCTGACGCGGCGCGGCACCGGGGTACAGCCAGAGCACTTTATTTCGAGAGTTCAGGTGGTTTCCGCTACAGAAGCCCCATCGCCCTCGACCTTTGCCTCCATCCGCAGACAGGTCCAGACGATGCGGGTCGACTTCTCCGCGATGCGGGTAAATCCGGCATCCCGCAGTACGTTCTTGCATTCCCGCATGCCGCCGATGCCATAGGCCTCGGGGTGAAATTCCAGCACCACGCCCCGGAAACCCGATAGATCCATGTGGCGCAGCAGTTCCAGCTCGCCTCCCTCAATATCCATGATCAGAACATTGGGCTGCAGTTCGGCACAAACCTCGGCAAAGGACCGCGTCGGCACCCGGACCAGGTCCGACGGGCGTCCCTCCGGGTTCAGCAGGGAAGAGCCGAGGTAGCTGCTGCGCACATGGAATTCCATCGCCTCCGGCGCATCGGGCGCCGTCACCAGCACTTCGTTGCGCACCTCGATCCGTTCTTCCAGCCCGTTCATCGCATGGAGCGCGCGAACCACCGGGATCAGCTGCGGGTTGGCCTCGAACGATAGAATACGCTCTGCCCCACTGTGGCGCGCCATCACGCCACCGACGACGCCGATCCCGGCCCCGATTTCCAGCACCCGGTCGCCCTTTTCGATCACATGCAGCGCACCGGCAATCTCCTGCCCCTCATAGCGGGCCGCGTTGATCCGGGCGATGCGCTTTTCACTGAGGAAGCGTGATTGCGGCACCAGAACGCCAAGACAATTGGCCGCCACGACATCGGGCTGCAATTCCAAATCGTCTGCCCTCTGCCCCGTCTCCGCCACGCGCTTGCCCTCGTCCCGTTGTTGGTCTGGCGCAGCCTGCGCAGCGCCCGGACCAAAAACAAGAGCAGCCGCGCCGGGCACCGCTGTTTCGCCAGGCGCGTTACTCTTCGGGCACGATCAGCACCAGCCCGTCCAGATCCGGGCTCGCCTCGATCTGGCAGCTGAGGCGGGAGCTGTCGCGCCGTTCCTCGGCCATATCCAGCATCGCGTCCTCGAAATCCTCGGGCGCGCCGCATTTGTCGGACCAGGCCGGATCCACATAGACATGGCAGGTGGCGCAGCTGAGTGTGCCGCCGCATTCACCGATGATCCCCGGCACATCATGAGCCAGCGCCGCCTGCATCAGGTTCTGCCCGTTTTCCGCTGCGCCGGTGATCTCTGCGCCATCAGGCAATTTCCAGGTCACTTTCACTGTCATCTCTCCCCCACTCGGCCCCGCCTGCCGCAATCAGACAAAATGCACATATAAATCGCGCATCCCGTCGCCTTCCAGATCGCGGGTCTTGCGCACTTCCTTGCGTTTCATGAAGACGTGGTTTGCCACCAGTTCCTCCCCGACTGCCTTTGCCAGAACCGTGTCGCGCTCCAGATCCGTCACCGCGCCTTTCAGGTCGATCGCCGTGCCCTCGCGCGCATCGGTGCGGTCAAAACCGTCGCCGGTTTCCATCGGTGGCAGGGAGTAACCCTTCTCGACCCCCAGAAGGGAGGCCTGCAGCACCGCCGCCACCGCCGTGTAGGGATTGGCCGAAGCATCGGCCATCCGGTGTTCCAGCCGCGCCTTGGCGCCGCCTTCGGAGCTGATCCGCGTGGTGACGTTGCGGTGATCGCCGCCCCAGTTCTGCCAGTACCCCGACAGGCTGCCGGGCTGCAGCCGCATATAGCTGTTGGCGGTCGGTGCAATCAGACCGGCCAACCCCTTGTGGTGGTGCAGCACACCAGCGAGGCAGCCGCGCGCCAGATCGTTCATGTGCTCGGGGCCGCCGCGTGGGCCGGAGGACAGAGCATTGCCGCCCGCCTCGTCCACGAAGGAATAGTTGATATGCATGCCCGATCCGCCCGCCTCGGCGATGGGTTTGGGCATGAAGGTCAGCACGATGCCATATTCCAGCGCGATCTCCCGCGCCATCAGGCGGAACAGCACGATATCGTCCACTGCCTTCACCGCATCATCAAAGGTCAGCGTGTATTCGAACTGGGGGCTGTCGAATTCAGCGGTGATCATATCCAGGCTAAAGCCCATCTCATCCGCCATCGCCCAGATCCGGTCGTTGAACCGCAAGGGGTCAGCAAAAGGGCCGGTGCCATAGACCACGCCGCCCGGCGCATCGTATGGCATCAGGCGGCCGTTCTCATCGGCCTGCAGGGCAAAGGCTTCCAGCTCGATCCCGACCTTGGGCTGCAGCCCCTTGGCGGACCAGGCCGCCACTGCCCGTTTCAGCGCCCCGCGTGGGCAAAGGGAGAGCGGCTCCCCCGCATCGTCGTAGAGGTCACCAAGCACCACCTTGGTGGAGGCATGCCAGCTGTCGCGGATATCATCGTGCAGCCATTTCAGCTCCATATCCGGCAGGCCCTGTTTCACCATGGAGCCGGGCGCATCCAGCAGGTCCTTGTCGTAATGGGTGCCAAAGACCGAGCGGCAGAACCGCGTGGCATCGTCACCGATCTTGGAATTGGGGAGGTATTTTCCCCGCATGATGCTGAGGTGATCGCAGAACATCGCGCGCAGGCGGGTCTTCATAGCTCAAGGTCCTTCCTGTTGGACGGGCTGCGGCATCTTTTGCGTGCCGTTATGCCCATATCATTTCACCCAACCACCAGAGGACAGCGGCCGACCTCGGGTGGGTGCGTAAGCGCCCTCCCGTGCGGGAGGTCGGCCGCTGTCCGGGCCTTTGCCCCGGACCAAAGGCTTATCCCAGCCTATGCCGCCTTAACCCGCACCGGCAATTCCTTGATGCCGCCGACAAAGTTGGAGCGCAGGAATTTATGCGGCCCCGCCGCCTCGATATGCGAAATCCGCTTTGCCAGTTCCTGAAACAGCACCGTGACCTCCAGCCGGGCCAACCACATGCCAAGACAGACATGCGGGCCGAACTGCCCAAAGGACACATGCCGGTTGGGGCTGCGCATCAGGTCGACGCGGAAGGGATCACCGAAATAGCTTTCGTCCCGGTTGGCCGAGATGAACCAGTAGAGCACCTTGTCGCCTGCCCGGATCGTCTTGCCGTGCATCTCAACGTCGCGGGTCGCGGTGCGGCGGAAGTAAAGCGCGGGCGTGGCCCAGCGAATGATCTCATCCGCCGCCGTGTCCCACACCGCGCCGCCCGCCTGCATCTGCGCCAGCAGCTCGGGTTGATGACACATGGCCTGAATGCCAGCCGCAATCGAATAGCGCGTGGTATCGTTGCCCGCTGCAACAAGCAGGCAGAAGAAGTTGCGAAACTCGGTCTCGGTGATGGTGGATCCATCCTTGGCCGGCTCCAGGATCAGGTTCAAAACGCCAGAGGTGTCGCCCTTCTTCGCCTTCGCCTCCATCAGCTCCTTGGCATAGACATAAAGCTCTGCCCCGGCGGGGGAGTTGAAGGGCATCATGCGGAATTCATCCGTGTCCATCTTGTCGAGCACATGCGTGGTGAAATCCGGGTCCGTATTGGCAATCAGCGCATCACCCTTTTCCACCAGCCAGGGCAGGTCTTCCTCCGGCAGGCCCACGACGCGCCCCAGCATCCGCATCGGCAATTGCCGGGCAATTTCCTTGGTGGCGTCGAAGGTGCCCTTCGCCAGCGCCTGATCCAGGATCTCGGCACACAGCGTGCGAATATCCTCCTCGTATTGCGCCATGGTGGTCTTGGAGAAGGCCTTGATCAGCTTCATGCGCACCTTGGAATGCTCCGGCGGGTCGGTCTCCTGAAAGGTGCGCCGGGCGAGGTATTCCTCGTAGGACTGATCCTCCATCCGAATGCCGCGCGCCGAGGAAAACACCTCGGTGTTCTTGTTCATCGCGGTGATGTCCTCATAGCGGGTGACGGACCAGTAGTTTTCACCGCCCGCATATTCCGTCCAGTGCAGGGGGTCGTCGCGGCGCAGCCGGGCAAAGGTGTTATGCGGCGCGCCATTGGCAAAGGTGTCGTGGCTGCTGAGATCGGCAAAGCCGTCGTCCTGCGGTGTCCAGATCGTCATGAGGGGCTTCCCGAATGGTTGCTTTGTGTATATTATTAGACCTCATAAATATGTAAACGAAAATCTTGCGAGGCATATCATGCACTTGGCCATTCTGATGACCAACACGGACGAGAGCGACTTTGCCGCGCACCACCCCAAGGATGGTGAGAAGTTCGCGGACCTCATCCATATGGCCCGCCCCGGCTGGGACGTTTCGGTCTTTTCGGTAAAGGATGGCGTCTTCCCCAAGGACATCGCGGATTTTGACGGTGCGATGATCACCGGCAGTCCGGCCTCGGTCCGTGATGATCTGCCCTGGACCCCGCCGCTGATGGATCTGATCCGGGACATGAACGCCCGCAAGCAGCCCCTCTTTGGTGCCTGTTTTGGCCACCAGGCCGTGGCGCAGGCCCTTGGCGGTGCTCTTGGTAGCAACCCTTGCGGCTGGGTGCAGGGGCTGACGCTCAACACCTTGCAGGACACCCCGCCCTGGGCGCGGGAGCTGCCCGATCCCCTGCGCCTTTATGGATCTCACAAGGAATGCGTCTGCGCCCTGCCGCAGGGCGCGGTGCAGACAGCCACCAGCAACGGCATGATCGCGGGGTTCACCATCGGCCGCCACATCTGGACCACCCAGCATCACCCGGAAATGAGCCATGGCTTCATCACCGCCCTGACCGAGGAAATGAAAGGGATGCTGCCGGAAGATGTGCATGCGCAGGCTGTGGCAAGCCTTGCCGAGACCTCCGATCAGTCCCGCTTCGCCGAGGCGCTGGCACGGTTCTTCGAGCAGGGCATCGGCTGAGGCAGCTCAACCCAGCGCCGCCAAGAGATCCATCACAGTGACCTGATCGAACTGAACATGGGCGGCCATCTCGGCCTCCGCTGCTGCGCTGTCATGCGCCTCAATCAACCCGGCCAGCCTGCGGTGGTCCTTGGCCGATTGCGCGATGGAACCGGGATAGCGGTAGCGCGCCCGGTAATAGGCCATCAGTTTGCGCGCGTTCGTTTTGATCATCTCCACAAGGAAGGGATTGCCCGAGCCGAGCGCGATCACCTCGTGAAAGCGCAGGTTCAGCTGATAGTAGCCATCGGGATCGCCGTCGCCCTTCTCGGCCGCGTGCGCCTCGCAGGCAGAAACAATACGCTCCAGTTCCGCGGCTTGAGCCTTGGTCATGCGGCGCGCGGCAAGGCCCGCGGCCTGTCCTTCCAGCTTGGCGTGCACTTCGAGGATGGCGAGGAATTCCTCCAGCGTTGGTTTGAACAACACCGCACCCTTCCTCGGCAGACGGCGGATCAGCCCGGCGGTTTCCAGCTGGATCAGCACCTCCCGCACTGGCGTGCGCGAGACGTTGTGGCGGGCCACAAGACCGGCTTCGTCCAGCACATCGCCCGGGCTCAGCCGCCCGGCGTCGATATCGCTGAGGATCGCGTTGAGTAGCTGCTCGCTCTGCCCGGCCATGCCTGTTCCGTTCTCCCGCCTCTTTGGCTTTTGACGCAGGATAGGGTGCCCCCCGGCCAGAGGCAACGGCGCCCGGCCCCGGCAGCCTGACAAGATCAGGCGGCGCCCATCCGCCCTTCGCGCATCCAGAGATACAGCGGCAGCGCTAGGGATAGGCCAACGGTGCAGCCTGCAGGTAGAACCAACCACCAGCGGCGCAGGCCCAGATCGCGGGCGTCCCTCCAGCTCCATACCCAGAAAACCAAAATCGACAGCAGAACATCGGTAGAGAACCCTGCCGCCGCGCCATTGGCAAACAGCCCACGCAGAAAGGCCGGGATATCAATCCCGTTGAGGGCAAAGAAGGAGCCGAAGAACAGCCAGGGCACCAACGTGCCGATGATGGCTGAAACGGCATAGAATGTGCGCATCCGATCTCTCCTCACGAAGGGGGCGAAAGGCTCACGCGCCCGCAGGACCACCGGCGGGGCCGGGTCGTCCCTGGCGGCCTTGGGCATGGCAACGTGCTTTGCACGGTGCAGCGCCGCGCCCTGCGCGGCGCCCGGCCCAACGGGCCTGCGTCCTTTTCAAAAGGACCCGGCCGGGCGGGAGCCTCCCCGAATTCGCTGTTTTACTCTGACGGAACAGCGCCCCTGTATTTCGCTGTCAGCTCGGGCGCCAGCTCATCCGGTTCATAGACGCCCAGCAGGATGCCCTTGCGCGGCGCCTTGCCACGGCGGGCGGCAATCTGTTCATCCGACAGGGTAATGCGCTGAGACATGCGCAGCCCCCAGGCCAGCAACCGGTCGTACATCAGGTCGATCACCTCGGCATGCTCGGCGCTGGCGCCCAGATCCACCAGCTCGTCCGGGTCGGTTTCCAGATCGAACAGCATCGGGCGCAGGCCGCCTTCGGCATGCATGAACTTCCAGCGCCGGTCCACAACCATGAACAGCCGCGCATCCTTGGGCGCCAGCCCCAGCGTTTCGCAGATCGGATTGGTGGCGTAATCGAATTCGGCCACCGCATGATCGCGCCACTCGGTCTTCTCCCCGCGCAGCAGCGGCATCAGTGAGCGCCCCTCCAGGATATGCGGCGCCGGAGCGCCGCCCGCGACCTCAAGGAAGGTGGGCAACAGGTCGATCGCCTCCACCAGCTCATCACAGGTAGTGCCCCGGGTGGCATCGGCCTCGGCGCGCGGATCGTAGATGATCAGCGGCACCTTGATCGACGGTTCGTGGAACAGGTTCTTCTCGCCCATCCAGTGATCGCCCAGATAATCGCCATGGTCCGAGGTCACCACGATCATCGTGTCCTTCATCCGCCCGGTCTCTTCCAGCCAGGCGAACAGCCGGCCCATCTGATCGTCGGCCTGCTTGATCAGCCCCATGTAGGCGGGGATCACCCGCTCGCGCACTTCATCGCGCGAAAATGTCTTGCCGATCCGGTTGTTCATCATGCCGCCAAAGACTGGGTGCGGATCTTCCCGCTCCGCTTCCGAACGCACGGCGGGTAGCACGTGTTCGGGGCCGTACATGTCGTGATAGGGCGCCGGAACGATATAGGGCCAATGTGGCTTGATATAACTCAGATGCGCGCACCAGGGCTGATCGCCCTTCGCCTCGGCCTGCGTGATGAACTCCATCGCCTGGGTGGTCAGCCAGGGGGTTTCGCTGTCCTCCTCGGCGATATTGGCAGGCTTGTCGGCATTGACCATGAACCACCCCGAGGCGACGTCATTACCCTCGACCCCGGCATTGGCAAAGTCGTTCCATGGGTTTTCGCCAGGATAGCCCTTGGATTTCAGGTATTCGTTATACGGGCTGCGCTTGCCATCGTAGAACCCGTCCGGCCCCTCGGCCCAAAGCCCGTCGTCGCGAATGAATGGATCAAAGCCGCATTCGCTTTGCCGTACCCCGATCACACTGTCGGGCGCCAGCCCCAGACGCTCCATCCCGTCGGCATCGGCCACCATATGGGTCTTGCCGATCAGATGGCAGCCCATCCCGGCGCGGCGCAGGTGATCGCCCATGGTCCATTCCCCAACCCGCAGGGGATAGCCGTTGAACTGCACCCCGTGGCTGGAAGGATAGCGCCCGGTATAGCTGGACATCCGCGACGAGCCGCAGGTCGGCGACTGCACATAGGCGCGGGTAAAGCGCACGCCCTTTGCTGCCAGCGCATCGATATGCGGCGTCTGCAGATGAGGGTGCCCCGCACAGCTGAGGTAATCGAACCTCAGCTGGTCAAACATGATGTAGAGAATATTCATCGGCGCTCCCCTCCCGTTGCTCCGCGATTTGTCCGCAAACTATTAAACAGGTGAAGCAAGAAGGCCAGCCGCAAAAGCCAGAGAACAGCGCGCCCGGCCTGTTGCCGCCGCGCCGCCACCGCAGCGCGAAATGCAGGCGTGCCATTTCCACCGCTGCCGGGATGTGATCCCTGTTGTGGCGCAACGGATGCGCAGACAGAAACCGGAAAGACCCCATGACCACCGAGCCTCAAACCGAACGCCCCTTACAGCTGCGCCCGGCAAAAACCACCGATTGCGCCGCACTGGCGGCGCTGTCGATCGAGGTCTGGACCGGCACCTACCTGCGCGAAGGCGTCAATGACACCTTTGCCGCCTTTGTGCTGGAGGCCTTTACCCCCGCCCATTTCGCCGCGCTACTTCAGGACCCGGGTGAGACGCTGATCGTGTCGCAGAACCGGGTCGGGATCGATGGTTATATCCGGATCACCGAAGATCGCCCCTCACCAGTCGGCGGCACAAAAACCGAGATCACAACCCTTTACGTGCAGCCGCGCCACCACGGGCGAGGCATTGGACAGGCGCTGTTACGGGCTGGACTGGACCATTGCCGCGCCAAGGGATTGGGCGCGCCGTGGCTGGCGACGAACTCCAAAAACACTCCCGCCATCGGGTTTTATCACCGTCAGGAATTTGCCTCGGTTGGCGAAACCGTCTTTGAGATCGACGACACCGGCTATCCCAACACGGTACTGCACTACACCGGCGACTGACCGCTCCAGCGCCTTGCCTCACCCTTCCAGCGCCGCTTGCAGTCGCTCATAGCCACGCAGGAAATCCTCCTTGAAGGCCTGCACCACCGCGCCCGCCGACATGGCCTGCGTCATCAGACCAACGCCCTGCCCGACCCAATAGGTGGCCAGCTCCTGCGCGCCTGCATCGCCTGTCTGGCTCAGCTGGTCGATCCGCGCCAGCGCCGGTTCAGATACCAGCGTCTGCAAGGGCATCGGCAGCGGTTTGGGCGCGCCTTTGCCTTCCCAGGCCTCGGTCCAGCCGCTGACCAGCTGGCGCGAGGGCTTGCCGGTGCGCGACCGCGCCCGCACCGTATCGGCGCTGCTGGCCGCCAGCATCTTTTCCTTCACCACCGGGTTGGTTTCTGCCTCGGCGGTTGTCAGCCAGACAGAACCGCACCAGGCCCCCGCCGCCCCCATCGCCATGGCGCCCGCCATCTGCGCGCCGCTGGCGATGCCGCCCGCCGCCAGCACGGGCACATCAGCGCCCATATCGGCGATGGACTGAACCACCTCGGGCACCAGCACCATGGTGGAAATCTCGCCCGTGTGCCCGCCAGCCTCTCCGCCTGCGGCGACGATAATATCCACCCCGGCCGCGACCTGCGCGCGGGCGTGCTGCGCCGTGCCAACCAGCGCCGCCACGGCGACGCCCTGTGCCTTGCCCATCTCCAGCATATCGGCAGGCGGCACGCCCAGCGCATTGGCAATCAGGGCGATCGGGTGGCGGAATGCCACCTCCAGACTGCGCCTTGCCCCGTCCGCGCTGATATTGTCGCGAAAGACCAGCATCTCCTGCCGCCGCGCATCCAGATCACCGGGATCAAGACCCTTGTCGCGCAGCACCGAGGCGGCAAATTCCTTGTGGCCTTCGGGCAGCATGGCAAGGATCTGTTCGTCCGGGATGTCCTGCCCCTTGGCTTCGAACTTATTGGGCACGATCAGATCGACGCCATAGGGTCGCCCGTCCACGTGATCGTCGATCCAGCTCAGTTCCTCTTCAAGCTGCTCGGGGCTCATCATCGCGGCGCCAAAGACGCCCATGCCGCCCGCATTGGTGACGGCGGCCACCACATCGCGGCAATGGGAAAAGGCAAAGAGCGGGAATTCGATGCCAAGCCGTTTGCAAAGATCCGAATTCATGCCGCACCGCCCTCCACGTCGATGGAAACCAATAGATCGCCTGCCTTGACCTGCGTGCCTGCGGCGACCGGAACCTCGGTCACCACGCCTGCAGCGGGGGCAAGGATTTCATGCTGCATCTTCATCGCCTCCAGCACCGCGAGGCGGCTGCCCGGCGTGACACTGTCGCCCACCGCGACGCAGACCTCCAAGAGCGCGCCATGCATCGGAGCGGTGATCTGGCCACTGGCCCCTCCCGCTGCCGCGCTGGCCCCGGCGCGGATGCGCGTGACCTCGAAAATGCGCGCGCCCGTCGCCAGGAAAAGACAATCGCCCTCCATATGAGTGTGCCGCAGATCCGCGCGGGTGCCATCCACGCGCAGCGCGCTGTCCAGCCCGGTCACTTGATGCGACCACTCCCCCCCTGCGACGGTCAAGACACCGCCCATCTCGCTGAGCCTCAGATCATGGACCGCCTCACCGGCAGCGATCTTCAGCCGCGCTTGCAAAGCCCCTTGCGCGGACCAGCCAAGAAGCTCGGGCGCAACGCCACTGGTCTTGGCCATCGCCGCCTGATCACTGCGATAGATCAGCGCCGCCGCCAGAGCGACCTCTGCCGAACCAAGCGGTGCGGTCAGATCCTCAGGCAGATGATCTGCAATGAAACCGGTGGTGGCCTTCCCCTCGGCGAACTCGGGATGGTTCAGCACCCTGAGCAGGAAATCGCGGTTGCTGGCGGGGCCGAAGAGGGCGAGATCCTTCAGGGCGCCGATGAGCCGCTCCAGAGCCTCTGCCCGGGTCGCGCCATGGGCGATCAGTTTCGCCAGCATCGGATCGTAATAAGGAGAGACCTCCTGCCCGCTGACAATCCCCGCATCGACGCGAATGCCCGCGCCCGTCGGCGCCTGCCAGAGGGCAATGCGCCCTGCCTGCGGCAGGAAGTCCTGCGCGGAGTCCTCGGCATAAAGGCGCACCTCGATGGCATGGCCGGTCAGGGTCACATCCTCTTGCGCCACCCCAAGGGGCTGCCCCGCCGCCACGCGGATCTGCAGCGCCACCAGGTCCAGACCGGTGACCATTTCCGTCACCGGGTGCTCCACCTGCAGACGCGTGTTCATCTCAAGGAAGTAGAAGGCACCGCTGTCATCCAGCAGGAACTCCACCGTGCCGGCGCCGACATAGCCAATGGCGCGGGCGGCCTCCACGGCGGCGGCGCCCATGCGGGCGCGCAAGTCTTCATCCAGAGCGGGGCTTGGCGCTTCCTCCACCACCTTTTGATGGCGGCGCTGCACGGAACAGTCGCGTTCGCCCAGATGGATCGTGTTGCCATCCCTGTCGGCAAAGACCTGTATTTCCACGTGGCGCGGGCGGATCACCGCCTTTTCCAGGATCACCTCGTCTGATCCGAAGGCGGACAAAGCCTCGCTTTGCGCGAGCCCCAATGCGCCTGCAAACTCCGCTGGCGCCTCCACCAGACGCATGCCGCGCCCGCCGCCCCCGGCTGCCGCCTTGATCATCACCGGATAGCCGATGCGCGCGGCCTCTGCCGCCAAGACATCCGCCGACTGATCCTCGCCCTCGTATCCCGGCACACAAGGAACCCCCGCCGCGATCATGCGGCGCTTGGCGGCGGCCTTGTTGCCCATCAGCGCAATCGCCTCGGCACCGGGGCCGATGAAGATGAGGCCCGCCCCTGTGCAGGCGCTTGCGAATTCGGCGCTTTCCGACAGGAAGCCATAGCCCGGATGCACCGCATCCGCACCCGCCTCCCGCGCCGCCGCGATCAGTTTTTCCGCCGCAAGATAGCTGTCGCCCACTGGCCCTGCGCCAATGCAGATGGCGCGGTCGGCAAAAGCCACATGCGGGCTGGCGGCGTCCGCTTCGGTGTGGACCGCGATGCAGGTGATGCCCATGGCGCGGGCGGTTTTCATGATGCGCAGGGCGATCTCGCCCCGGTTGGCCACAAGGAGTGATGTGATCTGTGTCATGTCCGTCTCCCCCGTCATGCCCGCGCCACGCCAAAGGCGTTGGGCCGCAGATCGCGCGCCAGCCCTTCGGCGCAGGTGGCAAGGCAAAAGCCGATCACCCGGCGGGTGTCGCGCGGATCGATCATCCCCATGTCGAGCATGTGCCCCGAGGTGTAAAACGCATCCGATTGCCGGTCGAAATGCGCGGTGATCTTGGCACGCTGGGCGGCAAGGCGTTCCTCATCCACCGGAAATCCCTTGCGCGCGGCGGTGCGGCGGGCGACCTGCTCCATGGTCAGCGCAGCTTGTTCGCCGCCCATCACGCCGGTCATGGCATTGGGCCAGGTGAACAGGAAATCGGCGCCAAAGGCATGGCCGCACATGCCATAGTTCCCGGCCCCGAAACTTGCCCCCACATAGAGCGAAATCTTGGGCACCCGCAGGTTCGTCACCGCCTGAATCATCTTGGAGCCGTGTTTGATCATGCCACCGCGCTCATACTCGGTGCCGACCATGTAGCCGGTGGTGTTGTTCAGAAAGACAACCGGCGTACCCGCCTGATCCATCGCCTGCAGGAAATGCGTCGCCTTGGTGGCGCCGTCCGGGTCGATGGGTCCGTTGTTGGCGAGGATCCCAACGGGCTGCCCCATAATGCGCGCCTGCAGACACAGGGTTGCAGGCCCATAGCCCGGTTTGAAATCCAAAAGGCGCGAGCCATCGACGATCCGCGCCGCGACCTCGCGCATGTCGTAGGGTTTGCGGTAATCGACCGGCACAACGCCCGCCAGTTCATCGGGGTCGTATTGCGGCGCGTCATAGTCTGGAACCTGCGCAGCCCCCGAAGGCCAGCCCAGCCCCGCCACCACATCGCGGGCAATCTCGATCCCGTGGGCGTCATCCTCGGCCAGGTATTCCACCAGCCCGGTGACCTCGGCATGCATCTCGGCGCCGCCAAGGTCGGCGTCCTTGGCGACCTCTCCGGTGGCGGCCTGCACCAGCGCGGCCCCCGCCAGCATCGCCATGCCGTTGCCCTTGACCCCGATCACATAGTCCGACAAACCCGGCTGGTATGCGCCGCCAGCGGTGGAGGCGCCGTGCAGCACCGTGATCACCGGGATGCCCGCCGCCGAGAGCCTTGCAAGCCCCGCAAACATGCCGCCGCCATGGGCCCAGAGCTCCACCGTGTAGCGCATCAGATCGGCGCCCGCGCTTTCAACCAGATGGATAAAAGGCAGCTTCTGCCGATGCGCGATCTCAAGCGCGCCCAGCGCCTTGTCCACCGATTTGCCGGTCATCGCCCCTGCATTGATCCCCGCGTCATCAGCAAAGACCATGCAGCGCACGCCCGAGACATAGCCGATCCCGGTGATGATCGAGGCACCGGGGATCGATGTCTCGGGATCCGGGTCATCCACCAGATAGGACGCCATGTTGTAAAGCTCGACAAAGGGCATGCCAGGGTCCAGAAGTGCCGAGACCCGCTCACGCGGAGACAGCTGTCCGCGTTTGTCAAAGACCGAGCGGCGCTCATCGGATTTCGCTGCCGCGCGGGCTTCCAATGCGCGCATCCGATCCACCAGCGCCAGCATCTCGGCGCGGTTGGTCTGATAGGCATCGCTGGCCGGGCTGATCCGGCTTTGAAAGACTGTCATGTCACGGCTCCCTTTATCATCTTGCCTTGTCCCGCCCGACCAACAGGCCGGGCAGCGCCCGTCCGCCCCCATGGGCGGGCGCTTCGCTTCCGCCCGCGGACGAGCTCTGCCCTTCTGGCTGACACCTCGTTATTCATCCCACCCCCTTAGCAGATCCGCATCCACCGGCACCGGGGCGGCCAGCAGCAGCTGGGCGTATCCCTTGGCCTGCGGGTCATTGCGCAGGGAGGAGGTGCCGCCCCCGCCCAGCGCGCCATGCAGCAGGATGTTCATCGACTGGCTGCCCGGCAGGTAGAACCGCTCGATCCGGCCCTTGGTGAAATGACCAAAGACGCAGGCGAGGTAGTCCGCATCCAATGCGGCCCAGATCCAGGGCATGAAGTCTGGGCGACGGGCGAGAATGCCAATATTGGCGATGTCACCCTTGTCACCGCTGCGCCCGAAGGCCAGGCGCACGAGCGGCACCTCGACCACCCTATTCGCTGCCGGAGCAACCGGCAGCGCAGGGCGCGTGGGCGGATCGGCGGGCTGCGGTTCAGCAGTCGGGATCTCGACCTCTCCCGCCCCGTCGCGCAGCGTCACCGGCACCTGATCCTTTGGCGTGAGGCAAGAAAACAACGCCAGCACCGGGCTAGGCCGGGGCCGCGTGCCCGCAAATCCCGAAAGGCCTGGCGGAGTGGCCAGCCCCAGGCCGGTTGCCTCTTTCATGAAAAGGCCAATGGCGCGGGCATCGACGTGGCGCACCGCGATCTTGGCAGCGACCTCGCGCGCCGGGGCGCTTTGGCGCATCGCGCCGAACTGGCTTTCGGCGCCGATCAGCTCCACGCTGACATCGGTGAAATCGGGCGCGTTCATGCGGGTCAAAGCCGCCCGAGTTCGCGACAGCGCCGCATCGGCAAAGGCCTGGGCCTTTTCCTCGGCCTCCAGCCCGTAGAAGGTGAAAATATGCCCGCCGCGATAGCCATCGGCATGGGTGAGGCAGGTCTTGTAGTCGCCGGGGACGCCGCGCCCCTTGGCCCCCGCCACATGCACCCGGTTCGGAGCGGTCTCTGTCAGTGTCACATTCGAGAAGTCACAGATCACATCCGGCAGCACGTAGGATTGCGGATCGCCGATCTCATAGAGCATCTGCTCGCCCACCGTGCCGCGCGAGACCAGCCCGCCGGTGCCTTCGGGTTTGGTCACATCAAAGGAGCCATCGGGGCAGACTTCGGCGATGGGATAGCCAATGCGGTCCAGCCCCTGCACCACATCGCGCCAATCGGTGAAATTCCCACCCGTGGCCTGCGGTCCGCATTCCAGGATATGCCCTGCCAGTGACCCGCCTGCGAGCTGGTGCAGATCCTGCGGCGCCCAGCCGAAATGATGGATGCAGGCGCCAAGGGTGACGGCGCTGTCGACGCAACGACCTGTAATGACGATATCAGCGCCCCGGTCCAGCGCGGCGGCGATGGGAAAGGCGCCAAGATAAGCGTTGATGCTGGCGATCGTGTCTTTGGGCGGAAAAGGCGCGCCGGAAAACATCTCGACCGGGCCTGTTGCGGCGATCTCTTCAGCCTGCCCGGTCAGATCGTCGCCTTCGATGGTGGCCACTTTCAACGACAACCCCTGCCGGGCGATTTCCTCGCGCAGGGCTGCAGCACAGGCGCCGGGGTTCACCCCACCCGCGTTGGAGATGATCCGCACACCCTGCGCCGCGATCTGGGACAGGTTGGGCGCCATGGCGCCGCTGACGAAATCCGTGGCGTAGCCTGCGCCCGGATCCTTGGCGCGCGCGCGGGCCATGATCGCCATGGTGATCTCGGCCAGGTAGTCATAGACGATGAAATCCAGTCCGCCCGCTGCCAGCAGTTGCGGTGTGGCCAGCGCAGCATCCCCCCAGAAGCCGCTGGCGCCGCCGATGCGCAGAATATCCGCCATGTCCTCTCCCCCCGTGACGCAATGCGCCTGTTTCAGGCCTAGCAAAGCTGTAGCGATGTCCTCCGCACCACAACAGACCGATCGTTCTGTTTCAGCCTGCCTGAAAGCGCAGGCAGGCCGCAACAGAAAATCCGCGCCGATGGAAAAGGACGTTAAGTCATTCAGATTCCGACAATGTGTTACAGATTTTCCAATCATCTACTTTTTGCGTTACATTTTGCTTGCCGCGAATCGCTGCTTTAATGTACACCGACTACACGGTCGGCTAATTTTTGAGCCAAACAGGAGACGCGAACCCCATGGATGCATTCATCTGCGATGCCACACGGACCCCCATTGGCCGCTACGGCGGCGCCCTCAGCCAGGTCCGCACCGATGATCTGGCCGCTGCCCCGATTGCCGCGCTGGTCGCGCGCAACCCGGACGTTGACTGGGCCAGCATTGACGATGTGATCTTTGGCGATGCCAACCAGGCCGGGGAAAGCAACCGCAACGTGGCCCGCATGGCGGCCCTGCTGGCAGGTCTGCCGGTGGATGTGCCCGGCACCACCATCAACCGCCTCTGTGCATCCGGCATGGACGCAGTGGGCATGGCCAGCCGCGGCATCCGCGCCGGAGACTATGACATGGCCATCGCAGGCGGTGTCGAAAGCATGAGCCGCGCGCCCTTCGTGATGCCCAAGGCAACCAGCGCCTTTACCCGCGCCAATGCGGTTTACGACACCACCATCGGCTGGCGCTTCGTGAACAAGAAGATGCACGAGATGTATGGCACCGACTCGATGCCGCAGACCGCTGATAACGTTGCAGAAGATTATGATATCTCGCGCGAGGATCAGGACGCATTTGCCGCCCGCAGCCAGGCCCGCTGGGCCAGCGCACATGAGGCAGGCGTCTTTGCCGAAGAGATCACCCCGGTGACCATCCCGCAGCGCAAGGGCGATGCCCTGGTCGTGGACACCGACGAACACCCCCGCCCCGGCACCGGCGCCGACAAGCTGGCGAAATTGAAGGGCGTCAACGGCCCGGACAAGAGCGTGACCGCAGGCAATGCCTCGGGCGTCAACGACGGCGCCGCTGCCATCCTGATGGCGAATGAGGCCGCCGCGGCCAAGAACGGCCTGAAACCGATGGCCCGCATCGTCGGCATGGCCGCCGCCGGGGTCGAACCCCGCGTGATGGGCATCGGCCCGGTCCCCGCGACGCAAAAGGTTCTGGCCCGCACCGGCCTCACCATCGACCAGATGGACGTGATCGAACTCAACGAGGCCTTCGCCTCGCAGGGGCTTGCGACCCTTCGCGCCCTTGGCGTGGCGGACGATGCGCCCCATGTTAATCCCAATGGCGGTGCTATCGCCATCGGCCATCCGCTTGGCATGTCCGGCGCCCGGCTGGTGCTGACCGCCGCCTATCAACTGCAACGTACTGGCGGGCGCTACGCGCTGTGCACCATGTGCGTTGGTGTCGGACAGGGCACCGCCCTGATCCTTGAACGTGTGTAATCAGTAAGGGAGGAAACGCGCTATGTATGCTCAGATGGTGAAATCCGAGGCCACGCAAGACGACCCCGAAAAACTCGCCGCCTTTCAGGCGCGGATCGACCGGGGCGAAAAGATCGAGCCCAAGGACTGGATGCCCGAGGGCTATCGCAAGACGCTGATCCGCCAGATCGGCCAGCACGCCCACTCGGAAATCGTCGGCCAGCTGCCCGAAGGCAACTGGATCACCCGTGCCCCGACGCTGGAGCGCAAGGCGATCCTGCTGGCCAAGGTGCAGGACGAGGCGGGCCATGGTCTGTATCTTTACTGCGCGGCGGAAACGCTGGGCGTCTCCCGTGACGAGCTGACGGAAATGCTGCTGGATGGCCGCATGAAGTATTCCTCGATCTTCAACTACCCGACGCTGAACTGGGCCGATATCGGCGCAGTGGGCTGGCTGGTGGATGGCGCCGCGATCATGAACCAGGTGCCGCTGCAACGGACCTCGTTCGGCCCTTACAGCCGCGCCATGATCCGGGTCTGCAAGGAAGAAAGCTTTCACCAGCGCCAGGGCTATGACGCCATCCGCAAGATGGCCGAAGGTACGCCTGAGCAGAAGAAGATGGCGCAGGACGCGCTGAACCGACTGTGGTTCCCGTCGCTGATGATGTTCGGTCCCTCGGACAAGGATTCGGTGCACTCGGCGCAATCGATGGCCTGGAAGATCAAGATGAACACCAATGACGAACTGCGTCAGAAGTTCGTCGACCAGACCGTGCCGCAAATCGAATTCCTGGGTCTTGAGCTGCCCGATCCCGGCATCAAGTGGAACGAGGAACGCGGTCACTATGATTACACCGATCCCGACTGGTCGGAGTTCTTCGACGTGATCCAGGGCAACGGCCCCTGCAATACCGACCGTCTGGCCGCGCGCAATGACGCCTGGAAAGACGGCGAATGGGTCCGTGACGGCCTGCTGGCCCACGCCCAGAAAAAGGCCGCGCGCAAACACGCCGCCGAATAACCGACCCAAGCCTTATCTGCCCCCTGCCCGGTCCATGATCGACCTGCGGCAGGGTGGCCCCTCAGCCAGGAGGAACACCCCATGAAACATGAATGGCCCCTTTGGGAAGTCTTTATCCGCGGTCAGCATGGCATGAGCCACCGCCACGTCGGATCGCTGCACGCGCCGGACGCCGAAATGGCGATCAAGAACGCCCGTGACGTCTACACCCGCCGCAACGAAGGCGTGTCGATCTGGGTGGTCGAGGCGAACAATATCGCCGCTTCCTCGCCCGGTGACAAAGGCCCGCTGTACGAGCCGTCGGAATCCAAGGTCTACCGTCACCCGACCTTCTTTGACATCCCCGAAGAAGTGGGGGCGATGTGATGACCCGCGAGGAAGCCTTTACACAGTTCCTTTTGCGGATGGGTGACAACACCCTGATCCTGGGCCATCGCGTCAGCGAATGGTGCGGCCACGCGCCGGTTCTGGAAGAGGATATCGCGCTGGCCAATACCGCGCTCGACCTCATCGGCCAGACCCAGATGTGGCTTGGCCTAGCGGGCGAAGTGCAGGGTGAAGGCAAATCGGCAGATGACCTCGCCTTCCTGCGCGACGTCTGGGATTTCCGCAATGTGCTGCTGGTCGAGGTGCCGAACGGCGACTTTGGCCGCACCCTGATGCGCCAGTGCCTGTTTGATGCCTGGCACTCGATCCAGCTGGGACACCTGATGAAATCCAGCGACGAACGGGTCGCCGCGATTGCCGCCAAGGCCAGCAAGGAAGTCGCATATCATCTGGAACGCTCGGCCGATACGGTCGTAGGTCTGGGCGATGGCACCGAGGAAAGCCACCGCCGCATGCAAGAGGCGCTGGACTACCTCTGGCCCTATGTGGGCGAGATGTTCCAGTCCGACGATGTGGACGCGGAGATGGTCAAGGCGGGTATTGCGCCCGATCCGGCCAGCCTGCGGGATGATTTTGATGCGCTGATCGGCCGGATCATGGGCGAGGCAACGCTGACCATCCCGGACAGTTCCTTTGGTCACAAGGGCGGGCGCACCGGCAAGATGCACACCGAGCACCTGGGCCACCTGCTGACCCATATGCAGTGGCTGCAGCGCGCCTATCCCGGCGCCAAGTGGTAACGACAACCGCATCACAGTAAGGGCACCCCCGACCTCGGGTGGGGGTGAAGCCCCCTCCTGTGGGGGAGGTCGGGGGCTGCCCGGCCTATCGACCGGGCAAAGCCAAAGTGGAGTGAGCCACATGAGCCAAACAGTAGACAAGCCAAGCGTGGAGCAGATCTGGGAATGGCTGGACGCCGTGCCCGATCCGGAAATCCCGGTGATCTCTCTGGTCGATCTCGGCATCATCCGCGGTGTCGCCTGGGATGGCGATACGCTGGAGGTGGCCGTCACCCCGACCTATTCGGGCTGCCCGGCGACGGCGGTGATCAACATGGATATCGAAACCGCCCTGCGCGATCACGGGGTCGACGACATCCGCCTCAAAACCCAGATCGCCCCGCCCTGGACCACCGACTGGCTGTCGGAAAAAGGCCGCGCCAAGCTGGAAGAATACGGCATCGCTCCGCCCCAGGCCGCAGGCGGCCCCGAAAAATGCCCCCATTGCGGCAGCAAGAACGTCACCCGTGTGAGCCAGTTCGGCTCCACCCCGTGCAAGGCACACTGGCGCTGTCAGGACTGCCTCGAACCCTTTGATTATTTCAAGTGCATCTGAGGAGACCTCCATGGCGCGCTTTCACGATCTAGAAGTCACCGATGTCCGCAAGACGATCCGCGATGCGGTTGTTGTCTCCCTGAAGCCCGCCAATGGCGCGGCGGCGGAGTTCGATTTCACCCAAGGCCAGTACCTGACCTTCCGCCGCGATTTCGACGGCGAGGAGCTGCGCCGCAGCTACTCGATCTGCGCGGGCAAGGAGGACGGCATCCTGCAGGTCGGCATCAAGCGCGTCGATGGCGGCGCCTTTTCGACCTGGGCCAATACCGACCTGAAACCCGGTGACACCCTACAGGCGATGGCGCCGATGGGCACCTTCTTCACGCCGCTCGATGCAGGCGCCGAAAAATCTTACCTCGGCTTTGCCGGCGGATCCGGCATCACCCCGGTGCTGTCGATCCTGAAGACCACCCTGGCGGCCGAGCCAAATTCGACCTTCACGCTGGTTTACGCCAACAAGGGCGTCAACACGATCATGTTCCGCGAGGAGCTGGAGGACCTGAAGAACCTCTACATGGGGCGCTTCAACGTCATCCATATTCTGGAAAGCGATGCGCAGGAGATCGACCTCTTCACCGGTCTGGTGACCGAGGAGAAATGCGCCCAGCTGTTCGAGCACTGGATTGATATCGACAACGTCGACACCGCCTTTATCTGCGGGCCGGAACCGATGATGCTGGGCATCGCCGCAGCGCTGCGCACGGCAGGCCTGAAGGACGATCAGATCAAGTTCGAGCTCTTCGCCAGCGCCCAGCCCGGCCGGGCCAAGCGCAAGGCGAGCGCCGCCGATGCGGCCAGCAACGCGAACCAGACCTCTGCCGCGATCACCCTGGATGGCGCCACCCAGACCATCGAGATGGGCAAGGACACCACCATCCTGGATGCGGCACTGGAGAACGCCATGGACGCGCCCTACGCCTGCAAGGCCGGGGTCTGCTCCACCTGCCGCTGCAAGGTGCTGGAGGGCGAGGTGGAAATGGTCACCAATCACGCGCTCGAAGATTACGAGGTCGAAAAGGGCTACGTCTTGTCCTGCCAGGCCTATCCTGTCACCGATAGGGTGGTCGTGGATTACGATCAGTAATGCATTTCATGGCGCGCCCTTCCGGGCGCGTCTGTGTTTAAGGGCCCGTTTCACAGGGCCGAATTCAGGGAGGATCAGATATGGCCGAGGACATGAGCCTCAGCAGCTATCTTGCGCAGGGCGGCAAGCTCACCAATCCATCCAACGTGCCGCCGCGCTATCGTGCGGAACTCTTGAAACTGATGGCGACCTTTGTCGACAGCGAGCTCGCCGGGGCGGCGGGCTTTGCCGATATCATCAACGAAGGTCCCGGCATCAAGGCCCGCATCGCCGCCGCCAAGATCGTGCTGGAGAAATCCGACAATGCCGACAAGGTGCTGCGGATCATGGGGGAATTCGGCGCCGATACCGAGGCCTACGCCGATCACCACCCCTGGACCGCGCGGCTGACCCGCGATGCCGACATCGGCCAGAGCCGCAGCAAGCACGACATGCGCCTTGCGGTGTTCAACTACCCGCTGGAAGGCTGGCTTGACGCCGTGGTGATGAACCTTCTGATGGGCCGCGCTGTCACGGTGCAGCTTGGGGAGTTGTCGCAGGTGTCCTACCAGCCGCTGGCCGAGGCTTTCCGCAGCATCGCCCCGATCGAGCAGCGCCATGCGGAGCTGGCCGAAGAGGGGCTGACCCAGCTGGTAGAGAACGGCGAGACAGCGCAGGCGCAGGAAGCGGTGGACTACTGGTGGCCCCGCGTTGCCGCCTCTTTCGGCTCGCAAACCTCGGAGAAATTCGACGGGCTGCGCGCGATGGGCCTGCGCCATGGCACCAATGCCGAGCTGCACGACCGCTGGGCCGCAGACGCGGGTGCGATCCTTGCGAAGCTGGGCCTGACACCGGGCAACTGAGCCGCTCCGGTCCCCCAATCCGGCGCAGGTCCCGACACAGGGTCCTGCGCGGTCTCCCCAAAAAGCGCCCATATAGTCAGGCGGGCAGGCAGGCGGGGCGCTCCCGCCCGGACGCGGTGCATCGCAGATGCGCCTTGTCCCCTTGGGCCGGGCGCGTGCCGGGCGGCGCGCGCAAAGCGCCCGATCCTCGGTGTTTTCCCATTTGTTTCGCGTGCGAAACAGCTTGCCAGATCCTTGTCCCGGCGCGCAGTGGCAACGCAACACCTCCACAGCCCCCACACACCCATGTGCAAAGAAGCGCCGACCGGGCACTGGACCTTGCCGGAAGAGCCTCCTAGTGTCCCGGGGACGCAAGACATTTTGAAAGGCCCCGATCATGGCAGCTGGCAGCACCATCCACACCTACTTCAACGGTCAGTGGCACGACGGGGACGTGCCGATCATGTCCGCCGCCGACCACGCGGCCTGGCTTGGCTCTTCGATCTTTGACGGGGCGCGGCTGTTTGACGGGGTGACGCCGGATCTGGATCTACACTGCGCCCGCGCCAATGCCTCGGCCTCGGCGCTGATGATGAAACCTACCGTCTCGGTCGAGGATATGGTGGAGATCACCCGCGAGGGACTGAAACGCTTTGCCCCCGGCGCTGCGGTCTATATCCGCCCGATGTACTGGGCCACCGATGGCGATGCGACGATGATTGCGCCCGAGCCGGAGACCACCAAGTTCGCGCTCTGCCTGGAAGAGATCCCGATGGCCCCGGCGGATGCCAGCGCCACGCTGACCCGCACCCAGTACCGCCGTCCGGTGCTGGAAAACGCCGTAGTCAACGCCAAGGCCGGCTGCCTTTACCCCAACAACGCCCGCATGCTGCGCGAAGCCCGCGCCAAGGGCTTTGCCAACGCGCTGGTGCAGGATGCCATGGGCAACGTGGCCGAAACCGCCACGGCCAATATCTTTATGGTGCGCGATGGCGAGGTCTTTACCCCCATCGCCAACGGCACCTTCCTGGCCGGCATCACCCGCGCCCGTCACATCAAGAACCTGAAGGCCGACGGCGTCACCGTGCATGAGACCGTGCTGAGCTTTAAGGACTTTGAGGAGGCCGACGAAGTCTTCATGTCCGGCAACATGAGCAAGGTCACCCCGGTCACCGCTTTCGACGACCGTCAGTATCAGATCGGCCCCATGGCCCGCCGCGTGCGCGAGATGTATTGGGACTGGGCTGCCACGCATGGGTGAGTGGCGGCAAAGCTTTCTGACCATCGCCGTCGGCGGGGTCGGAGCTTTGATCGCCTCCCTGATCCATATGCCGATGGCCCTGCTGGCCGGGCCTGCCATCGCCGTCAGCCTTGCCGGGCTCTGGGGCGCACCGATGGATATCGCGCCCCGGCTGCGGGATGCGGCGTTTCTGGTGATGGGGCTCAGCATCGGTTCGATGGTCAGCCCCGAAAGTTTTGCCGCCATGATGCGCTGGCCAGTGGCCTTTGGCCTGCTGGCGGCCCTGACCATTGTCACGCCCTTCGCCGGGCGTAGCCTTGTGCCCCGCATCCTGCCGTTTGAGCGACACGAATCCTTTCTCGCCGCCGCGCCCGGGCATCTGGGGCTGGTGATCGCGCTGGCGGACAGCCTGTCTCTGTCCCTGACGCGGCCGATGGTACTGGCCTCAATCCGGCTGATGTCGCTGACCCTGCTGGTGCCGCTGGGGGCAACCCTTGCGGGGATGGAGATCGGCTTTGGCCTGCCGGGCAGCGCTGCGGTGACACCACTGGGCTGGATCGCGATCCAGATCGCCATCGCCCTTGCCATCGCGCCGCTGCTGCGCCGGATCAAACTGCCCGCCCCGACGCTGATAGCCGGGATAACGGTCGCTGCGACGACCCATCTTGGCGGCTGGACTGCGGGCGGGTTGCCCGGCTGGGGGGCGCAGGGCGCGCTGATCCTGATGGGCAGCCTTATCGGGGGACGCTTTACCGGCATGAGCTGGCGCGAATTGCAGGGCAGCCTGCTGGCAGGCGGCGTGATCGTCCTTCTGACCTGCGGGCTGGCTGTGGCTGCAGCCCTTCCGGCGGCCTATCTGTCGGGCCTGCCGCTGTTGGATGTGCTGCTGGGATTTTCCCCCGGCGGGCTGGAAACCATGATCATCCTCGGCGCCGCGCTTGGCGCCGATCCGACCTTTGTCGCGGCAGCGCATCTGTTCCGCCTGATGGTGCTGGCGGTGGTGCTGATGCTCTATGCGACCCGGGTGGCAAACAGCGCCGCACTGAAAAGCAATGGACAGGACGCGGCCCCTCGGGCAGATTGATCAGGATTGTGGAGGCTACAGATGCGCAAATTTCTGGTTGTGCTGGATGACAGCCGCGAATGTCTGAACGCCATGCGGTTCGCCGCGATGCGGGCGGCCCGCACCGGTGGCGGGGTGGCGATCCTGTCGGTGATCCCGCCCGATGAATTCAACCACTGGATCGGCGTGGGCGAAGTCATGCGCGAAGAGGCCCGCGAACGCATCCATGCCCATTTCGAGGTTTTCGCCAAATGGATGCGCGACCGTCAGGGGGTGGATCCGGAGCTGATCATCCGCGAAGGCGAGGCCGTGCCCGAGATCCTGGCCCAGATCGAAGCCGATCCCGACATCGGCGTTCTGGTGCTGGGCGCGGGCACCGACCGTAAGGGGCCGGGACCGCTGGTAAACCAGCTGAGCAAGACCTCGGGTAGCCTGCCGGTGCCGATCACCATCGTGCCGGGCGATCTGTCCAAGGACCGGCTGGAAGCGATCACCTGAGCCCTCAATTGCTGCCGCTGTTCCCTGATGCACAGGTGGCTTTGGCAATTTAGAACCGTTCCAAACCTTGACTTGTGCGGCCACGGCGCGCATATCTCCTGCAGACCAACGGAGACCCGAAATGTTCATTCAGACCGAATCCACGCCCAACCCGGCGACGCTGAAATTCCTTCCGGGACAGACCGTTCTGGAGGCAGGCACCGCCGATTTCGCCAGCCCCGAAGCGGCAGAGAGCTCTCCTCTGGCCAGCCGCATCTTCGCCGTCAGCGGCGTCACCGGCGTGTTCTTCGGCAATGATTTCGTCACCGTCACCAAGGCCGACGACGTCGAATGGGATCACATCAAACCTGCCATCCTTGGCGCGGTGATGGAGCATTACCAATCCGGTCAGCCGGTGATCAGCGCAGGTGGTGAGCAGGCCTCGGGCCATGCCGAACACAGCGGCGAAGACGGCGAAGTCGTGAACCAGATCAAAGACCTCCTGGACAGCCGCGTGCGCCCGGCCGTGGCCCAGGATGGCGGTGACATCACTTTCCACGGCTTTGAACGCGGTGTTGTCTACCTGCACATGCAAGGCGCCTGCGCGGGCTGCCCTTCCTCGACGCTGACCTTGAAAATGGGCATCGAGAACCTGCTGCGCCACTACATCCCCGAAGTCACCGAGGTCCGCCCGGTCGCCGTCTGAGCGGCAGGACAGACCCGTCGCCATGCTGGCGACCTGAAAGGACAGAGGATGAAAACCGAACCACTGGTTCTGGGCTTTGACACATCGGCCGCGCATTGCGCGGCCGCTTTGCTGCGCGGTGACACCCTTGTTGCCGAGGCGCTGGAGCCGATGACACGCGGGCAGGCCGAACGGTTGATGCCGCTGCTGGAAGAGGTGCTGGCGACAGGCGGCGCCACATGGGCGGATCTGGATGCCATCGGTGTCGGCGTCGGCCCCGGCAATTTCACCGGTATCCGCATCGCAGTTTCCGCCGCCCGAGGTCTGGCGCTGGGTCTTGGCGTTCCGGCCGTGGGCATCGACGGTTTTGACGCCCGCGCCGCCACAGGAACCCTGCCCGGCATTCCCGCCCCGCGTGATCAGGTCTATGCCGCCCTGCCGGATCAGGCACCGCGTCTGATGCCCCGCGAGGAAGCCGAAGAAGCCGCGCGCGGCGCCGGGCTGACCTTTGCGCCCGAGGCCTCTCCCGCAGGGCTGGCCGAGGCGATCGCGCGTCTGGCAGCCGCCCGGATGGATCAGGACACAGCCGCCCCCGCGCCCCTCTATCTGCGCGCTGCTGATGCCGCCCCCGCGCGCGATACCCCGCCTGCGCTGATCGATGGCTGACGCCGTGGCCCCTGCCCCAGCCACAGACGACATGGCTAGGACACACGCGGCGGCCTTTACCCAGTCGCGCCCATGGAGCGCTGCGGAATTCGCCGACCTTCTGGACAGCCCCCTGACTTTCGCAATCGGTGATGCCCGCTGTTTCGCCCTTGTCCGCGTCATCGCGGATGAAGCCGAGCTGTTGACCATCGCCACCCAGCCCGCGCACCAGCGCCAGGGTCTGGCCCGGCAGGTGATGCAGGACTGGCAGGATCTCGCCCGCACACGCGGCGCCACCGAAGCCTTTCTGGAGGTGGCCGCCGACAATACCCCGGCGCAGGCGCTCTACCAGGCATGCGGATTCGCCACTTGCGGCACCCGGCCCGGTTATTATGCCCGCAAAGGCGCCGCCCCTGTGGACGCGGTGCTTATGCGGTGCAGCTTACGTTAGGCCACCCGTATGGAATTCCACCGTTTGGTCAAAAAGCGGTTGACCCTGCCGCGATGCTGCGGGCTAAATTGCCGCACCTCTATTCGTCCCGGTCACATAACGCACCGGGCAGCCCAACGGCGGCTGTGACAATCATAAAACACAACTGGGAGTATTCTAATGAGCCTGATGAAAACCCTGATGGGCGGCTCGGCCGCACTGGCCGTCACTGCGGGCGCGGCCCTGGCGGATCCGGCGCTGATCTTTGACCTTGGCGGCAAATTCGACAAATCCTTCAACGAAGCGGCGTTCATGGGCGCAAAACGCTGGGCAGACGAGACCGGCGGCAGTTTCCGCGAGATCGAACTGCAGTCCGAAGCCCAGCGCGAGCAGGCCCTGCGCCGTTTTGCCGAAGCCGGCTCCAACCCGATCGTGATGGCAGGCTTTGCCTTTGCTGACGCTCTGGGCCAGGTGGCTGCCGATTACCCGGACACCAAATTCACCATCATCGACATGGTCGTGGACGCACCCAACGTGCGCTCGGTTGTCTTCAACGAGCACGAGGGCTCCTACCTCGTCGGCATGATGGCGGCTGAGGCCTCCAAATCCGGCACCGTCGGCTTCATCGGGGGCATGGACATCCCGCTGATCCGCAAATTCGCCTGTGGCTATGCCCAGGGCGTGATGGCCGCCAACCCCGACGCCAAGGTGATCGCCAACATGACCGGCACCACCCCGGCCGCCTGGAATGACCCGGTAAAAGGATCCGAGCTGACCAAGGCGCAGATCAGCCAGGGCGCTGACGTGGTCTATGCTGCGGCAGGCGGCACCGGCGTGGGCGTTCTGCAGACCGCTGCGGATGAGGACATCCTGTCCATCGGCGTGGACAGCAACCAGAACCACCTGCACCCGGGTAAGGTACTGACCTCGATGATGAAACGCGTGGACAACGCGGTTTACGAGGCCTTCAGCGATGGCGCTGACATGGAAACCGGTTTCTCGGTCATGGGGCTGGCCAATGGCGGCGTCGGCTACGCGCTCGACGACAACAACGCGCCGCTGGTTTCGGACGAGATGAAAGCCATGGTGGACGCCGCAGCCGAAAAAATCGCCTCGGGCGAACTGAAGGTGCATGACTACATGTCTGACGACAGCTGCCCGGCGCTGTCGTTCTGATCGGCAACCGCTCTGGCCCGGCCTGAACAGGCATAGCCAGAGCCCACTTTGCCCGGAGGCTGCCGCAACGCCGCCTCCGGGTTTGGTTTTTCCATCCCATCCGAGGGACGCACCGCCGCACCGGTATCCGCCCCCTGCGCATCACACCGCCCCCCCCGGTCCGCGCCCCCGCATGTTGAGGAGCCAGAATGACGGCACCAGCGATTGAACTGAAAGGCATCTCCAAGGCCTTTGGCCCCGTCCAGGCCAACAAGGACATCTCCATCAGCGTCGCCCCCGGCACGATCCACGGGATCATCGGCGAAAACGGCGCCGGCAAATCCACCCTGATGAGCATCCTTTACGGCTTTTACAAGGCCGATAGCGGCGAGGTCTGGATCAACGGCAAGAAGACCGAGATCCCAGACAGCCAGGCCGCCATTTCCGCCGGGATCGGCATGGTGTTCCAGCATTTCAAGCTGGTCGAGAATTTCACGGTGCTGGAAAACATCGTTCTGGGCGCCGAGGACAGCGGGCTGTTGATGCCCTCGCTGACCCGCGCCCGCAAGGAGCTGAAGGCGCTGGAAGAGGAATACGAACTCTTCGTGGACCCGGACAAGCGCATCGACGAGATTGGCGTCGGCATGCAGCAGCGGGTGGAGATCCTGAAGGCGCTTTACCGCAAGGCCGAGATCCTGATCCTTGACGAACCCACCGGCGTTCTGACCCCGGCAGAGGCCGACCAGCTGTTCCGCATCCTCGACCGGCTGCGCGCCGAGGGCAAGACGATCATCCTGATCACCCACAAGCTGCGCGAGATCATGGAGGCGACCGACACGGTCAGCGTCATGCGCCGCGGCGAGATGACCGCAACGGTAAAAACCGCCGAGACCAGCCCCGAACATCTGGCCGAACTGATGGTGGGCCGCAAGGTGCTGCTGCGCGTGGACAAGGTCCCCGCCAAGCCCGGCAAGCCGATCCTGGAAGTCGAGAACCTGCGCGTCGTGGACGAGGCAGGCGTCGAGCGCGTCAAGGGCATCGACCTCAATGTGCGCGCCGGAGAGATCCTCGGCATCGCCGGTGTGGCGGGCAATGGCCAGTCAGAGCTGCTGGAAGTTCTGGGCGGCATGCGCCCCGGCACCGGTACGATCCGCCTCAATGGCACGCCGCTGCCGCTGTCTGGCGCCGGATCGGACGGGCGGGCACGCCGCGCCGCCCATGTGGCCCACGTCCCCGAAGACCGACAGCGCGAAGGGCTGATCATGGATTTCCACGCCTGGGAAAACGTCGCCTTTGGCTATCACCACGCGCCGGAATACCAGCGGGGCCTTCTGATGGACAACGCCGCCCTGCGCGCCGACACCGCTGCGAAGATGGAGAAATTCGACGTGCGCCCGCCGGATCCCTGGCTGGCCGCCAAAAGTTTTTCCGGCGGCAACCAGCAGAAGATCGTCGTCGCCCGTGAAATCGAGCGCAATCCCGACCTCTTGCTGATCGGCCAGCCCACCCGCGGCGTCGACATCGGCGCCATCGAATTCATTCACAAGCAGATCGTCGCCCTGCGCGATGAGGGCAAGGCGATCCTTCTGGTCTCGGTCGAGTTGGAAGAGATCCTGTCCCTGTCTGATAGGGTGGCGGTGATGTTTGACGGTATGATCATGGGCGAACGCGCCGCCGATCAGACCGATGAAAAGGAACTGGGCCTTCTGATGGCCGGTGTCGCGGGGGAGGCCGCGTAAATGGAAAAAATGCCGAAATGGGCCGATGTGGTCCTGATTCCGCTGATCAGCCTGATACTGGCTGCCTTCCTGTCGGCTCTGGTCATTCTGGCCATCGGCGAGGACCCACTCGCCGCGGTCAAGATGATGGTGACAGGCGCGCTCGGCTCCACCTATGGCTGGGGCTACACGCTGTACTATGCAACCAATTTCCTGTTCACCGGCCTTGCGGTCGCTGTCGCCTTCCACGCCCGGATGTTCAACATTGGCGGCGAAGGGCAGGCGATGCTGGGGGGGCTTGGCGTTGCGCTTGTCTGCCTTTACATCCCCTGGCCTCACTGGTCTCTGGCGCTGATCTTTGCCTCCCTTGGCGCCGCCCTCTTTGGGGCCGCCTGGGCTGCCATACCGGCCTATCTTCAGGCCAAGCGCGGCAGCCATATCGTCATCACAACCATCATGTTCAACTTCATCGCAGCCGCGGTTCTGAACTATATGCTGGTCAATGTGCTGAAGCCCGCAGGGGCCATGGATCCAGCCACAGCCCGCTTTGCCGAAGCTGTTCACCTGCCAAGCCTGCACGAGCTGCTGGCCCCATTCGGTATCGCCTTTTCCAAATCGGCACCGGCCAACGTGAGCCTTCTGGTGGCCGTTGCCGCCTGCGTGGTGGTCTGGCTGCTGATCTGGCGTACGCGGCTGGGGTATGAAATCCGCGCCTATGGCCATTCCGAACCCGGCGCTCTTTATGCCGGGATCTCTCCGGTGAAGATCATCATGATCTCGATGCTGATCTCGGGTGGGCTTGCGGGCATGATGGCGATCAACAACGTCATGGGCGAGGCCGAGCGTCTGGTTCTGAACTCTACCGAGGGCGCCGGTTTCATCGGCATCGCCGTGGCGCTGATGGGGCGCAACCATCCCTTTGGCGTTTTCCTGGCCGCCATCCTTTTTGGCTTCCTCTATCAGGGCGGCGCGGAACTGGCGCTCTGGACCTCGATCCCGCGCGAATTGATCGTCGTCATTCAGGCGCTGGTCATCCTCTTTACCGGCGCGCTGGACAATATGGTGCGGATACCGCTTGAAAAGATCTTCCTTGCATTGCGGAAGGAGAAAGCCTGATGGAATTCCTGACCATAATTCAGGTGCTGGACAGCACCGTCCGTCTGGCGACGCCGCTGCTTCTGGCCTGTCTGGCCGGCCTGTTCTCAGAGCGCGCGGGCATCTTTGACATCGGCCTTGAAGGCAAGATGCTGATGGCCGCCTTTCTGTCCGCTGCGGTGGCCGCAATCACCGGCAATGTCTGGCTGGGGCTGCTCGCGGGCATCGCCTCCTCGCTGGTGCTGGCCGGGCTGCACGGGGTCGCTTCGATCACCTTCCGGGGCAACCAGTTGATTTCCGGGGTTGCCATCAACTTTCTGGCCGCAGGCATGACCGTGCTGATCGCACAGGATTGGTTCCAGCAAGGCGGGCGCACCCCCTCCCTGCTGCGCGAAGGACGCTTTGGCGGTCTTGAACTGCCCTTTGCCATCGGCCCCAGCGACGCCGAGGCAGCGGGCCGCCCCCTGTCCGAACTGATCGCAGAAGCGGGCATGTTCCAGCAGGTCTATTCCGAGCTGCTGTCGGGGCATTCCATCCTCGTCTATGCCGCCTTCCTCGCGGTGCCGCTCACCTGGTGGGTTCTGTTCCGCACCCGTTTCGGCCTACGTCTGCGCGCGGTCGGGGAAAACCCGGCAGCGGTGGACACGGCCGGTGTTTCGGTGGTGGGGCTGCGGTTTGCCGCCGTTGCGATCTGCGGCCTTCTGTGTGGCATCGCGGGCGCCTATCTGGCGACGGCCCTGCAGGCCGGTTTCGTGAAAGACATGACCGCCGGTCGTGGCTTCATCGCGCTGGCGGCGCTGATCTTTGCGAAATGGCGGCCCTGGCACGCGATGGGCGCCTGCCTGCTGTTCGGCCTGTTGCAGGCGGTCGCGCTACGGTTTCAGAACATCGAACTGGGCAGCGTCACCATCCCGGTGCAGGTGATGGATGCCCTGCCCTATATCCTGACCGTGGTGATCCTGGCCGGTTTCGTCGGCAAGGCCATTCCGCCCCGCGCCGGCGGCGAGCCTTACGTGAAGGAGCGCTAAGAGCGCACCGCTCACACAGCCGCATGACCCAGTCAAACCGCCCGGCCCCACGCCGGGCGGTTTTGCGTTTTGCACGTGCCCTTCCCCCTCAGCCGAGGTGATAAGTCCAGATTGATCCCGATTATCGGTCCTGAATGCTGCGGGGCGGCATCGCCAGTTGATTTTAAACCGGCAAAGGGGTCTAAATTGAGTATGCAGATCTACCTTCCCATCGCCGAGGTTTCGGTCAATGCCTTCCTTCTTCTGGGGCTGGGTGGGCTAGTGGGTATCCTTTCGGGGATGTTCGGCGTCGGCGGTGGTTTTCTGATGACGCCACTGCTGTTCTTCATCGGCATTCCGCCTGCCGTGGCGGTGGCGACCGAGGCCAACCAGATCGTCGCTTCCTCTTTTTCCGGCGTCCTTGCCCATTTTCGAAGGCGCACCGTCGATATCAAGATGGGGCTTGTGCTGCAGGCCGGTGGTCTGCTTGGCGCCGCGCTCGGCGTGGTGGTCTTCAATCATCTGAAACAGATGGGTCAGGTCGATCTTCTGGTAAAGCTCTGCTACGTCGTCTTCCTTGGTGTCGTTGGCGGGCTGATGTTCATCGAAAGCCTCAGCGCCCTACGCAAATCCCGCAAATCGGGCGGCGCGCCCGCAGCGCGGCGCCAGCGCAGCTGGGTGCATGCCCTGCCCTTCAAGATGCGCTTCCGCACCTCCGGTCTTTATATCTCGGTGATCCCGCCGGTTCTGGTCGGCGTCGCGGTCGGCATTCTGGCCGCGATCATGGGCGTGGGCGGCGGTTTCATCATGGTGCCCGCGATGATCTATATCCTCGGCATGCCGACCAAGGTGGTGGTCGGAACCTCGCTGTTCCAGATCATCCTCGTCACCGCCTTTACCACCATGCTGCACGCCACGACCAACTTTACCGTGGACATCGTGCTGGCCGTGCTCCTATTGGTTGGCGGCGTCGTCGGGGCGCAGATCGGCACCCGCATCGGCACCTATCTCAAGGCCGAACAGCTGCGGATCCTGCTGGCACTGATGGTGCTGCTGGTCTGCGGCAAACTGGGGCTTGAGCTTCTTATTCAGCCGGACGAGCTGTTCTCGCTCGGCGTGGCAGGAGGTCACTGATGACGCCGCTCTTCCGCCTGTTGCTAATTGCCCTGCTCAGCCTTCCTGCGGTTCTCGCTTCCCCGGGTCGCGCTAACGAGCGCGAAGCGGTTGTGCTTGGCCTCAGCCAGAACCGTGTCGCCATTACCGCCGATTTTGACGGCTCTGAAATCCTGGTTTTCGGCGCGGTGAAACGCGACACTCCGATCCCCGCAGATGCGCCGCCGCTCGAAGTGATCGTCACCGTGTCCGGCCCCTCCGCCCCGGTCACCGTGCGTCGCAAGGAAAAGAAGCTTGGCATCTGGGTCAATGTCGACAGCGTGCTGGTCGACTCCGCGCCCAGCTTTTACGCCGTAGCCACCAGCGCCCCCTTCGGCGCGGTTCTGACGGATATCGAGGACCTGCGCCACAAGGTATCGGTCGAACGCGCCATCCGCTCGGTCGGGGCCGCGATGAACATCCGCGGCGCCCAGGATTTTGCCGAGGCCGTGGTGCGCATCCGCCGCGAGGAAGGGCTTTACTCCCTGCGGCCCAGCACCGTCACCGTGGACCAGCAAACCCTGTTCCGCACCGCGATCGACATGCCCGCGAACCTGACCGAGGGCGCCTATACCACCCGCGTCCTGCTGACCCGCGGCGGCGAGGTGGTCTCCAGCTATGAAACCGCAATCGACGTGCGCAAGGTCGGGCTGGAGCGGTTCCTTTACGCCCTCTCGCGCGAACGGCCCTTTATCTATGGGATCATGTCACTGGTCATCGCCGTCCTCGCCGGCTGGGGCGCCTCGGCAGCCTTCCAGCTGCTGCGCGACCGGTAGGAGCGTCAATTCATGCCGTTTCGCTGTCTTAACAGCCGGTTGGATTGCCACCTTAGCAATCAGATGTATCGCGCAACGGGACAGCAAGCATGATCGCCTATGTCACCGTCGGAGCTGACGATATCACGCGTGCCAAACAGTTCTATTCTGCCTTCCTACCGGCCCTTGGTTATGGGCTATCGGAGGGACCTGAAGGTCTAAGCTATGCCCTGCCAGTGGAGCCGGGCCAGTCTCCTGCTCTGCCTGATTTCTACGTCAAACCGCCCTTCGATGGAGAGGCGGCCTCGGCTGGCAATGGCGCCATGGTGGCCTTTGAGGCGCGCAGCCAGGATCAGGTGCGCGCCCTCCACGCCGCCGCGCTGGCCGCAGGTGGCACTGATGAGGGACAACCGGGTTTTCGTGACACCTATGGCCCCCGGTTCTTTGTCGGCTACTTGCGCGATCCACAAGGCAACAAGATCGCATTGTTTTCTAGCAACCCGAACGAGACGGGACGGGATGACTGATCCTTTTCACCGGGACTGAAACGCCCCCTTCATCCCTTTGCCAATGATCTTTACATTGCAGTGAAGGTAGCCAACGCTCCCCCCATTTTCATTCAGTTATTCTGCAAAGGTGCTCTATTCATGTCTACGAAATACGGTCGCACCTTTCACCTACCCAGCTCTCCCGGCGCCACTAAGGACGACAAGATCATGAGCGATCTGTCGCAACTTCTGGCCTCGTCAGAGGTAATCGCAACAGAGAAGATGGATGGTGAGAACACCACGATCTTCTCCGACGGCTGCCACCCGCGCAGCCCAGATGCCAGATACCATCCCTCCCGCGATTGGATGAAGGCCTTTGCTGCAGGCGTGTCCCCGCAACTTGCGCCGGATGAACGGGTTGTCGGAGAGTACGTCTACGCACGCCATTCCATCGCCTATGAGGCGCTACCCACATACTTTATGGGCTTTGCATGGATTCTGGGAGACACAATACAGAGCTGGGAGGATACCCAAGCACGACTTTCTGAGCTCGGCATTTCCAGCGTACCAGAGCTGTTTCGCGGCCCGTTTTCGACCACTCTGGTGGACCAACTGGTCGCACAAATGGACTTTGACCGGCAAGAAGGTTTTGTCATTCGCACAACAGGGTCATTTACCGAAGCCGAGATGGCTACCCATCTGGGAAAATACGTGCGTGCAGACCATGTGCAAAGCGACATCCACTGGATGAAGGCCGAGCTGGTAAAGAACGGCCTTGCCTGACCGGGCTGGGTCGGCGGACCGCATAAAAAGCAACCATTTCACGGAGCTCTCGCAACAGGCACCGCGCCACGCGCGGTGCCCGGCCCAACGGGATGAGAGCTGCGTCCGCAGACCGAAGACGGGCGGGAGCGCTCCCCCGCCATGTCCCCTGCCCTGCCTTGATCAGCCGCGGCCGATATAGGGCATCTTGGTGGCCATCACCGTCATGAACTGCACATTGGCCTCCAGCGGCAATTCAGCCATATGCAGCACCGACCGCGCCGCATCCGCCACATCAAAGGTGTCCATCGGCGCGGCCTCGGGATTGGCCTCGGTATGGCGATGGGCCAGATCCTCCACCATCGGGGTACGGGCATTGCCGATATCGATCTGCCCGCAGGCGATGTCAAAGGGCCGACCGTCCAGCGAGATGCTGCGCGTCAGCCCGGTGATCGCCGATTTGGTGGCCGCATAAGGCGCCGAGCCGGGACGCGGCACATGGGCAGCGATGGAGCCGTTGTTGATGATCCGTCCGCCCTGCGGTGCCTGATGGCGCATCTGCCGAAAGGCCGCCCGCGCCGCCAGGAACATGCCCGTGAGGTTCACATTGACCGAGGCATGCCAGTCCTCCAGCGCGATCTCATCGATGGTGCCGGGCGGCGTGAAGATACCTGCGTTGTTGAACAGCACATCCAGCCGCCCGGCCTGCATGGCAAAGCTGTTGACCGCATGATCCACGGCGGTGGCATCGGTGACATCGGCAGGCAGCACATAGGCCCGGTCGTGCCCCAGCGCCACCTCCGCCAGCTTGTCCGCGCGCCGGGCCAGCAGGCCCACGGTCCAGCCTTGGGTCAGGAACTGTTCGGCCACTGCCCGACCAATGCCAGAGCTGGCGCCGGTGATCAGGATTGTCTTGTTGCTCATAACGCGGTTTCCTCCTCTGCCTCGAGTGTCAGCGCCGCCACCGGTGCGGCGCGCAGATCATCCACCCTGAGCGGCCCGGTGGGCTTGGCCAGCCGGTTGCGCACCACCCAGATCAGCCGCTCCTGCGCCCGGGTAATCGCCACATAGGCGAGCCGCTTCCACAGCGGCTGGCCGGCCTCGACCCGGCCCATGCGCGCAGCAGCGTAGATATCGGGGGCAAAGACCTGCGCGGTCTCCCATTGCGAACCCTGCGCCTTGTGAATGGTCACCGCCGCCCCATGCAGAAAGGTCGCCCCCATGCGCGCGGCAAAGGGGATGAAGGGCTCTTCCTCATCCGGTTTTTCGATCTTCACGATGGAGGCAGCCGAGACCTGCGGATCCTCGGCGCCCATCACGTGCAGGCGGGAAAATCCGGGTTTGCGGCCGGGGCCGAGGTAGATCACCTGCGCGCCCTTGATCAGTCCGCGCGCCTCAAGATCAAGACGTTTCTTGCGGTGTTTCAGCGGCAGTTCGATACCGTCGCAGATCAGCGGTTCCCCTTCGATCAGCGCATCCTCGGGGGCGCCATGGACGCTGCGGAAGGCGTTGATCAGCCGGATGCGGGTGTTGTTTCGCCAGACCAGCACCGGAGAGCGCGCCATCAGGTCGACCTCGACCCGCTGCCCCCAGACCACGCGCTCGTCGCGGCGGGCGGTGTCTTCGACCATACGTTCGAAATCTTCGAACCCGAGCTGCGGATCCGCCAGCGCATGGGCGAGGTCCAGAATAGGGTTATCGGCCTCTTGTCGGTGAATGCGGCTCAGCACCAGTTTGCGCGTCTCTGGCAGCCCGTCAAAGACCATGGCGCCGGATTGGTTCACCGGTGCCAGCTGCGCCGGGTCGCCAAACAGCAGCAGGGTCGGGAAAATCTCTTTGAGATCGCTGAACTGGCGGTCATCCAGCATCGAGGCTTCATCGACAAAGCCGATGTCCAGCGGATCCTCGCGCCGTTTCCAGCCGGTGATAAAATCGGAGCCGCGCAGCCCTGCCGCCGCCAGCGCCCCGGGGATCGATTTGTTGCGCTCGTAAAAGGCCGCCGCGCGGGCCAGCGCCTCTTCGGTAAGACCTTCGATATCAGGCTCTTCGCCGTTTCCGGCCAACCATTCGGCGATGCGTTCGTATTCGGGATCGTAGACCGGCGTGTAGAGAATCCGGTGAATGGTGGTCGCGGGCACCCCGCGCAGCCGCAGCACGCTGGCTGCCTTGTTGGTGGGGGCCAGAATCGCAAGGGTGCGCTTGCCGCTTTTCTTGCGGCTTTCGTAATCGCCCGACACCACTTCGACGCCGGCATCTTCCAGCGCCTTGTAAAGCTCGGCCAGCAGCAGGGTCTTGCCCGATCCCGCCTTGCCGATCACCGCCATCACCCCGGCATCGCCGCGCGGCGGATGCAGCAGACCATCGTCCAGATCCACCCCGGCCTGGTGCAAAAGCGCGGTCACGCTGTCAAAAGCGGCGGCCTGATCGTCGGAGAATTGAATAAGCGGCTTTGTCATGGCGCGACCCTACAGCTGCGGGGTCGGCTGCACCAGATGCAACCGGCCCCGTGGCATGTGGGGTCGCAAGACAGACCCGGGTCCTAGCCAGTCAGCGCCATCTGCTTCATCGGGTCGGCACCGCCAAAGGAGCGGTCGAACCACAGCCGCGACAGCTCGGGCGCGATGCCCGCGCGGCTGGCCACCATGTCATAACTGTCCGGAGTGAACTCCCACAGACCGACGTTGATCTGGTCACGGCCTTCTCCCTCGGTGCGCAAAACCTCGGGGCTGGAGCCGATGGCGCGGTAGATGCGGATCATCCGGCGGTCAAAGACACCGACGAAATGGCGAATGCCGAAATTGCGCATGATCTCACCCCCGCCCAACATCAGCGCACCTGCCACCTTGGACGGCGCATTGCGCGACAGGCAGAACCGGGTGCATTCCCAGATCAGCGGACTGGTGATCGGGCTGCCGCCAGTCAGATGGCCAAAAATCTCGTTCACCATCACCCGCCCGGTGGTCGGCAAAAACCGCATGGAGCCGCCATGGCTGCCATCCGGCATTTCCCAGATCACATAAAGCGGATCCAGCGCATCGTATTGATCGCGTTCCTGTCCGTTGGCATCGACGCTGACCTCCCAGCCCAGACGGGTGCGGAATTGGTCGGCGCGATCCTGAAACATGGAGCGGGCCAGTTCAGGATGTTTATGCAGGTCGTGTCCGTAGATATAGCGAAGCATTTTTTCGTCCCCTTTTGCTTGAAATGCAGGGGGAGCTTACGCCCAGAAGGCGATGCGCCAAAGACATTAACGAATTCATAAGATTGGATTTGAGCAGATTTTCGCGCCCGGATCAGACAACGATAAAGCCGCAGCTTAATGCGCGGGCAATTGCATGAGTCGTATTCAGTGCGCCGAGCTTAAATCGAGCACTTTCAATGTAAACGCGCAAGGTATGTTCCGAAATTGAAAGCGTTTGTGCGACCTGCGCACGGCTATAACCAATTGCCAGCAGGGTCAGTGCATCAATTTCCCTTGGCGACAGGGTTTGGGCCTGTTCCGGGCCGCGATCAGGTTCGAATTCCAGCGCTTTGCGGTTGAAATAATGCGCCATAAGGGGACTATCCTGAATTTTGTGCGCTGACGTGGTAACTGCTCACAGAGGAGACCCACGTATGAGCA
>NZ_PXNU01000159.1:0-792 GCF_041300735.1 Phaeobacter sp. SYSU ZJ3003 | reverse complement strand
CCCAACTTCAACAGCTAAGCGCGTAAGCGACTGATATTGTTGGAGCGGGATGCCCGCTTTTGCCACAACATGGCCGTTTCAGGCGGGTGTTTTCAGATCCAGGGCTTCGAAGAGGTCGAGTTGTTCCGGTTGTTGGCGCGTGATGGTTGTCTTGGCAGTCGGGCCGATACGGGCGACGTGCTGTTGAATGCGTTCCAGAAGATCGAGGGCGGTGCGCGGGCTCGCGCTGTGGCCTTTCGCCTTCAGACGCATGCGCATGACGCGGTAGAGGACGAGAGCCAGGAAGCAGATCATGGCGTGGGCGCGGATGCGGTCGGGCAGCCGGTGGTGAACTGGCGCGATCTCGATGTCGGATTTCAGCACGCGGAAGCCACGCTCGATGTCTGCGAGGCCTTTGTATCGGGCGACAGCCTCGGCAGGGCTCAGATCGGGGGCGTTGGTGATCAGCGCGAGCTTGCCGTCGAAGAGTTCGGCCTGGGCAATGGCGTCTTCGTCGGCCGACCAGCTGAAGCGGTCTGCGTTGAGATCGGCCTTGAGAAAGCGCGTGAGCTCGGCCTCCGCGACGGCGCGGGTGAAGCGGCTGTAGGCCCCGCGGTCGGAGGCGCGGCGTCCCTTGGCGGTCTTTCCGGCATCTTGAGCGTCGAGCTTGCCGACCATCTTTTCGGCCATGGCGTCAAGCTCGGCGATGCGGGCGCGACGCCGATCGCCCTGTTCAGCGGCACGAAGCGGATCATGGGCGACGATCAGGCGATGACCGGCAAAGCGATCCTCGGCCAGTCCGGTCTCGTCGAA
>NZ_PXNU01000158.1:0-808 GCF_041300735.1 Phaeobacter sp. SYSU ZJ3003 | reverse complement strand
GACTCGGTCACCAAGTCGAAGTTCGACAACAAATACGGCTGCAAGGAAAGCCTGGTCGACGGCATCCGCCGCGCCACCGACACCATGATGGCCGGCAAGGTCGCGGTGGTCTGCGGCTACGGCGACGTGGGCAAAGGCTCGGCGGCCTCTCTGCGCGGCGCGGGTGCCCGCGTGAAGGTCACCGAAGCGGACCCGATCTGCGCTCTGCAGGCGGCGATGGACGGCTTTGAGGTGGTGCTGCTGGAAGACGTGGTCTCCAGCGCCGATATCTTCATCACCACCACCGGCAACAAGGACGTGATCCGCATCGAGCATATGCGCGCGATGAAGGACATGGCCATCGTCGGCAACATCGGCCACTTCGACAATGAGATCCAGGTGGCGAACCTCAAGAACCACAAGTGGACCAACATCAAGGAACAGGTGGATATGATCGAGATGCCCTCGGGCAACCGCATCATCCTTCTGTCCGAAGGGCGCCTGTTGAACCTCGGCAATGCCACCGGTCACCCGTCCTTTGTGATGTCGGCCTCTTTCACCAACCAGGTTCTGGCGCAGATCGAGCTGTGGACCCGCGGTGAGGAGTATAAAAACGAGGTCTACATCCTGCCCAAGCATCTGGACGAGAAGGTCGCCCGCCTGCATCTGGAGCGTATCGGCGTCAAGCTGACCACGCTCAGCCCCGAGCAGGCCGCCTATATCGGCGTCACCCCGGAAGGTCCCTTCAAGCCGGAACACTACCGTTACTGACCGGCCCTACAGCAGAACACCACAAAGCCCCCGCAAATCATGCGGGGGCTTTTTTGTT
>NZ_PXNU01000157.1:0-835 GCF_041300735.1 Phaeobacter sp. SYSU ZJ3003 | reverse complement strand
TAGGGTCAGGATGCATTGATTTCGGTCTCGCTGCATGATTCACGGCTCCGAAAAGGAGTGGTGATATGAGTGATCTTTTCTGGCTGACCGATGAGCAGATGGGCAAACTTGCGCCTTTCTTCCCGAAGTCGCACGGCAAGCCAAGGGTCGATGACAGACGGGTGTTGAGTGGGATTATCTTCATCAATCGCAATGGCTTGCGCTGGCGGGATGCGCCGCGAGAATATGGCCCTCATAAAACGCTCTACAGTCGCTGGAAGCGTTGGAGCGACAAGGGCATCTTCGCCCGGATGATGGCCGGACTGGCGGCGGAACACGGTGAGAAGACGACCGTAATGATCGACGCGACATACCTGAAGGCCCACCGAACAGCGACCAGCATGGCCGCCAAAAAGGGGGGCGTGGCCGCCTGATCGGACGAACCAAAGGCGGCATGAACACCAAGCTGCACGCCATCTGCGACAGCAAGGGGCGACCAATCGACCTATTCGTTACCGCCGGACAGGTGAGCGATTACATCGGCGCAAGGGCCCTGCTGCGCGGCCTGCCAAAGGTCAAATGGCTGCTCGGGGATCGCGGCTATGATGCTGATTGGTTCAGAGAAGCGTTACAGGACAAGGGGATATGCGCCTGCATCCCAGGCCGGAAGAAACGCAAGACGCCGGTCAAATACGACAAGCGCAGATACAAGCGTCGCAACCGGATCGAGATCATGTTCGGTAGGCTTAAGGATTGGAGGCGTGTCGCGACCCGTTATGACCGCTGCCCCAAGGTGTTTCTCTCTGCCATCGCGCTCGCGGCTCTCGTCATCTTTTGGTTATGAATCCTGACCCTA
>NZ_PXNU01000156.1:0-849 GCF_041300735.1 Phaeobacter sp. SYSU ZJ3003 | reverse complement strand
TGAATCGCTCCGAGTTTGTCGGAGACCATCAACTTAAGTAAGGATGATGGTTATGACGAAAAGCAAGATGTCAAATCGCTACTCGCCTGAGGTCCGCGCGCGTGCGGTCCGAATGGTGTTCGAGCATCAGGGCTCATACGAAACGCAGGCGGGCGCGATTGCGGCCATTGCACCCAAGATTGGCTGTATTCCTCAAACCCTGCGCGAATGGGTCAAGCAGGCTGAGAAAGACAGCGGCATGCGCGATGGCGTGACTACTGAGGAACGGAACCGGATCAAGGCCCTGGAACGTGAGGTTCGCGAGCTGCGCCAGGCGAACGAGATCCTGCGCAAGGCATCAGCTTATTTTGCGCAGGCGGAACTCGACCGCCCACTGAAGCGATGATCGCCTTCATAGAAGATCAACGCGTTGTTTACGGTGTCGAGTCGATCTGCAGAGTTCTGCCGATCGCGCCGTCAACATTTTACCACCGCCTCGCATGTCGGGCTGATCCTTCCAAGGCATCTGCCCGACAGCAGCGGGATGCGGAATTGCGACCAGAGATCAAAAGGGTCTGGGATGAAAACTATCAGGTCTACGGGGTCCGCAAGGCGTGGCATCAGCTCAAGCGTGAGGGCTTCGAACTGGCGCGCTGCACTGTGGAGCGCCTGATGAAACAGATCGGCATCCGTGGGGCTGTGCGCGGCAAGGTGGTCAAAACAACGGTTCCAGACACGTCGGGACCCTGTCCGCGCGATAAGGTGAACCGTCAGTTCCGGGCGCCTGCGCCGAACATGCTCTGGGTCAGTGATTTTACCTACGTGTCAACATGGCAGGGCTTTGTCTATGTAGCCTTCGTCATCGACACA
>NZ_PXNU01000155.1:0-867 GCF_041300735.1 Phaeobacter sp. SYSU ZJ3003 | reverse complement strand
CGGTGTGAATGATGTCGCGGTGATTGGCGGGACAACGACCGGGGTGGTGACCGAGGATGCTGCAGCGATGCTGGAGACCTCCGGGACGTTGACGGTGGCTGACGCGGACACCGGTGAGGCGGTGTTTATCGCGCAGGCCTCTGCGGCTGGGACCTATGGCACGTTCACGCTGTCGACGGCGGGGGCTTGGACCTATGCTGCGGACAATACGCAAGCGGCGATCCAGGAGTTGGGCGCTGCTGACGAGTTGACCGACAGCTTCACTGCGGTGACGGCAGACGGAACCGAACAGGTTGTGACGGTTAAGATCACCGGTGTTAACGATATTGCGGTGATTGGCGGGGATGCAACGGGTTCGGTGACTGAAGATGCAGCTGCGACGCTTGAAGCATCGGGTACTCTGACGATCCTTGATGTTGATTACGGTGAGGCAGAATTCTTAGCGCTCACACGCAATGCTTTAACCTGGGAGACCACAACAGTTCCTGAAAGACTGGAAAATACAAGCGAGAGTGTTCGATTGTTTGAAGTTTATAGCGTTTCGACGGGCCATCGATTTTGGGTGACCTCGGATATGCTTCCCCACTCTGATTATATTGACTATGACGGCCCTGATTTAGGGTCGACGCGAGATACATTTCGAGTGCACGCGGATGGTAAATTGGAGATAATCAATTCCAATCTCGCGCCCCAGCTTTATAATATTGTTAATGTGTTTGATGAATATGTTACCACAATTGACGACGTGAACTATCATCCCAAAGTTAATTATTATGATCCTGGTTTTAGTGGTGATGAGGTTGTGGAACGTCTGAACAACGTCTTCGGCTGCGCCGATGTTGCCGCTTGAGGGCAGTTTGGGGCGGT
>NZ_PXNU01000154.1:0-871 GCF_041300735.1 Phaeobacter sp. SYSU ZJ3003 | reverse complement strand
CAGCGAAGGGACACAAGACCTACCCCTATCTGCTGCGTGGTCTGCGGGTGGGGCGCCCGAACCAGGTGTCGCGTTGCCCTTAAATCTGAGACGCGGCGCTTTTGGCGACATTTTTTGCCATTAATTGCGAGATGCAGCTGCCATCGGGCCTATGCTTCCCGCGCGCCTTTGCGCGATGCGATCAACCGCAGCAAGCAGACGTGGCTCCTTCTCGAAGGCGCGCAATAGAGCAACCCTTGCATAGTCTTCGACGCTGTGGCTGACGATGGCTGCTTTGGCCAAGGGGTGAGATCGAGCGGCGGAGATTGCGGCGAGGCAGAATAGCCTAACTTCCGATCTGGGGTTCTGGACAGCGAACGACGGATCCCCGCGGAAGGTTTTCAGTGACATGGCAAAGGTGACTGCGCGCATTGCCCGCCGAAGTTGCTTGCGGCCGCGCGATCGCGCGGCGCACTCAAGCATCCCTGCCCCGCGGCGCGCTCGGTCTATCAGTTTCCCGGATATTCGTTCCTCACCGGGTTTTTCCAGGGTTTGCATAAGTCTCGTCCCGCAAACTTGACAGTCAAATGCCCAGGCCCGCCTCCAATGCCTGAGCGAAAGACCCTCTCTGGAGCATTGCAGGCAATGCTGGAATGGCATCTGAGCCGTCAGCGAGGCTTCTCGTGGCGTCATTGCCGGAAAGGTCAAGGACCGCACAACACCTGGGTCGACTCGTGCGGCGTTGGCAATCTTCTCCGCCGTAGCCGTGTCGACGCTGAAGTCCAAGGCGGTGGCATGTGCGGTATCGATTTTGATATGAGCCAGCAGTTCCGCGTCATCGCAGTAGTTGGCCGCCGCCAGCCGAGATAACCAACCTGACAACAACTCGTCT
>NZ_PXNU01000153.1:0-877 GCF_041300735.1 Phaeobacter sp. SYSU ZJ3003 | reverse complement strand
CCGCATAACCATGAAATCCGCAGCGTCGCCCGAAACGCTTTTCAACATCGATCGGGACATTCCCTTGATCTGGCACATATGCGCGGAACGGGCCCGGAGCCGGGCGACGACACCGAGGACGCAGCGCTTTTGCAAAAGCAGGGCGATGCCCATGAGGTGGCGCATCTCGCCCACCTGAAGGAGGCCGGGCGCACCGTCATTGAAATCGAGCGCGGCAAGCTTGGCGAAAACGCCGAAGCCACACGCGTGGCGCTCGCGGCTGGTCCGGATGTGGTGTTCCAGGGCGCGTTTCTGTCGGGGAACTGGGGCGGCTGGTCCGACTTCCTGGTACGTGTCGAGACACCCTCGGCGCTTGGGTCGTTCAGCTATGAAGTCGCAGATACCAAACTGAAACGTCGGGCTGACCCCAAACATGTGCTCCAGCTGGTCCTGTACTCTGATTTGCTGGCGGAAGTTCAAGGTGTGGCGCCTGAATTCGCCCATGTGGAATTGGGCGACGGCAGCCGCGTAACGCTGCGCCTGGCGGATTACGCTGCCTATGCAAGGATGGCGCGCGAACGGCTGGAAGCTTTCGTCGCTGATCCGCAGCCGACACGCCCTGTGCCATGTGCCGATTGCGGCCTGTGCCGGTGGGCCGATCACTGCGAAGGCGTTTGGCAGGCCGACGACAGCTTATTCAATGTCGCCAACATCAGTCGTGGTCAGGTGAAAAAACTGGAAGCCGCGGGCGTTGATACGTTGGAAGCGCTATCGAAACTGGATCACCTAATCCGTGGCATGGCCGAAAATACACAGGCCCGTTTGGTCACTCAGGGGGATGTCCCTGTTGATGTTGAACTTTGCTTGAAGGGTGGCGTTGCTTTCCCTGAGCCGTAGG
>NZ_PXNU01000152.1:0-882 GCF_041300735.1 Phaeobacter sp. SYSU ZJ3003 | reverse complement strand
GGCTCTGTTGCAAAGTTTTGTTCAGGCCGCGTGGGCCCCTCTTTTGGGCGCAGTTATGCTGCGGCGAGGCTTTCCTCAATGATTGCGACAGCCTCTGCCATCACGCAAGGTCCAACACCGAAGGCACGCTCGATCATGCGCTTTTCGCCAATGGGATCGCGTGTCAGGTTGAAAGCCCGCCCCTGGCCTTTTCGCAGGGCGCGCATCACCTCAAATCCCTTGATTGTCGCATAGGCCGTCCTCATCGTCTTGAACCCTCGCACCGGCTTGATCAGCTGTTTTAGCTTGCCATGATCGGCCTCAACGACGTTGTTGAGATACTTGACTTGGCGATGTTCCAAATCCTTGGCGCATTTGCCCTCTTTTTTCAATTCACGGATTGCTTGGGTGTAGCAGCCCGCCTTGTCGGTATTGATTTTACTCGGTTTCTCCCAATCCTTGCAGGCACGAAGAGCCTTGCTCAGAAAACGCTTGGCCGCCTTGGCGTTGCGTGTTGAAGAGAGATAAAAGTCGATGGTATTGCCCAGTTTATCGACGGCCCGATAGAGATAGGTCCATTTCCCCCGCACCTTGATGTAAGTCTCGTCAACCCGCCAACTGCCAGACATCGGCCGCCGCCACTGCCAACGCATCAGACGCTCCATTTCAGGGGCGTATTTTTGAACCCAACGGTAAATCGTTGAGTGATCAACCCGAACACCCCGCTCCGCCATCATGGTTTCAAGGTCACGATAGCTGATCCCATAACGGCAATACCATCGCACCGCCCAAAGCACGACCTCACCCGTGAAATGACGCCCTTTGAAATCGTTCATGACAACCGCTCTCCTGCCTGACCACGCTCGAAAGTGACCTCATCAAGAAAACTTTGCAACAGAGCCA
>NZ_PXNU01000151.1:0-923 GCF_041300735.1 Phaeobacter sp. SYSU ZJ3003 | reverse complement strand
AGCATCAACGGAGTATTGATACGATGAAGACAACACCCATTCTGGCAGCAATCGTCATCACCGGCACGGCAGTCGCAGCCTTTGCGCACGGCAATGCCAAGGGCATCGTCAGGGATCGGATGGAATCGATGGAGGCAATGGGGGATGCCGTGAAGGCGGTCACCCCGATGATGCGTGGCGAGAGGACCTATGATGCCGCCGCCATGCGCAGCACAGCCCGGATTTTCCAGAAACACGCAGGCGAGGCCCTGACCGATCTTTTCCCTAAAGGGTCTGGCGGTGCCCCTTCCGAGGCCAAGGATGCGGTCTGGGCAGACTGGGATCGGTTCGCGGCGCTGGCACGGCAGTTGGCAATCTACGCCGAGGGCCTGGAGGGCGCTGCCGGGAATGGCCTCGCTGGTGGCGGAGGAATGGGCGCAGGGTCGATGATGGGGAATAGCTCCGGAATGGGATCGGGGTCGATGATGGGCAACGGATCCATGATGGGGTCAGGCACCAGTATAATGGGCGGCGGTGCCGGGATGATGCGTGCAGAAGATATCGCCGCGATGCCTGTAGATGCGGCCTTTGCGATGACGACACAGGTCTGCTCGGCCTGTCATTCCCGGTTCCGGGCGGAAGACCACTGAGCATGCGCCGGGTCGCATTTTTGTCTGGCGGGGCGGCGGCATGTGTTGCCGTTGTCCTGACCGCGGTGATCGCGTGGCCGGTCGGCAGCGCTCCGAAGCCGATCACGACCGAGGGCGACGTTAACCGGGGTGCTTACCTGGCACGTGCCAGCGGCTGTATCGCCTGCCATTCGAATTTCGAAGCGGGCGGCGCCCCGCTGGCCGGAGGGGCGCCGCTGAAGACGGAATTCGGCACCTTCTATCCGCCGAACCTGACCACCGATCCCGAACATGGCATCGGCGGCTGGACTGCCG
>NZ_PXNU01000150.1:0-923 GCF_041300735.1 Phaeobacter sp. SYSU ZJ3003 | reverse complement strand
AGCATCAACGGAGTATTGATACGATGAAGACAACACCCATTCTGGCAGCAATCGTCATCACCGGCACAGCAGTCGCAGCCTTTGCGCACGGCAATGCCAAGGGTATCGTCAGGGATCGGATGGAATCGATGGAAGCGATGGGGGATGCCGTGAAGGCGGTCACCCCGATGATGCGCGGCGAGAGGACCTATGATGCCGCTGCCATGCGCAACACAGCCCGGATTTTCCAGAAACACGCAGGCGAGGCCCTGACTGATCTTTTCCCGAAAGGGTCTGGCGGTGCCCCTTCCGAGGCCAAGGATGCGGTCTGGTCAGACTGGGATCGGTTCGCGGCGCTGGCACGGCAGTTGGAAATCTACGCCGAGGGCCTGGAGGGCGCTGCCGGGAATGGCGTCGCTGGTGGCGGTGGCATGGGCGCAGGGTCGATGATGGGGAATGGCTCCGGAATGGGATCGGGTTCGATGATGGGCAACGGATCCATGATGGGGTCAGGCACCGGTATGATGGGCGGCGGTGCTGGGATGATGCGCGCAGAAGATATCGCCGTGATGCCTGCGGATGCGGCCTTTGCGATGACGACACAGGTCTGCTCGGCCTGTCATTCCCGGTTCCGGGCGGAAGACCACTGAGCATGCGCCGGGTCGCATTTTTGTCTGGCGGGGCGGCGGCATGTGTTGCCGTTGTCCTGACCGCGGTGATCGCGTGGCCGGTCGGCAGCGCTCCGAAGCCGATCACGACGGAGGGCGACGTTAACCGGGGTGCTTACCTGGCACGTGCCAGCGGCTGTATCGCCTGTCATTCGAATTTCGAAGCGGGCGGCGCCCCGCTGGCCGGAGGGGCGCCGCTGAAGACGGATTTCGGCACCTTCTATCCGCCGAACCTGACCACCGATCCCGAACATGGCATCGGCGGCTGGACTGCCG
>NZ_PXNU01000015.1:0-155577 GCF_041300735.1 Phaeobacter sp. SYSU ZJ3003 | reverse complement strand
TGTTCGAAGACCGCTTCCCGATGGCCTAACAAAACACGTCAGGCACAAAATTCGGCACAGTCTCGCCATAAGAATCAGTTCGCGGCTGTGGGCTTCGGTGAATTCTTCCCAGTCCTCATCTGAGCAATTGTGATTGACGGTAAAGAGCGCGAATTGCCCGTTGGGACCGCGAATCGGAATTGAATAACCCTGATTGCCGACCCCATGCGCCAGCGCGTCTTTCAGAAAAATACGCGCCGATTTGGTGGACCATTCGAGCCGCTTCCAATCGACCGGATGAAACCGCTGATAACAACCAATGATGACCGGATCGGTCCGCAGATAGCCCTGCTCCAGATAGCGCTGGACCCAGACATCATCATAGGTGCCACAGCCGTATTGCTCGCCTGCGCTATCGACCCAGTGATAGACGATATGATCGATCTCAAAGGCATCCCGGACGCGCTCGGTGATCTTTTGCAGACCCTCAAGTGTCGTGGTGGCATCCAAGTCCTCCAGGATGCCGTCCAGATCTACCGTTTTCCCCATAGGATCGCGTACCGTTGTCATCAAGCTGAGGCGTGATCTCTGCATAAGCAATATCCAGCGCGATATCGAGCTGGTCGCCTAGCCTCCCCAGACCTTTTGCAGCGGCAACCTCTCTGAGGTCAACGAGAACGTCCAGAATCCATTCATTTTTTGCCATATCGGCCCCCCCTTGAGCCTATGTCACCCAAGGACAGCCTAATTTTGCGAGAATTTTTCGTATATTCGCAGATTTTCCTTCCCCAGAAATGGTGAGGAAAGCCCAGAGTAACATTCTGAAATTGTTATATTTTAAGATTCAGAAAACAAAAAAGAGCGAACCACTTGAAATGATTCGCTCTTCTGATTTTCAGCAATAGAAACCCGGCAGGGCGGGATTATTTGCCCGCTTCGAGAACGTCCTCAAGGGTGCGAAGACCGGTCTTGGGCGCCTGCACCAGAACCGACATATTGCCGGGCAGATGTTCGTTGCGCAGCATCTTCATGTGCGCCTCAGGCAGGTCGTTCCAGGTGAACACTTCGGACATGCAGGGATCAAGACGACGCTCCAGCATGAGCTTGTTCGCGGAAGACGCCTGTTTCAGGTGGGCAAAGTGGCTGCCCTGCAGGCGCTTCTGGTGCATCCACATGTAGCGCACATCGAGCGTCAGGTTATAACCGGTGGTACCTGCACAGATCACCACCATGCCGCCTTTTTTGCAGACAAAGGTGGAGACCGGGAAGGTCGCCTCACCGGGGTGTTCGAACACCATGTCGACGTTCACGCCCTTGCCGGTGATTTCCCAGATCGCGGCGCCGAACTTGCGCGCTTCCTTGAACCAGGCGGCATATTCCGGGGTGTTGACCGTCGGCATCTGGCCCCAGCAGTTGAAGTCCTTGCGGTTCAGAACGCCCTTGGCACCCAGGCCCATGACGAACTCCCGCTTGCTCTCGTCCGAGATCACGCCGATGGCGTTGGCGCCGGCGGTGTTGATCAGCTGGATCGCGTAGGAGCCAAGACCACCCGACGCGCCCCAGACCAGAACGTTCTGGCCCGGCTTCAGGTCGTGCGGCTCGTGGCCGAACAGCATGCGGTAGGCGGTGGCCAGCGTCAGCGTGTAGCAGGCGCTTTCTTCCCAGGTCAGATGCTTGGGGCGCGGCATCAGCTGCTGGGCCTGCACATTGGTGAACTGAGCAAAGGAGCCATCGGGAGTTTCATAGCCCCAGATACGCTGGCTCGGCGAATACATCGGGTCGCCACCGTTGCATTCCTCGTCGTCGCCGTCGTCCTGGTTGCAATGCACCACGACCTCGTCGCCGACTTTCCAGCGCTTCACCTTGGATCCAACCGCCCAGACGATACCCGCGGCATCGGAGCCGGCGATGTGATAGGGCGCCTTGTGACCGTCAAAGGGCGAGATCGGCTTGCCCAGCGCGGCCCAGACACCATTGTAGTTGACGCCGGCGGCCATCACCAGGACCAGCACCTCGTGGCTGTCCAGCTCGGGCACATCCACCACTTCCTCGACCATGGCAGTGTTCGGCTCACCGTGGCGCTCCTTGCGGATGGTCCAGGCGTACATCTTCTTGGGGACGTAACCCATCGGAGGGATTTCGCCCATCTCATAGAGATCCTTCTCGGGCGCCTCGTAGGACAGAACGTCGGTCTGCGTGTCCAGAGCCATGATGGCCTCCTTCGTTAAAACGGTTTTGCCGCAATGCAGAATCGCGGGTCTACCTAGGGAATAAAAACGGCAAGGTAATAATGCAACCCCATTTGAGGTTGTTTTGTAATTTTATGACCTCGCAGACGCAGAAATTTCCTTGGCGTCTGCAGCATCCGTAGGCAGGGCCGCTGCAGGCAGCAGGTGACGAATGGAGTTGGCATAGTAGGTCAGCAGGTCCCGTTTGGCGGGCACCGGCACGTAACGCCCGTGTTCGGAGCGCAGGATGCCGCGCCGCACCAGGATCCGCAGCGCTGTTTCAACCGCATAGGACCGGCTGTCGCGGGGCAGATGAATATGGGAGAGTGGCATCCGCTCCAGCAGCGCCGCAAGCCGCTGTTCCAGCGCGCTGCGCGTCATTGCGCCTTCGGACAGCAGCAACCAGCAGACCGCGGGTACCGGCAGTACCGGTACAATATCACCGATCCGCTCCATCAGCTCCTGCGACAGGGGTTCGGGTAGATCTGACGCCGTGACCGGCCCAGAAGGATCGGCAGCCTGCTGCGCGGCGGTGAATTCCGCAAGGCTCAAAGGGCGGCCAAAGTTCACCGCAGCATAGCCGAACCGGTGATAGCGACCGGTCATCCACAGCCACAGCTGCCGCAGCATCCGCGCCATCACCACGCCGATACGGGCGCGGAACCGGCGCTCTCCGGCGCGCCCGGCCGAGGTCAGGATCTTGTCCTCCAGCACCCAGTCGTAATTCAGCCCCACCGGCACAAAGACCACATCCCGCCCCGCCCCGGCCGGGTCCCGCGCGTCGACAATGTATTTCAGCAGCCCAAGACGCGGCGGCGCCAGCGCGCCGTCCAGGCTAAGCCCCCCTTCGGGGAACATCGCCTGCGTAGCCCCGCCCTGCGTGGCAAGGCGCACATAGGTGGCCAGCACCCGGCGATAGAGTTCATTGCGGGATTTGCGACGGATGAAATAGGCCCCCATGGCCCGGATCAACCGCGACAGCGGCCAGACCCGCGCCCACTCCCCCACCGCATAAGACAGGGCCGAGCGCCGCGCTGCCAGATAGGTGATCAGCACGTAATCCATATTGCTGCGGTGGTTCATCACGAAAACCAGCGTCGCCTCCGGGTCGATGCGGCGCAGTGCCTCTTCGTCCTGATGGCCCAGACGCACCCGGTAGATCGCATTGGACAGCCAGCGCGTGACGCGAATGGCAAAGCTGAAATAGGTGAAGGCGGAAAAGGAGGGCACGATCTCGCGCGCATAGCGCCGCGCCTCTTCAAAGGCGACGTTGTCGGGAATGCCTTCCGCCGCCGCGTGATCGGCCACCGCCTGCGCCACCTGCGGATCATAGATCAGCCGCTGGATCATGTCATAGCGCCGCGCCAGCCGGAATGGCTCGATCGGGCGCTCCAGCCGCTGGTTGAGCCGTGCCACCGCCCGTTCCAGCCGCCGCCGGAAGAACCAGCGCACGGATGGAAACAGGAAATGCGAGGCAAAGGTGACCGCAGCAAACAGCAGGATCAGCACAAACAGCCAAAGCGGAAGCTCTACGGTACTCGTCATGGCCCGACTGTGGCAGCAAAGGCCTGCACGGGCAATTGTAACGCAGGATCAGCGCCTGACGCGGTGTTCGCCGCAACGCAGCGAATTGACATGGGTTTATTATTCCGCTTTACATCGCCACAGCGAAATAAAATTACCCACCACAGAATCGCGAGGCCCGCCCATGTCGCAGACGCAGAATGACCGCAAAGCCGATCGTCCCTGGCTGATCCGGACCTATGCCGGACACTCCACCGCCGAGGCCTCCAACGCGCTGTACCGCTCGAACCTGGCCAAGGGTCAGACCGGCCTGTCCGTCGCCTTCGACCTGCCGACCCAGACTGGCTATGACAGTGATCACGTCCTGGCGCGCGGCGAGGTGGGCAAGGTCGGTGTGCCGGTCAGCCACCTGGGCGACATGCGTACTCTCTTCGACCAAATCCCACTGGAGCAGATGAATACCTCGATGACGATCAACGCGACCGCGCCCTGGCTGTTGTCGCTTTATATTGCCGTGGCCGAGGAACAGGGCGCTGACATCAGCAAACTGCAAGGCACGGTACAAAACGATCTGATCAAGGAATACCTGTCGCGCGGCACCTATATCTGCCCGCCGAAACCCAGCCTCAAGATGATCGCGGATGTGGCTGAATACTGCTACACCAATGTGCCCAAGTGGAACCCGATGAACGTCTGCTCCTACCACCTGCAAGAGGCGGGCGCGACGCCCGAGCAGGAGCTGGCCTTTGCGCTGGCCACCGCACAGGCGGTTCTGGACGAGCTGCGCCCGCGTATCGCGCCCGAAGATTTCCCGGCGCTGGTGGGACGGATCTCGTTCTTCGTGAACGCGGGCATCCGTTTCGTAACCGAGATGTGCAAGATGCGCGCCTTTGTCGATCTCTGGGACGAGATCTGCGAAAAGCGCTATGGCGTCGACAACCCGAAGTTCCGCCGCTTCCGCTATGGCGTGCAGGTGAACTCCCTTGGCCTGACCGAGCAGCAGCCGGAAAACAACGTCTACCGTATCCTGATCGAAATGCTGGCGGTGACGCTCTCGAAAAAGGCCCGCGCCCGCGCCGTGCAGCTGCCCGCCTGGAACGAGGCGTTGGGCCTGCCCCGCCCCTGGGATCAGCAGTGGTCGATGCGCATGCAGCAGATCCTGGCCTATGAGACCGACCTTCTGGAATACGAGGACCTTTTCGACGGCAACCCGGCGGTAGACCGCAAGGTCGAGGAATTGAAGGACGGCGCCCGTGCCGAGCTGGCCAACCTCGATTCCATGGGCGGGGCGGTTGCCTCGATTGAATACATGAAATCGCGTCTGGTGGATTCCAACGCCGAACGCCTGAACCGGATCGAGCGCAACGAGACCGTCGTGGTCGGCGTCAACCGCTGGACCGAGGGCGAGCCCTCGCCGCTGCAGACCGAAGATGGCGGCATCATGGTCGTCGATCCTGCCGTAGAGCAGCAGCAGATCGCCCGCCTCAACACCTGGCGCGCCGAACGCGACAATGCCGCCGTAGAGCAGGCGCTGGCCGCGCTGCGTCAGGCGGCCAAGGACGGCAGCAACATCATGGAACCCTCCATCGCGGCAGCCAAGGCAGGCGTCACCACCGGTGAATGGGCCGAGGAAATGCGCAAGGCCTATGGCACCTATCGCGGCCCGACCGGCGTCTCCGGTTCCCCCTCAAACAAGACCGAGGGTCTTGAGGACCTGCGCGATGCCGTCAACGCGGTCAGCGACCAGCTGGGACGGCGGCTCAAGTTCGTGGTCGGCAAACCCGGCCTTGATGGTCACTCCAACGGCGCCGAGCAGATCGCCTTCCGCGCCCGCGACTGCGGCATGGACATCACCTATGACGGTATCCGCATGACGCCGCAGGAACTGGTGGCTCAGGCTCAGAAGGACGACGCCCATGTGATCGGCCTGTCGATCCTGTCCGGCAGCCACCTGCCACTGGTCGAGGACATGATGCAGCTGTTGCGCGATGCCGGACTGGATCACATTCCGGTGGTTGTCGGCGGTATTATTCCCGATGACGATGCCGAACGGTTGAAAAAAATGGGAGTGGCGCGGGTCTATACGCCAAAAGACTTCGAGCTAAATTCAATTATGAGCGACATTGTCGACCTCGCAAAACCACCCGCGATTGCATCTTAATGGGTTGATCACGATTTTTTTCCCAAAATGGGGAAAATTCCGCTAATATTTCCGGGTCAATATCGTCATATAGGGCCGCACGAAAAATCGGGTGTGGCCCTAACGATCCGGAGTATCACAATGAGCATTGATCTTTCTTCCATGTCGCGCAGCGAACTTGTTGAGCTGAAATCTCAAATTGATGCGGCAATTAAATCGGCAGAAATCCGCGAACGTCAGGAAGCCCTGAAAGCCGCCGAAGCCGCTGCTGCCAAATACGGTTTTGCTCTGGAAGAGATTACCGGTGGCAACCAGCGTGGCGGCGGTAAAAAACAAAAAGCGGCCGCCAAATACCGCAATCCGAACAATCCCGAAGAAACCTGGAGCGGCCGTGGCCGTAAACCGCACTGGGTGCATGCTGCCCTGACCGCCGGAATGGATATCTCGGATCTGGAAATCTGATCCTGACCGGACTGGAGAAACGCAGTGACAATCCATATTGGCGCCAAAAATGGCGAGATTGCCGAAACGGTTCTGATGCCCGGCGATCCTTATCGCGCGAAATGGGCGGCAGAAACCTTTTTACAGGACGCCCGTCTGGCAAATGACGTCCGGGGCATGCTGGGATTTACCGGCAGCTGGAACGGCAATCCGGTGACAATTCAGGGGAGCGGCATGGGAATGCCATCGCTTTCCATTTACGCAAATGAGCTGATCCGGGATTTTGGCGCCAAAACCCTGATCCGTATCGGCTCCTGTGGTGGCATGCAGAAAACGGTTGGACTGAGAGATGTCATCCTCGCGATGACGGCCACCACTGCCGGATCCCCCTCGGACACGATCTTCAAAGAGGTCAATTTCGCCCCTTGCGCTGACTGGTCGCTGCTGCAGGCCGCTGCGCGGGCCGCCGAGGCGCGTGATGTCACCACCCACGTGGGCGGGATTTATTCTTCGGATACCTTCTATGACGAACGGCCCGATCTCAATGAACAGATGGTGCGTCACGGCATTCTGGGCGTCGAGATGGAAGCCGCCGAGCTCTACACCCTCGCGGCGCGCTATGGCTGCCGGGCGCTGGCGGTGCTGACGGTGTCGGACCATCTGCAAACCGGCGAAGCGCTGCCATCGGATCAGCGCGAGCGCAGCTTTGGCGATATGGTGGAAATCGCGCTGGAAGCCGCCTTCGCCTGAGACCGGCGTGGTCACGATCTCTAAGGAACATAAGAAAGGCAGCGGATCGCCTCCGCTGCCTTTTTTCATGCGCTTGCGTCAGGCGATGGCGCAGCGCGCGGCACGCGCGCTGCCGGGCCCAAGGCTATTATGACCCTGGCAGAGGGCTGCAAAGAGGCGCGGGAGAGCCCGCTTTAGCGGCCGTGGCTGCGGTCGTAGCCATTCACCGGCGGGCTGCTCCATCCCTCCAACGCGCCCGCAGCGGGGGCAAAAACCTCTACCAGCAGCGGATGGCACGCAGCGGTATCACTGGAATGCTCGGAGGAGCAATCCCCGCCGGGGCAGGCGCTGAGCGCCCCCAGCAGATCGATCTCGGCAAAGAATTCCAGATAATCGCCGGGGCGGACCGGGCTGGCCTTCATGAAATACTGCCCGGTATCGCGGGTGAAGCCAGTGCACATGAAAACGTTCAGCACATCATGCACATGCGGTTCCGCCTCCACCAGGCTCACGCCGAGATGATCGGCAAGCGCCCGGGTCAGGTTGGAGTGGCAGCAATGGTGGTACTGGCTGCCCGCCAGCAGATTGCCCGTATAGGGATCACAGCGGGTGCCGATCACATCGTGCACCGATCCGCCATAGGCATCCATGCCGTACCACTCCAGCGTATCCTCGGTGATGGTGGCCATTGGGCGCAGATACGGGAAACTGGTCCACATGCGCTCCCCGCTGGTCAGGTGGGTGCCATGCAGGGCGCGGCTCTTGCCGGAATAGAAACGCTCGGACAAGTCATTGCGGTTCCACAGGTTGAGATCCCCCACCTGCGGCCCCTCGACCGAGGAGATGCGGAAGAAATGCCCGGCAGGCACTTCGAAACAAGCGGCATCGCGGGCCGGAACCAGCACCTCGCCGGTCTTCTCCGCGCTCTCGCGCGCCGCCCGGTAGAGCGGTAGATCCGGCACCGGCAGTGTTTCATTGGGATAGCAGATGACCGGTTTGACGGCCTTGCGGGCCTCGGCGTCTGCCGGGGCGGGATGATGGGTATGGGTCATGGTCGCAAGGGCTCCTCGTATCTGGGTACCGTGTCTCCTCTTCCATTGCGCGCAGGACAGGCCTCGCCCGTGGTGGGGGCAAAGCCCCCGCCTTGGGGGCGGGCGGGGGCTGTCCGGCCTAAGGCCGAACAAGCGGTCGATCTGCGACGATGGGCGCGGTGTCCGGTTGTCGTTCTCTGCATTCAAAAAACCAAAGGCGTCCGGGTACAAGCCCCGAACGCCCTTGCGACCTTCAAATTTCCCTGATCATGGCCCGCGCCGGCGTCAGATCACCACCACATCCAGCGGCGGGAAGCCATTGAACCCGACCGAGGCATAGGTCGAGGTATAGGCGCCACAAGCATGGATCACCACGCGATCCCCTGCCTTGAGGCCAAGCGGCAGCTGGTAGGGCTGCTTTTCATAAAGCACATCCGCGCTGTCGCAGGAGGGCCCCGCCAGAACGCAAGGCCCAGTGCTCTCATGATCGCGGTCAGAGGTGATGCGATAGCGGATCGCCTCATCCATGGTTTCCGCCAGCCCCGAGAACTTTCCGATATCCAGATAAACCCAGCGGTGCAGATCTTCGTCGTGTTTTTTCGACACCAGCAGCACCTCGGCTACGATGGCGCCTGCCTCGGCCACCAGACCGCGGCCCGGCTCGGCCATCACCTCGGACGCATCGGGGAAACGTGCATCAACCTGCGCCATCACCGCGCGGGCATAGTCACTCGGCCCCATCACGGTATTGACGTAAGACGCCGGAAAACCGCCACCGATGTTCAGAAGGCGCATGGAATGGCCTGCCTCTTTTGCGGCCTGCCAGACAACGTGGACCTGATCCAGCGTCGCCCCCCACATCATCGGATCACGTGTCTGCGAGCCGACATGGAAGGACAGACCATCGGCCACGAGGCCCAGCGTGCGCGCACGATCCATCAGCGCCAGCGCCATATCCGGGGTGCAGCCGAACTTGCGGCTGAGCGGCCAGTCGGCACCGGTGGCATCGACCAGCAGACGCACACAGACGTGGGCGCCGGGGGCGTGTTCGGCCAGTTTCTCCAGCTCCTCCACCGCATCGACAGCGAAATGACGGATGCCAATGCCATGGGCAAAGGCGATGTCAGCCGGGCGTTTGATGGTGTTGCCAAAGGTGATCTGATGCGGCGCGGCACCGGCGGCCAGGCACATCTCGATCTCGGCGCGGCTGGCCGCATCGAAGTTGGAACCCGAGCGCACGAGGCGACGCAGCAGGGCTGCTTCGGGGTTGGCCTTGACCGCATAGTGGATGCGCGCCCGGCCCAGACCATTTGCCAGCGCCTGATACTGGCGCGACACTGCGGCGCCGTCGATCACAAGGGTCGGACGTGCGAAAGCGGTGTTCGCGATATACTCGATGTGGCGTGCTGCAGGTACGACTTCACATTCGCGGGCGATTTGCCCGGTGACGTTTGCGTTCATGGTCATCTCCAAAAGACCCGGCCATCTATGACCGCTCACTTCAATCAGAGACGTTACCGTCGCTACGTAACCCTAGGGCTTTGAGCCCTTTCGACAGAGGCGCGTGCGTTGGCGTCTTAAGCGCGCATATCGGGCAAACCTTTGAGTCGTTCAAGTGGTTTTCTGCACGAGGCTGCGGATTTTTTCAGCGCCCCGATAGCTGCACTGAATCGGCAACGCCCGCGCCTAGCCTATGGGTGCAACCCTCGCGTCAGAAACACGCCATCTGCCGCGTGTCCCGCGCCGCGCATCGCGCGGCGCTACGCCCAAGGGCGAAAGGCAGCCTCCGGCTGCCGTGTCGTGCGCGGGAGATCCCCCGGCGCCCCGATCAGCGCCCTCCCCTGCCCTGTCTTGCCGGGTTCAGGCATTGGCGCGGCGCCGCATCGCCCTGCTGTACCGCACCGCAGAAGGTGCAGCGCCACTGGCCCTTGCTGCGCTCGGCGCGCCAGCGGCAGTTGCGGGTCAGCGAAGACGTGGTATGGCGCCAAATGAAATAGGCAAAGACACCGGCGAGAAGGATCAGCAGAAGAATGGGCATACGCGCTGTCTAGCGCCCTCCTGCAGGCCTATCAATCCGGCCTCAGCCAAGGTGCCCGGGTCAGGCTGCCTCGTAGTAAGGCGCGTAGGCGGCAACCGGCTGCTCTTCACGCGGCTGCGGCAGGGCAGCGGGGGTGAAATAGGCCCATGCCTGCTCCAGATCCTTGAGCGCTGCGGCGGCTTTGTCTTCGATCAGTTTGGCGGTCTGTGCGACGGTATTTTCCATGGAAACATGTCCTTGTGTTCAGGCTGCTTCCTCCCTTGGCCAGAACATATGCAAGGAACGCAGGCGTGAGCAGGTCGCTTTTGAGCAAAGTCGCCATGCAGAAATGACAAACCTTTGACCCAAGAAGACCTGGCGCAGCGGCAGCTCTGCCGCCCCACAAACGGGCCATCGCTGAACAGCCCGCACATCATCCGATCAGCAGATGCCCGGCCAGCCCAAGCGCAAAGCCTGCCACGGCCCCCAGCGACGGCGCCGAACTGCCCGCCTCATGCACTTTCGGAGCAATGTCCTGAAACAGCAGATACAGGATCCCGCCCGAGGCAAAGACCATGATCACGTCCAGGATATGCGACTGCTGTTCCAGCCAGATCAGCCCCACTGCGGCACAAAGCGGTCCAAGGGCTGCCAGGCCGACAAACAGCAGCAGCACGTGCCAGGCAGGACTGTCGCAACGCCAGATATCGCGGAATGCGGCAAAGCCTTCGGGCACGTTCTGCAAAAAGATCATCAGCGCCAGCAACAGCGCGGTGCCGTCCTCCGCACTCAGCATGGCGCCAAGGGCCAGCGCCTCAGGCAGGAAATCCAGCAGCATGGCAAACAGCAGCGCCAGGCTGCCCTGCCCCCGGGACATGCCCTTGTCGATCCAGTAGAACGCGAGCCCGCCTGCCCCCAGCCAGAACAGGGCCTCCATCGGCGTCAGCATTCTTGTTCCCTCGGGGATAAGCACCAGCGCTACCGCGCTCAGCAGGGCGCCACCGCCAAAGGAGGTAACCCAGGACAGCACCGCTTTGTGAAGCTCTGCATCGCGGATGTTCTCGATCCACGCCAGCACACCACCAATCGGTAGCGCCAAGCCGGCAAAACCAGCCAGAACAAGAGCAGAGATGAAAGGATCCATGCCGGTGACTTAGACAGGTTTGGCAAAGCGCGGCAAGGATGCGCGGCGCCCCCAGCCCAAAAGAAACCGCCGCGACGATGGACTCGTCGCGGCGGATCAGATTTCAAAACCGTTATTGGGATCAGACGGCGCGTTCGACCATCATCTGCTTGATATGAGCAATCGCCTTGGCGGGGTTCAGGCCCTTCGGGCAGGTCTTGGCGCAGTTCATGATGCTGTGGCAGCGATAAAGCTTGAACGGATCTTCCAGCTGATCCAGACGCTCGCCAGTGGCTTCATCGCGGCTGTCGATGATCCAGCGGTAGGCGTGCAGCAGCGCGGCCGGGCCGAGATAGCGATCGCCGTTCCACCAGTAGCTCGGGCAGGAGGTGGAGCAGGAGGCGCACATCACGCATTCATACAGACCGTCGAGCTTCTTGCGGTCCTCGATGGACTGTTTCCACTCTTTCGCCGGGCGGTTGGTCTTGGTCTCCAGCCACGGCATGATCGAGGCATGCTGGGCGTAGAAATGTGTCAGATCGGGGATCAGGTCCTTCACCACCGGCATATGCGGCAGCGGGTAGATCTTCACGTCGCCCTTCACCTCATCCAGGCCATAGATACAGGCCAGGGTGTTGATCCCGTCGATGTTCATCGCGCAGGAGCCACAGATGCCTTCGCGGCAGGAGCGGCGGAAGGTCAGCGTCGGATCGATCTCGTTCTTGATCTTGATCAGCGCGTCCAGAACCATGGGACCGCATTTGTCCATGTCCAGAAAATAGGTGTCGACCTGCGGGTTCTTGCCGTCATCCGGGTTCCAGCGATAGATCTGGAACTTGCGAACGTTGGTTGCGCCTTCAGGCTTGGGCCACGTCTTACCCGTGGTGATCTTGGAGTTTTTCGGAAGTGCGAATTCGACCATAGATCTGTCTCCTTGCTTAGCCGCCCATCGTCAGGGACCAAAGCGGTGCCTGCAGACAGGAGATCGGATGAACCGGCGCGGGGCGACCCTGCCGGAAAGCGAGTGTTGCGCCCAAAAGGGCGTCAGCGTTGTTCTCTGCGGGGGCCATCATGCCAGCCCTCCGTTTGCCATCGGTGCCTTGGCCGCGATGCCGGACAGCACGGCAGCATCTGCGGGGAACAGGCGCGACAGCCGGTCAGTCAGCGCAGTATCGCGCGCCGCAAGGTGCAGCACCGCCTGATATTCCGCATCCCCGGCCATCTGGCGCCAGCGTTGATCGGTTTGCAGGTCTTCGGCGCTCTGCGCCTCTTTCTGGAAAGAGGAGCCACCGCCATAGCGCTGCACGGAGCCAAGGGTATTGTCGCGGGTCTCAAGACCCAGCTCCGCCAGCAGCGCGGCGCGATAGGCGTCCTCACCGCACCAACGATCATAGGAGATGCAGCTGATCGCCAGATCGCGGGCCTGTTCGACAAGTCCCAGCAGCCGGGTATAGGTGTCCATCGCGCGCAGCAGGATCGCATTGCGCCGCACCAGGCTGTAACCGGAATTGCCCTGCATCTTTTTCAGAAGCGAGGCAGACCAGTTGAGGAAACTGCGATAGATCACCACGTTGCGCGTCAAGAGCCCCTCGTCAAAGGGACCAGAGACCTGCCGCTCACCAGTGAATTCTGCCGGAGAGGTATCCTCGTAGGACATCACCAGAAGCGCGCCATTGCCTGCAGTACCTGCAACCGAAGCCATATCACGCAGCGCCTTGTGCTGGGGCGCGTGGGCCCCATCCACTTCGATCCCGCGAAAGGCCCGGAACGGATCGCTGCCCGGCTTGCAATTGTTGAGGAACACCGACCGTCCGCCCGGCGCATTGCGCTGCATCCACCCCACGATGGCGTGGTTGCCCGAGCGGCGCATGCCGAACAGGCGCAGGGCAACGCCGGGGATAATCCCCAACTGCTGCCATGCAAAGCCCGGTTGCGATGCGACAGAGGCCATCAGATGCCCCTCCCGTCACAGGCAGGATCACAGGCGTGCACAGCCCCGCATGCAGGCAGGCGCCCCCCCGGAAGGGGACGCGCTGCATGAAGCGAGGGATATGCGACCAGAGGCATTGGGTGCTCTGCCTCAGAAGGTCCGCGCTTTGGGCGCGATCCGCTTGAGGCTGATGCCGCCCTCGGCTTCGGTGCTGAGCGGATCCACGACCACCGGACGATAGCTGAGATCGACCGAGTTGCCTTCGACGCGGGCAACCGAGTGGACGCGCCAGTTTTCGTCGTCACGGGTGGTGAAGTCCTCATGCGCGTGGGCGCCGCGGCTTTCCTTGCGGGCCTCTGCGCCAACAATGGTGGCCAGCGCGTTCGGCATCAGGTTGGTCAGCTCCAGCGTTTCCATCAGGTCAGAGTTCCAGACCAGCGAGCGGTCGGTAACCTTGAGGTCGCCCAGTTTCGCAGCGATGGCAGTCATCTTCTCAACGCCTTCGGCCATGGTTTCCGAGGTACGGAACACGGCCGCATCGGATTGCATGGTGCGCTGCATTTCCAGACGCAGATCCGCGGTCGGGATACCGCCACTCGCGTTGCGCAGCCCGTCGAACCGATCAAAGGCCTTGTCGATCTGGGACTGGTTCAGCACCGGGTTCGGCGCGTCTGCGTCGACCACCTTGCCCGCGCGGATCGCAGCGGCGCGGCCGAACACGACGAGGTCGATCAGCGAGTTGGAGCCAAGACGGTTGGCACCGTGCACCGAGGCACAGCCCGCTTCGCCAACAGCCATCAGACCCGGCACCACGGCGGTGGGGTCTTCGGCGGTGGGGTTCAGCACTTCCCCCCAGTAGTTGGTCGGAATGCCGCCCATGTTGTAGTGCACCGTCGGCAGAACCGGGATCGGCTCCTTGGTGACATCGACACCGGCAAAGATCTTGGCGCTTTCCGAGATGCCCGGCAGACGTTCGGCCAGGGCTTCGGGCGGCAGGTGCGACAGGTTCAGGTGAATGTGATCACCATGTTCGCCCACACCGCGGCCTTCGCGGATCTCCATGGTCATGGAGCGGGAGACATAGTCGCGCGGGGCAAGGTCCTTGTACTGGGGCGCGTAACGCTCCATGAACCGTTCGCCTTCGGAGTTGGTGAGATAGCCACCTTCGCCGCGCGCGCCTTCGGTGATCAGGCAGCCGGAACCGTAAATGCCGGTCGGGTGGAACTGCACGAATTCCATGTCCTGCAGCGGCAGACCTGCACGGGCCACCATGCCGCCACCGTCACCGGTGCAGGTGTGGGCCGAGGTGGCGCTGAAGTAGGCACGGCCATAACCGCCGGTCGCCAGAACGACCATCTTGGCGTTGAAGACATGCATGGTGCCGTCGTCGAGTTTCCAGCAAACAACGCCCTGGCACTGCCCATCTTCGGACATGATCAGGTCGATGGCGAAATACTCGATGTAGAACTCCGCATTGTTCTTGAGGCTCTGACCATAAAGCGTGTGCAGGATGGCGTGACCGGTCCGGTCAGCCGCGGCACAGGTCCGCTGCACGGCGGGGCCTTCACCGAATTCGGTGGTGTGACCACCAAACGGGCGCTGGTAGATCTTGCCTTCTTCGGTACGCGAGAAGGGCACGCCATAGTGTTCCAGCTCGTAAACCGCCTTGGGCGCTTCACGGGCGAGGTATTCCATCGCGTCGGTGTCACCCAGCCAGTCCGAGCCCTTGACGGTGTCATACATGTGCCACTGCCAGTGGTCCGGGCCCATGTTCGACAGCGAGGCGGCGATACCGCCTTGCGCCGCAACCGTGTGGGAGCGGGTCGGGAAAACCTTGGTCACACAGGCCGTGCGCAGACCCTGCTCGGCCATGCCGAGGGTCGCGCGCAGACCGGCGCCGCCGGCACCCACCACGACCACGTCATAGTCATGTGTTTCGTATTCGTAAGCAGCCATTGGGAACCTCGGGGATTAAAGGGCCAGACGGACGAGGGCGTAAACCCCGGTCACGGCGACGGCGTAGGACAGGCAGGTCATCAGGATGATCGCCAGGCGGCCCTTGAAGCCGTGGACGTAATCCTCAAGCATGATCTGCGCACCCGATTTAAAGTGCATCATGCCGACCCAGATGGTCAGCGCGGCGATGATCGCCGGGAAAGGACGCGCGTAATAGGCGGTGATCTCTTCGTAGGATCCGCCCAGCGTGCAGCCGAAGGTGAAGATGAACAGCGGCACCAGGATCAGCAGCGCGACCGAGCTGACCTGCATCGACCAGTGATGCTCGGTTCCGGATTTCGCGGCGCCCATGCCAATGGCGCGCTTGCGGTCTGTAAGATATCGCATAGCTTTCTCTCTCCCTTGGCGTCAGACGATGATCAGGGTGATGGCGGTCAGGACGACCGACCCGATGACGACAACCCAGCCTAGTTTCTGCGCGGGTTCCAGATCCATCATCTTGCCGTTGTCCCAGAGCAGGTGACGCACACCGGCCAGCAGGTGATACCACATGCCCAGAACCGACAGGCTGAGGACCAGATCGCCGAACCAGCTGGTCAGCACTCCGTTGGCGATTGCGAAATATTCAGCAGAGGTCGCCGCAGCGAGGAACCACCAGACAACCAGCAATGCGGTCACGATCAGGGCGTTGCCTGTGATCCGCGTGAGGATCGAGGTGACAGAGGTGATCTGCGGGCGGTAAATCGACAGATGCGGCGAAAGCGGGCGATTGCCCCGATTTACATCGGCCATGTTGGCTCCTTTCCGGTTAGCTGCTCACGTTTTAGCGGATTTTTGCGCGCTGTCACGCAAACGAGTGGTAAAAATCGGGTCATATTTGTACTGCATCGCAGAAAAGCCGGATTTTGTGATCACGCGGGTCAGATAAGTGATCACAAATCTTGGTTTCCCAAAAATTGCGCAGAATCACGGCTGCGGCGCTTCGGCTCCGCCTAGCCGCCGATATATCCGTATTTCGATGTCAGAAGTGTAGGGCCCCCGCCCCGTCCCGGGCAACAGCCGGGTCGCAAGCGGGGGCGGGTCTTTTGAGCTTACTTGGGCATCAGGGCCCAGTAGTCGAGATCCAGCAGGACCTCGGGCAGGTATTTGCCGTCTTCGCCCTTCAGCGCGAAGGGGGCGCCGCCGCTGGTAGCGACCAGACGCAGGCGGATGGCACCGACGCCGGGGGCCTCGGTATCGGCCTTGTCCAGTACCTCGGACCAAGCGCGGATGGTGGTGCCGGACAGACAGGGGTTCGCATGCGCACCGCCGTTGAGCCCGACGATCATCTGCGCATTGGCCAACCCGTTGAAGGACAGCGCCCGCGCCATGGAGATGACATGACCGCCATAGATCAGCCGGGTACCATCGGGCCGCGCGGTGGCGTCGAAATGCACCTTGGCGGTGTTCTGCCACAGGCGAGTGGCCAGCATATGCTCGGCCTCTTCTACCGTCACACCATCGACGTGGTCGATGGTCTCGCCCACCTCGTAATCGCCCCAACGATGCGCCTCACCCGCCAGGGTGAAATCGTAGTCGCTGAAATCAAGCCCACCAGGGATCTTCAGATCCGAGGCCGGGATCACTTTGCTCAGATCGGGGATCACGGTTTCGGGCGCGGGCGCATCAAGGTCCTTCTTACGCACCATCACCCAGCGCACGTATTCCATCACGACATCGTCGTTCTGGTTCAGCCCGCGGGTCCGCACGTAGACCACGCCCGATTTGCCGTTGGAGTTCTGCTTGACCCCGATCACCTCGGATTCCGAGCGCAGCGTGTCGCCCTCATAGACCGGCAAGAGCCAGCGGCCCTCGGCATAGCCCAGGTTCGCGACTGCATTGAGCGAGATATCCGGTACCGTCTTGCCGAATACGATGTGGAAGGCCGCCAGATCATCCAGCGGCGCTGCAGGCAGACCACAGCCGCGCGCAAATTCATCCGAGGAATAGAGCGCATGACGCGCCGGATAGAGCGCGTGATACAGCGCCCGTTCGCCCCCCGAAACGGTGCGCGGCACCGCGTGGGCGATCACATCCCCCACTTTATAGTCTTCGAAAAAGCGCCCCGGATTGGTTTTCGCAGCTGTGGTCTTGGCCATCAGTGCTCTCCTAGTTTTGTGTCAGGTGTGTAAGTGCCTTCCACCTCTTTCACCACGGATTGGCCGCAACGCATGATGCCTTTGACCGGGTCAAAGGTCTGGGTGGGGGAGCCATACAGCTCCCATCCCTTGTTCAGCGCATCGGTCACCTTGTGACAAAAGGCAGAAGTGTCGTCTTCGCTCAGAAAGCGGTAAAGTTTCATGGCTCAGTTACCCCGGAAATGGTGTGGGGCCGATCAGCCCGTGAATATAGCCGATCACCGCGAGCAGCACGATCGAGGCGACAAAGAACATGCCATCCTTGGCGATGCTGCCCTTGGGGCCGGGCGTCCATTGCGGCTCGGCGCGGTTGATCAGCATCATCTGCACCGGCACATAAAGCAGCATACCGCCAAACAGCACGATCGAGGCGAGATCGCCATTGACCAGAAGGTGTGCAATCGCCCAGAGCGCAAAGCCGGTCAGCATCGGATGCCGCATACCGGACAAGAGCGCGCCCTTTTTCGGGGCCGGAGACATCATATAGATGGCGATCAGCACCAGCAGGTTATTGATATGCACCATGAAGGACGGCGGCGCCCAGACGTAGATGAAATCTGTAGCGCGATAGCCGATGACCATCAGGACAATGCCCGCCACGATGGCCAATGCGGTGATCCCCTTGCCTTTGTCGCCAAGGGAGGCGCGCGCGTCGGGGGCGAGGCGTTTGAACATATGCCCGCCCCACCAAAGCAGGATGCCCAGGACCAGAAGTGCCATATCAGTCTCCGATTTAGGTGTTAAACTGATTCACACCTAGGCCGAAATGGCTGCGATTGCATCCGCTTTTGCAAGAATCTCCCGCGCCGTCGCGACGTGCAGGTTCTCGACGATCTTGCCATCAACCACGGCCACGCCCTGCCCCGAGGCTTCGACCTCTTCAAAGGCGGCAATCTGGCGGCGGGCCAGATCAATCTCGGCCTCAGACGGGGCAAAGGCGGTGTTGGTCACATCAACCTGCGCCGGGTGGATCAGCGTCTTGCCGTCAAAGCCCATGTCGCGGCCCTGATCGCATTCAACTTTCAGCCCCTCATCATCCTTGAAGGCATTGTAGACGCCATCGACGATGATCCTACCTTCGGCCTTGGCCGCGAGCAGGCACAGGCCCAGCCCGGCCATCATCGGCAGGCGGTCGGCGCGGAACCGGGTCTGCAACTCCTTGGCCAAATCGTTGGTGCCCATCACCATGCCCTGCAATTTGGGATGCGCTGCGATCTCCGCCGCATTCAGCATGCCGCGCGGGGTTTCCATCATTGCCCAGAGCGGCTTGTCACCGGTGATTTCGGCCAGCGCGTCCAGATCAGCCGACGAGGAAACCTTGGGAAGCAGGATCGCATCGCAATCCATCTTTGCCGCCGCCTCGGCATCGGCGCGGCCCCACTGGGTGTCCAGCCCGTTGATCCGCACGATCCGCACCCGGGCGCCATACCCCCCTTCGGCCAGCGCGGCAGCCAGCGTGTCGCGGGCGTTTTCCTTTTCCTCGACCGAAACCGCGTCCTCGAGGTCAAAGATCACCGCATCAACCGGCAGGTTGCGGGCCTTGTCCAGCGCGCGCGGCTTTGAGCCGGGGATATACAGAACCGAACGATAAGGGCGGGTGCGCGGGTCCATCTGATCTCTCCAAGTTATTTTGTTGCGCAAACCGGTATAGATTCGGCCAGATACTTTCAAGAAAAATCCTGCCGCAGTGCAGAAAGCACAAAATCCGCGCAACAAAGCCCTTGAATTTCCAGCCGAATCGTGGGCGCGCACAGGGTTAACCTGTTATCAGCACCTTCTTGGCACAGTTTACCTATCGCGCAGGTGATCACGGCCAGCCCATTTCAGTCCGACTGTGATCCGCCCGCACGGGGCCGGAATGGCCTGCATTGAACCTGCTGACCCGGCGGTCCGCAGCACTCCCCTGGGCCAAAGGCCCGCATAACGATTACGTCACTCACACACCGGCCCACACATGGGACTTCGGAAGAGCGCAGGTTGCTGTCTCTTTCCCTGTCAGGCCGTTCGGGAAAGGGTAAAACCCATGAAGAAGACGATGTTCAAAACAACCGCAGGTCTGGCCATCCTGGTGCTGACCGCAACGCAATCCTTCGCCCAGGGCCGCAACTGCGCCCCGCGCGAGGTCGTCGTCGGACGACTGGCCGAGAAATACGGCGAAAGCCGCCAAAGCATCGGCATTGGCGGTCAGGGCGTGGTGATGGAGACCTTTGCCTCGACCGAATCCGGCACCTGGACCATCACCGTGACGATGCCCAATGGCATGACCTGTCTGATGGCCTCGGGCCAATCCTACGAGGCGCTTGCCGAAGCCCTGCCCAACGCAGACAACGACGCCTGATACGGCCTGCTGACATGGGCCGGGATGCGCAGGGCGTAGCCCTCAGGTCAGCCCGTCCCAGATCAGTTTGACGCCCGTCACCGTCAGCAGGACATAGGCCAAGGCAAAGAATACCCTTTCGGGAATGCTGTGGTGCAGCCGCACCCCCGCCCATGTCCCGAATAGGGCAAAGGGCGCCAGCATCAGATCGAGTTTCAGCGTCTCGGCGCTGAACAGGCCCAGCCCGGCATAGGGTACGGCCTTGGCGATGTTCAGCACCCAGAAGACCAGCACCGTGGTTGCCTGATATTCGGTTTTCGTAGGGCGGCGGCTGAGGAGATAGACCGCGGCGGGCGGCCCGCCTGCGTGGCTGACAAAGCTGGTGAAGCCCGCAACGCCCCCGGCCAGAACCCCGCTCCAGCCCGGCAGATCGCGCTGCGCCCGCATGGCCAGCCCGATACGGCCGCGCAATTGCCAGATCACAAAGGCAATCGACAGCCCGCCGATCAGCAGCCGCATGGTATCGGCCTCGATTGCGGAGAACAGCCAGGCCCCCAGCGCCACCCCCGGCAACCCGCCCGCGATCAGCAACAGACCATCGCGCCCATTCCAGCGCCGCCAATAGGGTCTGAGAGACGCCACATCGATCAGCATCAACAGCGGCAGCATCAGCGCAAGCGCCTGACCCGGCTCGACAATCAGCGCAAGAATCGAAGCTCCGGCAAAGGCCGCGCCCGAGCCAAAGCCGCCCTTGGACACCCCAGCAAAGACCACAGCAGGCACCGCAACGGCGAAAAACATCGGGCTGACATCCACCATCGGCACGCAGCAGAACTCCTTTATTTCAAAATCATTTAGCCCGCCTATCCACTGGCCCGCAAGCCGCGCAAACCCCACGCCGCAGCGCAGAAGGCTTGCGTGGCGGCGCGTTAGGGCTTAGGCATCGCTGCAAATTCAACCGGACCGGAGAGACATCCCCATGGCACGACCCAAAATCGCCCTTATCGGCGCAGGTCAGATCGGTGGCACCCTTGCCCATCTCGCAGCTCTGAAAGAACTCGGCGACGTCGTTCTTTTCGATATTGCCGAAGGCACCCCGGAAGGCAAAGCGCTGGATATCGCAGAATCCGGTCCCTCCGAAGGCTTTGACGCCTCGCTGAAGGGCACCCAGAGCTATGCCGATATCGCGGGCGCAGACGTCTGCATCGTCACCGCCGGCGTGCCGCGCAAGCCGGGCATGAGCCGCGATGACCTGCTGGGTATCAACCTGAAAGTCATGAAATCCGTTGGCGAAGGCATCCGCGACAACGCGCCCGACGCCTTTGTGATCTGCATCACCAACCCGCTGGACGCGATGGTATGGGCTCTGCGCGAATTCTCGGGCCTGCCCCACGAGAAAGTCTGCGGCATGGCCGGCGTTCTGGACTCCGCCCGCTTCCGCCACTTCCTGGCCGAAGAATTCAAGGTCTCCATGAAAGACGTCACCGCCTTTGTTCTGGGCGGCCACGGCGACACCATGGTTCCGCTGACCCGCTACTCCACCGTTGCCGGTATCCCGCTGCCCGACCTGGTGCAGATGGGCTGGACCACACAAGAGAAGATGGACGCCATCGTGCAGCGTACCCGTGATGGCGGCGCCGAAATCGTTGGCCTGCTGAAAACTGGCTCCGCCTTCTACGCACCGGCGACCTCGGCCATCGAAATGGCCGAAGCCTACCTGAAAGACCAGAAGCGCGTTCTGCCCTGCGCCGCCTATGTGGACGGTGCCCTGGGCCTTAACGGCATGTACGTGGGCGTGCCCACCGTGATCGGTGCCGGCGGCGTCGAGCGCGTCATCGACATCAAGATGACCAAGGACGAGCAAGCCATGTTCGACAACTCGGTCAACGCAGTCAAAGGTCTGGTCGACGCCTGCAAAGGCATCGACGCCTCGCTGGCCTAAGACCAGCACCAAGCGATTTGGAAAAGGGTCCGGTTTTCCGGGCCCTTTTTCGTTGCGGGTCAGCGGCTCACTGCTTGACCAGCGCCAGGGTGATCACCCGCTGCATCTCGGCTAGGTAGTCCGCATCGGACCAGCCGTTTTCCAGCACGCAATGCGCCCATCCATCCATGCTGAGCAGAGTGAAGTAGAGATCCGTCGCCTCTGCTTCGCTTAGATGCTCCAGCAGGTCGCCATCTGATTTCAGCGCCTTCACCGCCTCGGCACAGCCTTCCTTCATGGCGCGGATCCTGTCCTGCCAAGCGGATTTCGCCTCTTCATCACTCGCGCCCATCCGCATCAACGACTGTTTCAGCGGGTAGATCTCCGGAAAGAACTCCAGCATCGCCCGAGTGTAGGCCTCCAGGCGGCTGCGCCCGTCCGGCGCCGTGCGGCTGGGCGCCAGCCGCGCCTCGATATCGAGCTGATCGCCGAAATGCAGGATCGCCGAGATCAGCATCTCCGAACGGTTAGAAAAATGGGCATAGACCGTTTGCCGGGTCACCCCGGCGGCCTTGGCCACATCCACCATCCGCAGGGGCGATCCCCCGGGAGCCAGCAGCAACGACAGGACGGTTTCAAGGAGTAGATTGCGGGTTTGCACGCGCTTATTTGACACGATGTAAGATTCCAGCTTGACACGATGTAAGATTATGCGCCACAAGATCACAAATCTTACACCATGTCAAAGGAGGCATTCTCATGTCGAAATACGTGAAACCCTATCTGTTTCTGTCCGCTGCAGTCCTGCTCTTCGTCGGGGTGATGCTCAGCTTTGCGCCCGAAGCGCTTTATGCCAGCTCTGCCCAAATCCTGCCGGACAGCACCATGATCCGATCGGACCTGCGCGCAGGCGGGGTGGTGGTACTGATTTCCGGCCTTTTCGTGCTGGGCGCGGCGCTGCGCGGACGGGATATGCAGCCTGCCCTGCTGCTGTCCCTGCTGATCTATGCGGGCTACGGGCTGGGCCGCATCGTCAGCATCGGATTTGACGGTACCCCAGATGCCGCACTGATCATCGTGACGGTGACCGAATGGGCGTTTGTCCTTGGCGCGCTGATCCTGCTGCGGCGCCGACAATCCGCCGACCCTGCCCAGCCGATGGCGGCGCACTAACCCACCCACCTCCAGAACCGGGTCTTGCGGGTTTCATCCCTTCTTCAATCAAAAGGGGATGAGGCCCGTTTTGCGTTCCGGGGTTGCGCTGACGATCTGGTCACCGTGTTGTTCCGGGGGGTGCCATGGTGACGGGCCTTGGCAGTGGCGCCCGCGCGAGGGTGACGACATTCGGTATTTTGAATAAATTTTCAGCGCCAGACGAATCAAGCGCCGCGTCGGCATTTTTGTGATCACAGCCCTCAAACGTGTGATCACAAATGCGAAAAAACTTCATCATTTCTCGGACTGCCGTCAGAAAACCCTTTAAACCTTTGCTCTATGACGGCGTTATAGTGACGACCAATTTAGCCAGACGGGACAGTTTTCTATGAACATCCACGAATATCAGGCCAAGGCCCTTCTCCGCAGCTACGGCGCTCCGGTGTCCGACGGGCGCGTGGTGCTGAAAGCCGATGAAGCAAAAACCGCAGCCGGCGAGCTGGACGGCCCGCTCTGGGTTGTCAAAGCGCAGATCCACGCAGGTGGTCGCGGCAAGGGTTCCTTCAAGGAAGCCGACGCCGGTGAAAAAGGCGGTGTGCGCCTGACCAAGTCGGTCGAAGAAGCCGCCGAAGAAGCCAAGAAGATGCTGGGACGCACCCTTGTGACCCACCAGACCGGCCCGGCGGGCAAGCAGGTCAACCGCATCTACATCGAAGCCGGCTCTGGCATCGAGACCGAACTGTACCTGGCGCTGCTGGTGGACCGCCAGACCTCGCGCATCTCCTTTGTCTGCTCCACCGAAGGCGGCATGGACATCGAGGAAGTCGCGGCAGAGACCCCGGAAAAAATCCTCTCCTTCTCCGTCGATCCGGCCACCGGTTACCAGCCGTTCCACGGCCGCCGCATCGCCTTCTCGCTCGGTCTCAAGGGCGCGCAGGTCAAGCAGTGCGTGCAGCTGATGGGTCAGCTCTACAAAGCCTTCGTCGAAAAAGACATGGAGATGCTGGAGATCAACCCGCTGATCGTGACCGATGGCGGCGATCTGAAGGTGCTTGACGCCAAGCTGGGCTTTGACGGCAACGCCGTTTACCGCCACCCCGATGTGGCCGCCCTGCGCGACGAGACCGAAGAAGACCCCAAAGAACTCGAAGCCTCCAAGTATGACCTGAACTACATCGCGCTGGACGGTGAGATCGGCTGCATGGTGAACGGTGCGGGCCTGGCGATGGCCACCATGGACATCATCAAGCTCTACGGCGCTGAGCCTGCGAACTTCCTCGACGTGGGCGGCGGCGCCACCAAGGAGAAAGTGACCGAGGCCTTCAAGATCATCACCTCTGACCCCAACGTCAAAGGCATCCTGGTCAACATCTTCGGCGGCATCATGCGCTGCGACGTCATCGCCGAGGGCGTTGTCGCCGCGGTGAAGGAAGTCGGCCTCAAGGTTCCGCTGGTTGTCCGTCTCGAAGGCACCAACGTCGAAGCAGGCAAGGAGATCATCAACACCTCCGGCCTCGATGTGATTGCGGCAGACAACCTGTCCGACGGCGCCGAGAAGATCGTTAAGGCCGTCAAAGGCTAATCCTTGGGGTGGGTGACAACCCACCTTTCCCCAAAGCTCAGAATTCTAAGGAGAACGCCAAATGGCAGTCCTCATCGACGAAAACACCAAGGTCATCTGTCAGGGCTTCACCGGCTCGCAGGGCACCTTCCACTCTGAACAGGCCATCGCCTATGGCACCAAGATGGTCGGCGGCGTGACCCCCGGCAAAGGTGGTCAGACCCACCTTGACCTGCCGGTCTTTAACTCGGTGCACGAAGCCAAGCACGTGACCGAAGCCAACGCCTCGGTAATCTACGTGCCGCCCCCCTTCGCGGCGGATTCCATCCTTGAAGCGATCGACGCCGAGATGGAACTGATCGTCTGCATCACCGAAGGCATCCCGGTTCTGGACATGATGAAGGTGCAGCGCGCGCTGGAAGGCTCCAAATCGCGCCTGATCGGCCCGAACTGCCCCGGTGTCATCACGCCCGACGCCTGCAAGATCGGCATCATGCCCGGTCACATTCACAAACGCGGGAGCGTGGGTGTTGTGAGCCGTTCCGGCACCCTAACTTACGAAGCCGTGAAACAGACTTCTGATATCGGCCTCGGCCAGTCCTCTGCGGTTGGCATCGGCGGTGACCCCATCAAGGGCACCGAGCATATCGACGTGCTGGACATGTTCCTCGATGATGACGAGACCCAGTCGATCATCATGATCGGTGAAATCGGCGGCTCCGCCGAAGAGGAAGCCGCAGCCTTCCTCGCCGAGCAGAAGAAAAAGGGCCGCTGGAAGCCGGTTGCTGGCTTCATCGCCGGCCGTACCGCCCCTCCGGGCCGCCGCATGGGCCACGCGGGCGCGATTGTCGCCGGCGGCAAGGGCGGCGCCGAAGACAAGATCGAAGCCATGAAATCGGCCGGTATCGTGGTCGCCGACAGCCCCGCGGGCCTGGGCGAAGCGGTGCTGAAAGCGATCGAGCTGGGCTGACGTGTCTGCGGCTGACCATATCAGCCACGGGCAGCGCCCGACCCTGGGGGGGTGCGAAAGCGCCCTCCCATGGAGTGGGTTGGGCGCTGCCCGGCGTTGCCGCCGGGCGATGTCTTCAGTTTTGACAAATCACATTCACCCGGACCCTGTTGCTGAAGAGGCCATCCCGGCGTCTTTTGCAGCAGCGTCCCGTTGCGGCTTCACCTTTCGGAAACCTGGGTCGGCCAGTCTGCTCCGAATGACCACAGACCAAGTCGCACACGGTTCCACCCTGCAAGAGGCGCCCAAATGACTGAACACAACCCAGATGATGTCTTCCCTGCGTCCTCATTCCGCACGCGGCTGCACACCACTGCAGGCGCGCTGTGTCTTTCCGTGCTGACCGCAACCTCCGCTGCGGCCATCACCGCCCCGATGCAGGGTGTTCTGAATTTCGAACCCGGCACCCCCATCGAGGACATCAAAGCCCGCCTCGCAAACGAAATCTGCAAAGGCGCCAGTTCCATAACAATTACCTCCGGCCCGGAACCGGCGCTTGACCCGACCAAGGAACAAGTCACGTTCCAGTGCGAACCCTGATCTGACCCCACAACCGCATACCGACTCTTCGGGAGTTATAGATGACCGACCAAAGCCCAAATGACATTTTCCATGCGTCCTCGTTCATGCAAGGACACAATGCGGAATATCTGGAGCAGCTTTATGCCCAGTATGCCAATGACCCGAGTGCGGTAGATGCCGCCTGGGCCGAGTTCTTCCGCCAGATGGGCGATGCCGAGCTTGACGTGAAAGCCGAGGCCGCAGGCCCGTCCTGGGCTCGCAGCGACTGGCCGCCCGCGCCCAATGACGATCTGACCGGCGCACTGACCGGCGAATGGCCCGCTCCGGTGGAGGCCAAGGCTGCAGGCAAGAAGATCGCGGAAAAGGCCGCCAAGGCCGGGGTTGAGGTCTCGGACGAACAGATCCAACGCGCGGTGCTGGATTCGATCCGCGCCCTGATGCTGATCCGCGCCTACCGGATCCGGGGCCATCTGGCCGCCGATCTGGACCCGCTGGGCATGCGCGGCCAGACCCCGCACCCGGAGCTGGACCCCAAGACCTATGGCTTCACCGATGCGGACATGGACCGGCCGATCTTCATCGACAACGTGCTGGGGCTTCAGGTGGCCTCGATGCGGCAGATCATCGACATCGTGAAGCGCACCTATTGCGGCACCTTTGCGCTGCAATACATGCATATCTCCGATCCCGAGCAGTCCTCCTGGCTGAAAGAGCGGATCGAAGGTTTCGGCAAGGAAATCCAGTTCACCCGCGAGGGCCGCAAGGCGATCCTCAACAAGATGGTCGAGGCAGAGGGCTTTGAAAAGTTCCTGCACGTCAAATACATGGGCACCAAGCGCTTCGGTCTTGATGGTGGCGAAAGCCTGATCCCGGCGATGGAGCAGATCATCAAGCGCGGCGGCAACCTCGGCATCGAGGAAATCGTCATCGGCATGCCCCACCGTGGCCGCCTGTCGGTTCTGGCCAACGTGATGCAGAAGCCCTATCGCGCCATCTTCAACGAATTCCAGGGCGGCAGCTTCAAGCCCGAAGACGTGGATGGCTCGGGCGACGTGAAATATCACCTCGGCGCCTCCTCGGACCGCGAGTTCGACAACAACACCGTTCACCTGTCCCTGACCGCCAACCCCTCGCACCTTGAGGCGGTAAACCCGGTGGTTCTGGGCAAGGTCCGCGCCAAGCAGGACCAGAAGAGTGACGCCACCCGCACCAAGGTTCTGCCGATCCTGCTGCACGGCGATGCGGCCTTTGCCGGTCAGGGCGTCGTGGCGGAATGTTTCGCCCTGTCGGGCCTGCGCGGTCACAAGACCGGCGGCACCATCCACATCGTGGTGAACAACCAGATCGGCTTCACCACCGCACCGCATTTCTCGCGCTCCTCGCCCTATCCCACCGACAACGCGCTGGTGGTCGAGGCGCCGATCTTCCACGTCAACGGCGACGATCCCGAAGCCGTGGTGCACGCCGCCAAGGTGGCGACCGAGTTCCGCCAGAAGTTCGGCAAGGACGTGGTCATCGACATGTTCTGCTACCGCCGGTTCGGTCACAACGAGGGCGACGAGCCCATGTTCACCAACCCGCTGATGTACAAGAACATCAAGAGCCACAAGACCACGCTCAGCCTCTATACCGAGCGTCTGGTCAAGGACGGTTTGATCCCCGAGGGCGAAATCGAGGACATGAAGGCCGCCTTCCAGGCCAAGCTGAACGAGGAATTCGAAGCCGGTAAGGACTTCAAGCCCAACAAGGCCGACTGGCTGGATGGCCGCTGGTCGCATCTGGACAAGCAGAAGGACGACTACCAGCGCGGTCAGACCTCGATCAGCGAAGAGACCTTCAACGAGGTTGCCGGTGCCCTGACCCGCCTGCCCGACGGTTTCCCGGTGCACAAGACCATCGGTCGCTTCCTCGATGCACGCGCCAAGATGTTCGAAAACGGTGCTGGCATCGACTGGGCCACCGGCGAGGCACTGGCCTTTGGCTCGCTCCTGACCGAAGGCTACCCGGTGCGTCTGGCCGGGCAGGACTCGACCCGCGGCACCTTCTCGCAGCGCCATTCCGGCATCGTGAACCAGGACACCGAAGAACGCTATTACCCGGTCAACAACATCCGGGCGGGCCAGTCGCAATACGAGGTGATCGATTCCGCCCTGTCGGAATACGCGGTTCTGGGCTTTGAGTACGGCTATTCGCTGGCCGAGCCCAACGCGCTGACCCTGTGGGAAGCCCAGTTCGGCGATTTCGCCAACGGCGCCCAGATCATGTTCGACCAGTTCATCTCCTCCGGTGAAAGCAAATGGCTGCGGATGTCCGGCCTTGTCTGCCTTCTGCCGCATGGTTTCGAAGGTCAGGGCCCCGAGCACTCCTCGGCGCGCCTGGAACGCTTCCTGCAGATGTGCGGACAGGACAACTGGATCGTCGCCAACTGCACCACACCGGCGAACTACTTCCACATCCTGCGCCGTCAGCTGCACCGCACCTTCCGCAAGCCGCTGGTGCTGATGACACCGAAGTCGCTGCTGCGCCACAAGCTGGCGGTCAGCAAGACCGAGGAATTCACCACCGGTTCCAGCTTCCACCGGGTGCTGTGGGATGACGCCCAGCACGGCAATTCGGAAACCAAACTGGCTGCCGACGACAAGATCAAGCGTGTCGTGCTGTGCTCGGGCAAGGTCTATTACGACCTTTTGGAAGAGCGCGACGCCCGCGGCATCGACGACATCTACCTGATGCGGATCGAACAGTATTACCCCTTCCCGGCGATCAGCCTGGTGAAGGAGCTGGAGCGGTTCAAGGATGCCGAAGTGGTCTGGTGCCAGGAAGAGCCCAAGAACCAGGGCGCCTGGACCTTTATCGAGCCCAACATCGAATGGGTGCTGACCCGCATCGGCTCCAAGCACACCCGGCCCCAATACGTCGGCCGCGCCACATCGGCTTCGCCCGCGACGGGCCTGGCCAGCCAACACAAAGCCCAACAAGCCGCGCTTGTGAATGAAGCGCTGAGCATCTGAGGAAAAGAGATATGACCACCGAAGTGCGCGTACCCACCCTGGGTGAATCCGTGACCGAGGCAACCGTGGCCACCTGGTTCAAGAAACCCGGTGATGTGGTTGCTGCCGATGAAATGCTCTGCGAGCTGGAGACCGACAAGGTCACCGTCGAAGTGCCCGCCCCCGCCGCTGGGGTGCTGGCCGAGATCGTTGCCGCCGAAGGCGACACAGTGGGCGTTGATGCGCTGCTGGCGAATATCTCCGAAGCAGGCAGCGCCGGCTCCGAGACGCCGCAGCCCAAGGCCGCAGCCCAGGCCGAAGCGGCCCCCGCAGGCGGGGATGACACCGCCGCGGCCGGCGGTGCCTCCACCGACGTGATGGTGCCGACCCTTGGCGAATCCGTGACCGAGGCGACCGTCTCCACCTGGTTCAAGAAGGTCGGCGACACTGTCGCGCAGGATGAAATGCTCTGCGAGCTGGAAACCGACAAGGTCTCTGTCGAAGTGCCCGCGCCCGCCGCTGGTGTTCTGGCCGAAATCACCGCGCCCGAAGGCACCACCGTGGACGCGTCGGCGAAACTCGGCGTGATCTCCGGCTCCGGTGCAGCGGCAGCGGCGGCCCCGGCTGCTGCGCCCGCTGCTGCTGCGGCTCCTGCCGCCGCGGCCAAGGACGTCGCCAATGCGCCCTCGGCGGAAAAAGCCATGGCCGAGGCCGGGATCTCCGCCGCCAATGTCGAAGGCACCGGCCGCGATGGCCGCATCATGAAGGATGACGTCGCCCGCGCCGTCGCCGCAGCCGCCTCGGCCCCCGCGCCTGCTGCTGCCCCGGCCGCACCGCGCGCGCCGGTTGCTGCCGATGATGCCGCACGCGAAGAGCGGGTGAAGATGACCCGCCTGCGCCAGACCATTGCCAAGCGTCTGAAGGACAGCCAGAACACCGCCGCCATGCTGACCACCTATAACGAGGTGGACATGACCGAGGTGATGGCCCTGCGCAACCAGTACAAGGACCAGTTCGAGAAGAAGCACGGTGTGCGTCTCGGCTTCATGTCCTTCTTCACCAAGGCCTGCTGCCACGCGCTGAAGGAAGTTCCCGAGGTCAACGCCGAAATCGACGGCACCGACATCGTCTACAAGAACTTCGTGCACATGGGCGTTGCCGCCGGCACCCCCACCGGCCTCGTGGTTCCGGTGATCCGCGATGCGGACAGCATGTCCTTTGCCGAGATCGAAAAGGCAATCGCCGAAAAGGGCAAGCGCGCCCGTGACGGCAAGCTGTCTATGGCAGAAATGCAGGGCGGCACCTTCACCCTGTCCAACGGTGGTGTCTATGGCTCCTTGATGTCCTCGCCGATCCTGAACCCGCCGCAATCGGGTATTTTGGGTATGCACAAGATCCAGGACCGTCCGATGGCCATCAATGGTGAGGTGGTGATCCGCCCGATGATGTATCTGGCGCTGTCCTATGACCACCGCATCGTCGACGGAAAAGGCGCCGTGACCTTCCTGGTGCGCGTCAAGGAAGCCCTGGAAGATCCCCGCCGCCTGCTGATGGATCTGTAAAGAACATAGGGCAGCGCCCGACCCTGGGTGGGTGCGAAAGCGCCCTCCCGTGGGGAGGGTCGGGCGCTGCCCGGCACTGCCGGGCAAACGAAGAGGCTAGGAATGACCGCTGAACTCACCGCCCTCACACTTGCCGCCCTGCTGCAGGTTCTGCAATTCTTCGCCTATTCCATCACCGCCAACCGGCAGGTCGGCCCCAAGGTAGCAATGGGGCCGCGTGACACGCCGGTGCAACTGACCGGCACGGCAGGCCGCCTGCAACGGGCGCTGAACAATCACTTCGAAGGGCTGATCCTCTTCACCATCGCATGTGTGGTGGTGACCCTTGGCGGCCAGTCCACCGAATTCACTGCCGCCTGCGGCTGGGTCTATGTGCTGAGCCGGGTTCTGTACGTGCCCGCCTATGCATTCGGCCTCACGCCCTGGCGGTCGGTCGTCTGGTCGGTGGGCTTCCTGGCCACCACCCTCATGCTGATCGCGGCGCTAATCTGATGCGCGGCGCTCCTCCTCATATTCCCGAATACGGGCCGCTGGCGATGCATGACCATCGCCCCTGCCCTCTCCTTAGTTCCAACGAAAGGACCTCCCATGGCTTCCTATGACGTGATCATCATCGGCGCCGGCCCCGGCGGCTATGTCAGCGCCATCCGCTGCGCCCAGCTGGGTCTGAAGACCGCTATCGTCGAAGGGCGTGAAACCCTTGGTGGCACCTGCCTCAACGTGGGTTGCATTCCGTCCAAGGCGCTGCTGCACGCGACCCACTCCCTGCACGAGGCAGAGCACAACTTTGCCAAGATGGGTCTGAAGGGCAAAAGCCCCTCCGTCGACTGGAACCAGATGAAGGCCTACAAGGACAATGTCATCGGCCAGAACACCGGCGGTGTCGAATTCCTGATGAAGAAGAACAAGATCGACTGGCTGAAGGGCTGGGCATCGATCCCCGCTGCCGGTCAGGTCAAGGTTGGCGACGATGTGCATGAAGCCAAGAATATTGTGATCGCCTCCGGCTCGGTTCCCTCCTCCCTCCCCGGCGTCGAGGTCGACAACGATAAGGGCATCGTGGTGGACAGCACCGGCGCGCTGGAGCTTCCGAAGGTGCCGAAAAAGATGGTCGTCATCGGTGCGGGCGTCATCGGGCTGGAGCTTGGCTCGGTCTATGCCCGCCTTGGCGCTGAAGTCACGGTCGTCGAGTACATGGACGCGGTCTGCCCCGGCATGGACAAGGACGTGCAGCGCACCTTCAAGCGGATCCTTGAAAAGCAGGGCCTCAACTTCATCATGGGCGCCGCCGTTCAGGGTGTCGAGACCACCAAGACCAAGGGCAAGGTGACCTACCAGCCGAAAAAAGGCGGCGATGCCGAGGTGCTTGACGCCGATGTGGTGCTGGTCGCCACCGGTCGCAAACCCTATGCCGAGGGGCTGGGCCTTGATGCGCTGGGGGTGAAGCTGACCGAACGCGGCCAGATCGCAACGGATGCCCACTGGGCCACCAACGTCAAAGGCATCTACGCCATCGGCGACGTGATCGAAGGCCCGATGCTGGCCCACAAGGCCGAGGATGAAGGCATGGCGGTGGCCGAGGTGATCGCGGGCAAGCATGGCCACGTGAACTACGGCGTGATCCCTGGTGTCGTCTACACCACGCCTGAGGTTGCCACCGTCGGCGCCACCGAGGACGCGCTGAAGGCCGAAGGCCGCAAGCTGAAGGTCGGCAAGTTCAACTTCATGGGCAATGGCCGCGCCAAGGCCGTGCACCAGGGCGAAGGCTTCGTCAAACTGATCGCGGACAAGGAAACCGACCGCATTCTGGGCGCAGCCATCATCGGCCCCGGCGCCGGTGATCTGATTCACGAGATCTGCGTTGCCATGGAATTCGGCGCCTCTGCCGAGGACCTGGCCCTGACCTGCCACGCGCACCCGACCTATTCCGAAGCGGTGCGCGAAGCTGCCCTGGCCTGCGGCGACGGTGCGATCCACGCCTGACATCAGGCATATAAGGGCAGCCTGCCCTTTGGCCAAAAACAAACGCCCCCGCAACATGCTGCGGGGGCGCTTTCATTTAGCAGGCCCGGTGCAGAATTCGCAGGCCGCGCTGGCTCCTGCCCTCTCACCACATGGTCGCCGCCGCCCGTGCACCCCAGGCATCGTCATAGGGTTTGCCGCCTTCCTCACCATTGGTCTGCTCGGCGAGGATCTCTCCCATGCTGGGCAGGCCTTCGCTTTGATCGCCTGCGGCCCATGTGCCCGCCCGCATCAGGGCGCGGGCGCATTGGCTGTAGATCTCGTCAATCGCGATCACCAGCACCGTGGCGGGCTGTTTACCCTGCCGGTCGAACCGGGCCCGCAGGTCCGCATCTGCGGTGATCCGTGCCTGACCGTTCAGACGTACCACGTTGTTCGATCCCGGCACGAAGAACATCAGCGACACCCGCGGATCCGCCACGATATTACGAAGCGAGTCGATCCGGTTGTTGCCGCGCCAATCCGGCAGCGCCAGGGTGCCGGGGTCCAGCTCCAGCACACAGGGGCCATCATCGCCGCGCGGGCTGGCATCGGTGCCTTCGGGACCGACGGTCGAGAGGACGCACAGGCGCGAGGCCATGATCCATTTGCGGTAAAGCGGCGTCATCCGCCGTGCCACCTTACGTAAAGAAGGCGCTCCCGGTTCCCCGTAAAGCGCCTCCAGATCTTCAAGTGTTTCGATGTAATCCATCCGGTTCAAACCCCGCTTCGCGCATCAATGCATCGGATCGCTCTTCGACCCGTTCTTCCAATATCTTCATGAATTCCTGCCGCTCCAGCCCCGGTTCAATCGGGTCCAGGAACTCCACCACTGCAACGCCGGGGCGGCGCATAATGCCCTTGCGCGGCCATAGCACACCAACGTTGGTGGCCACCGGCACGCAGGTCTGCTGCAGCTGTTCGTAGAGCACGCCGGTGCCGACCTTATACTCGGCCTTGACACCGGGGGCGACGCGGGTGCCTTGCGAATAGATCACCAGCTGGCCCGCCTCCTGCCGCCCGGCATGCACGTCGGCAACCATCTTCTGGATGGCGGCGCCGCGCTTGCCCCGGTCCACCGCCACACAGTCCAACAGCTTGGCGTATTGACCGATCACAGGAGTGCGCAGGATTTCCTTTTTCATGATGAACTTGGCCGTCGGCAGCGCGGTGAAGATCATCATGATATCAAGGAACGACTGATGCTTGGCCGCGATCAGCGCTTCACCCGAAGGCGGGGTGCCGCGCACCTCGCAGCGGATACCGACCATCCAGCGGGCGCTCCAGAACACCCAGCGCGAATAGGTCTTGCAGCAGACCCGCGCACCGCGCTTGCTGAAGATGGCCCAGGGCGCAAAGGCAAGGCCAATCACCGGCATCATCAGATAGATCTGGCCCACGAACAGCAGCGAGCGCAGCCATTGAATTGCATCCTTCACGTCAATTCTCCCAGACGTTTGTTGGCCGCGCGGGTCGTCGCCACATAGGCCACCAACGCCCCCAGCACCGGAATGACCAGCGGCAGCAACCAGCCCCAGCCCTGAAAGCCAAGCCCGGTCAGAAAGCCGCCCTCGTCCGAGGCGGCAGGCATCAGCCAGACACCCAACATGCCAAATCCCATCCCCACAACCGCGCCGCTGAAGGCCCGCAGGGTAAAGCGGCGGATAAAGGCCTGCGCGATATAGCTGTCCTGCGCGCCGACAAGGCGCAGCACTTCGATCACCTGGGCATTGGCCGCAAGCGCCGCATTGGCCGCAAGCGAGATCATCGCCCCCATGGCGCCACCGATCAACAGGATCGACACCACCGCCAGACGCCGCAGCGATTGCGCCGCATCCACCAGCGGCGCCCGCCAGCGGGTGTGATCGTCCAGCACCGCACCGGGCACTTCGGCCTGCAGGCGCAGGCGCAGCCCGGTGGCATCATAGCCGGGATCATCCTCGATCACCTCGATCAGCTGCGGCACCGGTAGCGCATCAATCGGCACCGAGGCACCGAACCAGGGCGCCAACAGCGCCGCCTGTTCCTCGGGGGTAAAGGCGCGTGCCGAGGCCACGCCCGGCGTCTGCCGCAAGATGGTCAGGGCCGCCTCGGTCTGGGCGGCACGCTGTTCGGCGGGAGCATTGATGCGCAGGGTCGCGGCGCGGGCCAGTTCATCCGCCCAACGGTCCGCCAGCCGCCCCGAGGCCAGCGACAGCGCCAGCGCAAAGACCGCCAGGAACGCCATCGCCCCGGCAGCAAACAGGGTCAGCTGCGCCGTGAAGCCACTGGGGGGCACCACCCGGTCGGCCTGTGCATCGCCGCTGATCAGCGCCCGCAGGCGCCCGCCAAAGCCGTCCCTGCTCATAGATCCGCTCCCGCAAGATGCAGCTGTTTGTCGTAAATCCTCAGCACCCGGGCCTGAACCTGGTTCTTGGCCGCCCGGATCAGCGACAGATCATGGGTTGCCACAAGGATGGTCTTGCCCATGCGGTTCAGCTCGACCAGCAATTGCAGCAGCCGTTGCGACATCTCCCAATCGACGTTCCCAGTCGGCTCGTCGGCGATGATCACATCCGGCGACAGGATCACCGACCGCGCCAGCGCCGCACGCTGGCGTTCGCCGCCGGACAACTCTGGCGGCAGCGCATCCGAGCGCTCCGCAAGCCCGACCCAGTTCAGCAATTCGCGCAGGTTCGCCTGCTCCTGCCCCAGATCCCGCCCCGAGACGGTCAGCGGCAGAGCGATATTCTCGATCACCGGCAGGTGGTCCAGAAACCGGCAATCCTGATGCACCACTCCGACCCTGCGGCGCAGAAAGGCCATCTGGTCCCGGTCCAGCCCTTTGACATCCATGTTGAAGACGCGCACCCGGCCCGAGGTCGGGGTCAGCGCTCCATAGCAAAGCTTCAGCAGGGTTGTCTTGCCGGTGCCCGAAGGACCAGTCAGGAAATGGAAGGATCCCGGCGCCAGCTGCATCGACAGATTGCTCAGCAGCTCTCCGCCGCCATAATTGTAGCCTACGTTGTCCAGCTCGATCACGGCGTCCCCCTGGTGCTGCTTGCTCGTTTTGCCCCAGAGCACCGCCAGTTTCAATGGCCCGCAGCCGTGCGGGCGCCGCCGGTCACGCCCGCGTGCGCGGTGCCCCGCGCAATTGCCCCTTCCTTGATGGCCCCGAACTCCCTATGGTCATTTGGAAATACCGCTGAATTGCACCCGGAACACTCCGGGTCCAAGGAGACACAGAATGCGCCTGACATGTCCGAATTGCGCTGCCCAGTACGAAGTGCCGGATGACGTTATCCCGGAAGAAGGACGCGATGTTCAGTGCTCCAGCTGCGGCACCACCTGGTTCCAGCCCGCTGCAGGCGCCAGCGCAGAGCCCCCTGTGGCCGAGGACACAGCCCCAGAGCCTGAGGGCACACCAGAGGTATCCGAACAGGTCGCCACAGAAGAAGCCATCACATCAGAGGCCGCAGCCGAGGAAATACCTTCCCCAGAACACGCTCCCCATGTTGAAGAAGAGCAGATGCCCGAGGCGGCAGAGGATCTGACCACCTCCGAGGAGCTGCCAGCCGAGGAAGAGGACGAGCCGGAAGAGCCTGCCCCCGCCCCTGACATGGACGACGAAGCCGAACGCGCCGCGCGGCGGCAGCGGGGCCTGGACCCGGCGCTATCGGACATCCTGCGCGAAGAGGCAGAGCGCGAAGCCTCCCTCCGCGCGGCCTCTGCGCCTGCACAGGGGCTGGAGAGCCAGCCCAATCTGGGTCTGGATGATCTGCCCGAAAACGAACAGGCCCTGCGCGCCCGTCAGGCCAAGGACCGGATGGCCCGGATCAAGGGGCAGGACCCGCGTCAACTGGCAGCCGAAGCCAGCGGACAACGCCGGGGCGTGCTGCCGGATATCGAAGAGATCAACTCGACCCTGCGCGCCGGGGATGCCGCCGCCGTTCAGGCCGCTGCCGAGGACACGCCAGTGCCACGCAAAAGCGGCTTTGCACGCGGTTTTGCGCTCACCATCCTGCTCGCGCTGATCCTGATGATGATCTACACCAACGCCGCCAAGATCGCCGAGGCGGTACCGCAGGCCGATCCTTACCTCAGCAGCTATGTCACCTGGGTCGATCAGGCGCGGCTGTGGCTGGATGCGCAGGTCAAGGCGCTGCAAACACCGCAGCCTTGATCACCGCTGCTGGTCCAGCAGGCGCATTGATCAACTGCGTTTGAGACCGTCATTTCCTTAAAGAATGCCACGATAGGGTCTCAATTCACCCCTAGCCGCTTCAGAACCGGTCGAACAGCCGCTGCAGATAGTTGCGCTCTTCCTCGCTACGGCTGCGATCCTGCGACCGGCGACGGATTTCCTCCAACAGATCCCAGGCCCGGCCATGCGCCGACCCCCGGTCCGGAACCGCACCTCTGTCGCCATTGTCCATGCCGCTGGCGCGTCCCAGCGGATCCAGGCCCTCGGCCGAGCCATTGGGCTGGGCCTGTCCCTGCTGTCCTTGGTTCTGTCCCGGCTGCTGGCGCTGTGCCATGGCTTCGCCAAGCGAGCGCATGCCTTCGCGCAGGGCCTCCATCGCATCGGATTGCTGGTCGATGGCCTCGGCCAGATCGCCGTTCCGCAACGACTCTTCGGCACCCTCCATGGCGCGGCCTGCCCGATCCAGCGCATCGCGGGCATTGCGCCCTTCCTCGCCCCCAAAGGGCAGCCCGTCGCGCTGACGTTCCAGCTCGTTCCGCAGGGCCTGCTGACGCTGAGCCAGATCCCCCGCGCTGGGATTGCCATCCGCGCCAGAGCCGCCCTGCCCCGGCTGGCTTTGTCCCGGATCGCCGCCACCACCCTGCTGCTGGCCGGATTGTTCGCCACCCTCACCGGTACCGCCGGTTCCATCGTGGCTCTGTCCACGGCCCTGACCGCCGTTGCGGCCCTCGTTGCCCTGGCTTTGACCGCGCTGTGCATCGCTATTGAACTGTTCCTGCAAATCGCGGAAGGCCTGATCGGAGAGGCCCTGCTGTTCGCGCAGGGTCTCGGCCAGACCCTCCATGGCCTGCCGTCCCTGATCACCGCCCTGCTGGCCTTGCTGGCCCCGAGTCATGCGCATGTTTTCCATCATCTGCTGGAATTCGCGCAGGGCCTGCTCGGCCTCGGCCATGCGGCCCTGTTCCATCAACTCCTGAATGCGGTCCATCATCGCCTGCAGGTCGTCCTGGCTGAGCTGCATCATGTCCTCGGGCATCTCGCCCGGTTCCATCGTCTCGCCGTTCTGTTCGGCCTGCCGTTGCAGCCGGCGCAGGTAATCATCGGTTGCTTCGCGCAGCTCCTGCATCAGGCGGGCGATCTCCTGATCGCTGGCGCCTTCGCGCATGGCCTGGCTCAGCCGCTCCTGAGCGCGTTTCATCCGCTCCAGCGCGTCGCCCACATCGCCTTCCTCGAGCGCGATGGCCAGATCCCACAGCGCCGCTGCGATGTCTTCCTGCGCAGGGGGTGTCAGTGCGCCTGCCGCCAGATGGCTTTCGAGCCGCCGCAGAATGCCGCGCAGGCGCAGATAGCTGCCCGCATCGCGGAAAATCCCATCGGGGCGATGCGACACCGCCCGCAGGATCTGCGCCACCCGCGGCGCATTGGCCCGCGCCCAAAGGATATCACGGCGCTGCTCGGCTACTGAAGCGGCCAGCGGATCAAAAAAGCGGCGCGCTGTCAGCGGCGCGCCAAATGGAGCCGCTGTGCCGCTCTGCCCCGCCGCGTCCTGCGCGGTGAAGGTATAAGTGACCGGCAAATTGGCCCAGGGATGCTGCGAGAAATCCTCGATCAGTCGTTCGGTGAAATCGCTGCGCCCGCCAGTGAGGGGCAGCGGCAGATCCAGCACAATGTCCTCGCGCGGGTCCGGGGCGATCTGCAGCCCGTGCCGCCGGTCCAGCGCCGCAAGGTCCAGAGAAATCCGCACGGTTCCGCCGACGACGCCGTAATCATCCTGCGCCGCGAAGGGCAGGTTCAGCGCGCCTTCGGGGCCTAGATCCGGCGCGCCCGCCACCGCAACTGCGGGCGGTGCATCCGGCGTCACCGTGACCTGCCAATCGCGCCCGCCCTGCCCGGCGATGGCCAGTTGACCTTCCTGACGGACCTCGAATTCCTGCTGCGGATCGGTCGCAGGGGGTAGTTCGCCAGTGCGGGCGGAAACGGTTTCATCCAGCGTCAATGCGCCGATCTCACCATAGAACCGAAGGGTGATTTGGCTGCCCTCGGGCAGGGTCAGCTCCCCGGCAGGCTGATCGTTGAGGTAAAGAACCGGCAGGCCCGTGTAACGCGGCGGTGCGATCCAGCCTTCCCAGGTCGGCCCGTTCATCGCTGAGGCCGCGCCCGGTGTCATGCCACTGAGGCTGCTGACCCGCCAGAACGAGCCGAAGACCAGCGCCACGACCAGCGCCAGCAGCGCCATATACCGCAGGGCAAAGGGATCTGCCGCTGCGATTTTCAGATTTGGAGAGGGCGCGCGGGCCTGCCGCGCCGCTGTCGCCATGCGCCGCTGATGCGCCTGCCACAAGGCCGCCGAGGCCGGGTCGGAAGCGCCAATCGCCTGACTATCCAGAAGCGCGCTGACTGGTCGCCCCGGCAGGGTTGCGTCCAGCCGCGCCAGCGCCGCCGCATGGCTTGGCCAGGAAAACCGTTTGATGCCCCAGATGAGCGCCAGCCCCAGCGCGAGCACGCTGAGCACGGCACCAGACCAGACCAGTTCGACCGGTAATTCATCGTGCAGCCCCAGCATCACCGCCGCCAGCGCCAGCATCAGCACCGATGCCGCAGGCCACAGGGCGCGCAGCAGCTGCTCCGCGATCATGCCCGCCCGCGTCAGGCGCAGGGGCCAGCGCAGCGGTTTCAGACGCGGGTCAGCCTTGGGGAATGCAGCGTCGGATGCGGCCATTTCGGCGATGCCTCTCTGCGCGGGTGCGGGCGCGGTTGCGGGGGTGCCCCGACCGCGAAAAGTCCGCAGCCGCGATCAGAGCCATTCCGGAATGGTATCGCGGTTTATCATTTCGTCAAAGGTCGGACGTCGGCGGATAACCGCGAATTGATCCCCATGCACCAGTACCTCGGGGATCAGGGGGCGCGAGTTGTATTCGCTCGACATCACCGCGCCATAGGCTCCGGCGCTGCGGAAGGCGATCAGATCCCCGGCAGCCAGCGGCGGCATATCGCGCTGCTTGGCAAAGGTATCGCCGGATTCGCAGACCGGCCCGACGATATCATAAGGCTGGCTTTCGACGCCCGGCTCCGGTTCGATCACCGGCACGATATCGTGATGCGCCTCGTACATGGCGGGGCGGATCAGATCGTTCATGGCCCCATCGATGATCAGGAAATCACGGCCCTCGCCGGATTTCACATAAATTACCTTGCTGACCATCAGCCCTGCATTGCCCGCGATCAGGCGACCCGGTTCGATCTCGATCTCGCAGCCGAGGTGGCCCAGCGTACGCTTGATCAGGGCGCCATACTCCACCGGCAGCGGCGGCGCCTCGTTCGAGCGGGTATAGGGAATGCCAAGCCCACCCCCCAGATCGAGGCGGCGGATGTCATGACCTTCGGCGCGCAGGGTCTCGGTCAGCTCCGCAACCTTCTGATAGGCGGCCTCGAACGGGGCCAGCTCGGTCAGTTGCGAGCCGATATGCACGTCGATCCCGATCACCTCCAGCCCCGGCAGGCTGGCGGCATGGGCATAGACCTCGCTGGCGCGGGAAATCGGGATGCCGAATTTGTTCTCGGATTTTCCGGTGGCGATCTTGGCGTGGGTCTTTGCATCGACATCGGGGTTGATACGGAGGGTGATCGGCGCCCGGGTGCCCAGTTCCAGAGCGACCGCGTTGATCACCTCCATCTCGGGCTCGGATTCCACGTTGAACTGGCGGATGCCACCGGACAGGGCGCAGCGGATTTCCTCGGCCGTTTTGCCAACGCCGGAAAAGACGATCTTGTCGCCCGGCACACCAGCCGCCTTGGCCCGCAGGTATTCGCCCTGACTGACCACATCCATGCCCGCGCCCGCCTGCGCCAGCGTCTGCAGGATGGCCTGGTTGCTGGCCGCCTTCATCGCAAAACAGACCAGATGCTCGGTGCCTTCCAGCGCCTCGTCGAACAGGCGGAAATGCCTGAGCAGCGTCGCGGTGGAATAGACATAGAACGGCGTGCCTACGGCGGCGGCGATTTCAGCCACCGGAACGTCCTCGGCGCAGAGCGCGCCATCGCGGTAAAGAAAATGATCCATGTCTTGGCGATTAGACCAAAAGAGGCCGCCGGATCAATGGAATTTGTCCTGCTACAGCGCTGTCCACTGCGCGTTTATCCCCGCAGCCCCGATGCGATCATGGTAAAGGCGGTCTCGCGCCGCAGGGTGGCGATCTTGGACCCCGCATCGAACAGGCTCAGATGCAGGAAAACCCCGTCCAGCATCGCGATCACCGCCCGCGCCAGCGCCATCGGATCGCAGTCAGCGCGGATTTCCTGCGCTTCGGCAAGATCTGCGAAATGTTCTGCCCAGTGCCGGGCCAGCCAATCGAAAAACCCGTCAATGATCTCTACTGCCCGAGGATCCTTGAACCCCGGTCCCAGCACTTCAAAGATCAGCGATGTCATATCACGCTGCGCCAGGATCACCGTCTGGCGCAGGCCATCCAGATAAAGCTCAAGCGTCTGCGGGGCAGGCAGCAGGGTGATCTGGCCCCTCAGCCCGTCGAAATATTGCCCGATCAAGCTCAGGATGAGGTCATCCTTGCCGTCGCAATAAAGATAGAGCGTGCCCTTGGCCACGCCCGCGGCCCTGGCAATATCGGTCATTTTGGTGGCCTGATAGCCCGTGCGCGCAAAACACATCATCGCCGCCTCGAGGATCTCAGCCCTCATTTTATCCTTGTCGACGATCTTCGGCATTGCCGTTCCTTTTGGGCCTGATTGCACGGAATGCATAGCGGGGTTGACCTGTCCCGGCATATAAATGACTTGCGGGTCAGTCATGCGGCCCCTAGATAGCGCGCTATATCTGACCAATTGGTCAAAAATGGATTAGTGTCAATGAGTGAAAATCAGAAGATTGCATTTGTCGCCGGTGCAACTGGCCATCTGGGGCGCCATCTGGTGGCGCAACTGTCGGCCCGGGGCTACTCCGTGCGGGCACTGGTCCGGTCCGGCTCGGATACGTCCGGGTTTCCCCGAGGTGTTGAAATCGTCACCGCAGAGGCCACCGACCCGGCCAGCCTCAGCGGACTTATGGATGGGGTGGAACTCGTTGTCTCGGCCTTGGGGCTGACCCGGCAGACCGACCGTGTGACCTATCTGGATGTGGATTATCAGGCCAACCTCAACCTGCTGAAAGAGGCGGTGAACGCCGGGGTCGGTCAGTTTGCCTATGTGCATGTGCTGACCCGGGGCACCCCCACCTCTGATCTGGTGGCGGCCAAATCGCGGTTCGTCGGCGTGCTGCAAACCGCCCCGCTGCAGGCGTGCGTCATCCGCCCCAACGGGTTCTTTGCCGATATGGAAGAGATCCTGTCGATGGCGAAAAAGGGCCGGGTCTGGCTGATCGGTGACGGATCGGTGCGGATCAACCCGATTCATGCCCGCGATCTGTCCTGTGCCATTCTTGATGCCATCGAAGCCGGGGAGGCGGATGTGGAGATCGGCGGCCCCGAGGTACTGAGCCTCGATCAGATCGCAGAACTGGCCTTTGACGCCCTCGGTAAACCCGCCCGGATTACCCACCTGCCACTGTGGCTGGGCCATGCGGCCCTATCAGTGATGAAACGTTGCACCCCGCGTCATGTCTGGGGGCCGTTCGAGTTTTTCCTGACCTCCTGCCAGCAGGACGCCATCGGACCGCAATATGGCAGCCGGTCGCTGGGCGATCACTATGCTGGGATTTGTTCAAATCGTGCCGGGACAAAGGTTTCGGCGTTCAGTTCCCGATAGAAACGCCAACCCGGGCGTACCCCGAAACTGTCACACCCGACCCGGGTGTCTGAGACGCAGAGCTACCGCTTGCGGTACCCGCAGTGCGTTCAGAGGCCGACGGCTCACATCCCGCCAAAGCGATCACGACCGGCAGCCAGAGGACGGCGCAGGCCGAGCGCGAAGGCATCAGAAGCCCAGAAGAAGGCTGAACGGTCCCTGCTGCACACCCACACTGCCCCCGGCATGGACACCGCTGGTAGAGACCCCGACCCCGGCATTGAGCGTGGGGCGCACCGGCTCTCCATCCACGCCACAGGCCGTGAGTGTTGTGGCTGCAACGAAAAGAACGACAAGAACGCGCATCGGAGAGAAGCCCTCGGCTCGGGTGGGTGTTCATTCAATATGGGCGGGGCGCTGGCCAATCACAAGCGCCCCCGCCACAGGATCTCGGCGAATGGCTGCTTAGCCCGCAAGGATGTCTTTCCAGCGTTTCACCTGCGCGCGCACCTGCGCGGGCGCTGTGCCGCCATAGGACATGCGCGAGTTGACCGAGTTTTCGACTCCCAGAACGGTGAAGATATCCTCGGTGATGCCTTCGTGCACGCCCTGCATGTCCTCAAGGCTGAGGTCAGGCAGATCGCAGCCACGGCCCTCGGCCATTGCGACCAAGGCGCCGGTGACATGGTGGGCATCGCGGAAGGGCACCTTCAGCACCCGCACCATCCAGTCGGCCAGATCGGTGGCGGTGGAGAAACCCGAACCTGCGGCGGCAGCCAGCGACTCGCGGTTGCCAGTCATATCCTTGACCATGCCTTCCATCGCAGCCAGCGCCAGCATCCAGTTGTCGGCTGCATCAAAGACCTGTTCCTTGTCTTCCTGCATATCCTTGGAATAGGCGAGCGGCAGGCCCTTCATCACCATCATCAGCGCGGTATTGGCGCCAAAGATCCGGCCCACTTTGGCACGGATCAGCTCGGCCGCATCCGGGTTCTTCTTCTGCGGCATGATCGAGGAGCCGGTGGAGAAGCGATCACTGAGGGTCACGAAACGGAACTGGGCCGAGGACCAGATCACCAGCTCTTCGGCAAAACGGCTGAGGTGCACGGCGCAGATCGACGCGGTGCTCAGGAACTCCAGCGCAAAGTCACGATCCGACACCGCGTCGAGCGAGTTGGCTGCAGGACGGTCAAAGCCCAGCGCCGATGCGGTCATCTCACGGTCGATGGGGAAGGAGGTACCCGCCAGCGCCGCCGCACCCAGGGGCGATTCGTTCATCCGGGCGCGGGCATCACGTACGCGGGACAGATCGCGGCCGAACATTTCCACATAGGCCATCATGTGATGGCCCCAGGTCACCGGCTGCGCGGTCTGCAGGTGGGTAAAGCCGGGCATCACCCAGTCGGCGCCTGCCTCGGCCTGATCGACCAGCGCCTTGATCAGCGCCAGCAGGCCCTTTTCAGCAGCGTCGAGCTGATCGCGCACCCAGAGTTTGAAATCGGTCGCCACCTGATCGTTGCGCGACCGGCCGGTGTGCAGACGCCCGGCGGGCTCTCCGATCACCTCTTTCAGGCGCGCTTCGACGTTCATATGGATGTCTTCCAGCGCGGTGGAGAACTGGAAGCTGCCGCTTTCGATCTCTGACAAGACCGTGAGTAGCCCTTCCCGAATGGCCTCGGCGTCGTTATCCGTAATGACGCCTGTCGCGGCCAGCATGGCGGCGTGGGCTCTTGAGCCTGCGATGTCCTGGGCTGCCATACGCTTGTCAAACCCGATCGAGGCATTAATTGCCTCCATGATCGCGTCAGGGCCAGCGGCAAAGCGGCCGCCCCACATCTGGTTTGAGGATTGATCTGTCATGGCTGAACCCCGGAGATAACATGCGTCTGTTTCGTCACCTCACCCTTTATATGGCCCTCGCCTTGGGTGCAAATGCCGCCTTCGCCGCAGATGTCGCGACGCTGGAGGCCCTGCGCGCCGACAGTCTGAAACGGCTGGTCGTCCATTCCGAGCCGCGCCCCGTCTCTGACGCGGAGTTCTTTCTGGAAAACGATGGCGGCACCGCCACGCTGACCGATTATCAGGGCAAGATCGTTCTGCTGAACTTCTGGGCGACCTGGTGTGCCCCCTGCCGCAAGGAAATGCCGCAAATCGCCGAGTTGCAGGAAGAGTTCGGCGGCGAGGACTTCGAGGTTCTGACCATCGCCACCGGGCGCAATTCCCCTGCTGGTATCGTCAAGTTCTTCGAGGAAAACGGTATCACCGGCCTGCCCCGCCACACCGATCCGAAACAGGCGCTGGCTCGCAACATGGCAGTGATCGGCCTGCCCATTACCGTTCTGATCAACCGCGAAGGCGAAGAGGTTGCCCGCCTTCTGGGCGATGCGGAATGGAACAGCGACAGCGCCAAGGCGATCATCAAAGAGATGATTGCAACGCATTGATCTGCGCATACTGCAACGGGTCCGGCCGCGCCCCGATCACGGCTTGACCTCACGCGACCTTTGACAGGCTCCTTCCCGTTCCGCCAATGTAGGGATCAGGGAGGAGCATATGCCACTAGAGATCCTGCTGATCATGGTTATCGGCGGCGTCAGCGCGGTCGCCGCGATCCTACACCTGTCGGGCCGCTCGGCGCAGACGGTGCTGTCGGTCGAAGATGCCCGCGCCGAGTGGCATCGCCATTTCCCCGATGATGTGATCCACCAGGTGCTGATCGCCGAAAACGGCCACGCCGCGCTGGTTCAGACCGAAGGCGGAACCGGCCTTCTCTGGGCCTTTGGCGCCGACACCGTGGCGCGCCATCTTATTGATTTTGATGTCTTTGAAACCGGAACCGGCCTCAGGCTGGAGTTCCACGATTTTGGCACGCCGGGCGTTTCGCTCTCCCTTGCGCCGCATGAACGCGCAGACTGGCAACAGATGATGATCCCGTCCTGAAGGAACCCCGCCGATGAGCGATCCAATCTCTTACCCCGATGTGACCCAATACGCGGTGCCGTTCTTCATCGCGGCGATCCTGGCCGAGTTCCTGTGGATCGCGATCAAAGGCCGCGGCGGGCGGTATGAAACCCGCGATGCGCTGACCTCGCTGATCATGGGGGCGGGCAGCGTCGCGGCAGGGATCCTGCTGGGTTTCATCGCCTGGGCGTTCTTCATGGTTCTGTGGCGGCTCACGCCGCTTGATATGGGGACGTCGATCTGGGCGGTTCTGGTCTGTTTCGTGCTGGATGATCTGCGGTACTACTGGGTGCACCGGTTCGGCCACCGGGTGCGCTGGGTATGGGCCAGCCATGTGAACCATCACTCCAGCCAGCATTACAACCTGACCACCGCGCTGCGGCAGACCTGGACCGGCACCTTTACCTTCATGATGGTTGTCCGCGCGCCGCTGGTGCTGCTGGGATTCCACCCGGCGCTGGTGCTGTTCGTCGGTGGCCTCAACCTGATCTACCAGTTCTGGATCCACACCGAAGCGATTGGCAAGATGCCCCGCTGGTTCGAGGCGGTGATGAACACCCCTAGCCACCACCGCGCCCACTATGGCCGCAACCCGCGCTATCTGGACTGTAATTATGCCGGCGTCTTCATCATCTGGGACCGGATGTTCGGCACCTTTGTTCCCGAGCAGGAGAACGACCGCGTCGATTACGGCCTTGTCCACAACATCGGCACCTTCAATCCGCTACGGGTCGCCTTTCACGAATGGGTGGGGATTTTCCGTGACATGACCCAGCCCGGCCTGACCCTGAAACAACGGCTGCTTTATGCGCTGGCGCCGCCCGGCTACAGCCACGATGGTAGCCGCGACACCAGCGAAACCATCAAGGCCAAACACCTGGCCCGCAACCCGGGTGACCGCGGCACGCCGGGATTTGAACAACCAGCCGACCCGACCTGACAGACCGGGCCGCGACATCAGATGCGACTTTTCCTAAAGTTTTAACTTTAATCCATGGTTCACCGTTTTGTCCGAGAGTGCAAAGCAACGCATAGTTTCCATGCACATGATCAGGCACAGGTATAGCCAGGGGGCAAAACAGTGAAACACAGTCGCTGGAAAAAAGCGGACCTGCCAGAAGGCTCAGAAAACCCACTGAACGCAGCGGTAGTATCCCGCGACAGGTCCACATTGGATATGGTTGCCGAGGCGGTGAAGCATGACCAGACGATGCTGGCCTTCCAGCCGGTCATGCAGGCCATGCCCCCGCATCAGACCGCCTTTTATGAGGGTTACATCCGGGTTCTGGACGCCACCGGCCGGGTGATTCCTGCCCGTGACTTCATGCATGTGGTCGAGGAAAAGGAAATCGGCCGCGCACTGGACTGTCTGGCGCTGCAGCACGGGCTGCGGGCGCTGATGAAATCGCCCCAGATCCGCCTGTCCGTGAACATGTCGGCGCGCTCCATCGGCTACGGCCGCTGGATGGACGTGCTGAACCGCTTCCTGAAGAAAGACTCCACCATTGGCGAACGTCTGGTTCTGGAAATCACCGAAGCCTCGGCCATGGCCGCGCCAGAGCTGGTCATCGACTTCATGGAGCGGCTGCAGAAACACGGCATCGCCTTTGCGCTGGATAACTTCGGGGCCGGTACCACGGCCATCGCTCACTTTCGCGAATTCTTCTTTGACGCGGTCAAGATCGACGGTCAGTTCATCCGCGGCATCAGCGGCAATCCGGACAATCAGGCCGTGACCTGCGCCCTGGTCGGCATTGCCAAGCAGTTCGACATGCTGGTGGTTGCCGAGTCGGTGGAATCCGAAGCCGATGCGCAATACCTTGTTTCCATCGGCGTCGACTGCATGCAGGGCTTCCTGTTCGGCGCCCCGACGGTCAGCCCGCCCTGGCTGGAGGAACTGAAGGAACGCAGCCGCGCCTGATCCGCTGCACTGCAGCGTTCGGGAATAGCCTCCTTGTTTCAGGGTCTTCTGTGCATCTGACCGCATGACCCCCAAAAAAGAGCCACCGTCACCGGTGGTTTTTTGCGCTTATGTCGGTTGACTTCCCGTCAGCCGCTGGGACACCCTGTCGATTGCTGCAGGTGCAGCAATACGCTATGCCTGCCCCGGAGTACGGGAGGACGTGTTTGCCATCGCGGGGTTTTGATTTCACCACCGACCGCGCGGGTGCAACATCTCCGGAGTTAATTGATGGCAGAGGACCCATATCAATGACCAATGTTGTAATCGCATCCGCCGCACGGACCGCTGTCGGCAGTTTCGGCGGCTCGTTCGCCAATACGCCCGCCCATGATCTGGGTGCCGCTGTTCTGGAGGCCGTTGTTGCCCGCGCAGGCGTCGACAAAAGCGAGATCTCTGAAACCATTCTCGGTCAGGTTCTGACCGCCGCTCAGGGCCAGAACCCGGCCCGTCAGGCCCATATCAATGCCGGCCTGCCCATCGAAAGCGCCGCCTGGGGCATCAATCAGGTCTGCGGATCCGGTCTGCGCGCCGTCGCACTGGGCGCACAGCACATTCAGCTGGGCGATGCTTCCATCGTCTGCGCCGGTGGTCAGGAAAGCATGACCCTGTCGCCCCACGCCGCCCATCTGCGCGCCGGTCACAAGATGGGTGACATGAAGTATATCGACACCATGATCCGCGACGGTCTGTGGGACGCCTTCAACGGCTACCACATGGGCCAGACCGCCGAAAACGTCGCCGAAAAATGGCAGATCTCCCGCGATCAGCAGGATGAATTCGCCGTCAGCAGCCAGAACAAGGCCGAAGCCGCCCAGAAGGCGGGCAAGTTCGTTGATGAAATCACCCCCTTCACCGTGAAAACCCGCAAGGGCGACATCGTGGTGGACAGCGACGAATACATCCGTCACGGCGCCACCATCGAAGCCATGCAGAAACTGCGCCCCGCCTTCACCAAGGACGGATCGGTCACCGCAGCCAACGCCTCCGGCCTGAACGACGGTGCTGCGGCCACCCTGCTGATGAGCGCCGATGAAGCAGAGAAACGCGGTATCGAGCCGCTGGCCCGCATCGCCTCTTATGCCACCGCTGGCGTCGATCCCTCGATCATGGGCGTCGGCCCGATCCACGCCTCCCGCAAGGCGCTGGAGAAGGCAGGCTGGAGCGCCTCGGATCTGGATCTGGTTGAGGCCAACGAAGCCTTTGCCGCGCAGGCCTGCGCCGTGAACAAGGAAATGGGCTGGGATCCCAGCATCGTCAACGTCAACGGTGGCGCCATCGCCATCGGCCACCCCATCGGCGCCTCGGGCTGCCGGGTTCTGAACACGCTGCTGTTTGAAATGAAGCGGCGCGGTGCCAAGAAAGGCCTCGCCACGCTTTGCATCGGTGGCGGTATGGGCGTCGCCATGTGCGTGGAGCGCCCGTAACGTGGCCTCGTAACCAGACATATCTAAGGGCGCCATCTTGGCGCCCTTTTCTTTTAGGCTTCAAAGGTTTGTCAGGGGTGCGACAATTTATGCGGCGGCGCAGCAAAATCCGTTGCGCAATATTGTTGCTCAAACTAACCTCTGCATGTAGCAAGATTACCAAGTAAATGAATCACTGGAGGACAACTCAATGGCACGAACTGCACTCGTCACAGGCGGCTCCCGCGGCATCGGCGCAGCAATTTCCAAGGCTCTGAAGGCCGAAGGCTATGACGTCGCAGCCACCTATGCCGGCAATGACGAAGCCGCGGCCAAATTCACCGAGGAAACCGGCATCAAGACCTACAAGTGGAACGTGGGCGACTACGAGGAAAGCAAGGCCGGTATCGAAAAGGTCGAAGCCGATCTGGGTCCCATTGACGTCGTGGTGGCAAATGCTGGGATCACCCGCGATGCCCCCTTCCACAAGATGACGCCCGAGCAGTGGCATCAGGTGATCGACACCAACCTGACCGGCGTCTTCAACACCATTCACCCGATCTGGCCCGGCATGCGCGAGCGCAAGTTCGGCCGTATCATCGTGATCTCCTCGATCAACGGTCAGAAAGGTCAGTTCGCTCAGGTAAACTATGCTGCCACCAAGGCAGGCGATCTGGGCATCGTCAAATCCCTGGCGCAGGAAGGCGCCCGCGCAGGCATCACCGCCAACGCGATCTGCCCCGGCTATATCGCCACCGAAATGGTGATGGCCGTGCCGGAAAAGGTGCGTGATTCGATCATCGCACAGATCCCGACCGGCCGCCTGGGCGAGCCCGAGGAAATCGCCCGCTGCGTGACCTTCCTGGCCTCTGACGACGCAGGCTTCATCAACGGGTCGACCATTTCCGCCAACGGCGGTCAGTTCTTCGTCTGATCCGAGTGCGCAATGGTAAAAACAACAAGGGCCGGTCCTGATGGACCGGCCCTTTTTCAATCCCGTAAGGACATGTGCACTATGCCCAGCGGGAAACCCTTGTACTGACCAGCGAAGGCTTGCCACGGCGGAACAGGCGCGCCCAGAAGGATTTCAACACCTGGCCGCGTTCTTCATGTGCACGCTGCATGGCCAGTTTGATATCGGCATTGACTGTATATTCCATCTCGCAAACCTCCGTTTCGGATCAGCATCATTAACCTGACACCAATATGATTGCGGGTGAAAAAACTTACAAACGAGACTTTTCAGTCATTCAGTTAAGTATTACTTATGTGATCATGCCAGAACGCCTGCCCCCCCTGACCGCCCTGCGCGCTTTTGATGCCGCCGCCCGCCACATGTCCTTTGCCAAGGCGGCAGAGGAGCTTAACGTGACCCCAGCGGCGCTGTCCTTTCAGATCAAATCGCTTGAGGAGCACCTCGGCGCGCCGCTGTTCCGTCGGCTCAACCGTGCGGTGGAGCTGACCGAGGCCGGACGCACGCTGGCCCCAGGCGCCGCCGAGGGTTTCGAGGTTCTGGGCGATGCCTGGCGCGCCACCCGGCGGCTGCAGGACAACAGCACACTGACGGTGACCGCTGGCCCAGGCTTTACCGCGAAATGGCTGGCGCCGCGTCTTTATGAATTCGCCCGCGCCCATCCCGAAATCGACCTGCGCTTTTCCGCGACACTCAGACAGATGGATTTCCAGCGCGACGAAGTAGATGTGGCAATCCGGTTTGGCGTCGGCCCGGACGAGGGCCTTTGGTCCCTGCCCCTGCGCAAGGAATGGATGACACCGGTGATGACGCCGGAACTGGCAGAGAAATACAAAACCCCCGAAAGCCTGACCGAGGCGCCGCTTCTGTTCGACGAATCCCTGAACTTCCTGCAGCCGCCCTGCGACTGGCCAGCATGGTTCGCCGCTGTCGGAATCGATTTTGCCCCCACGCATGGCGCGCATTTCTCGCAAGCCGACCATGCGGTGGATGCCGCCCTGACCGGGGCGGGCGTCGTGCTCGGCCGCCGCGCCATGGTGGTGACCGATCTGCACGCCGGGCGTCTGGTGGCCCCTTTCGCGACTGCGATTGAAACCGAAGGACGGTTTCGCTTTGTCTGCGCCAAGGGCACCGAGGATCGCCCCCAGATCAAGGCGTTCCGCGACTGGTTCATGGGTGAGATCGACAAGACATCCTATGTGTCTGAGCGGTTCGATATCATCCCGGTCACCGATATCGCCCAGCCCTGAATGCAACATTCCTGACCACTCGCACGCGGTTCGCCCGGACAGCCCCTTTCAAAAGCAAAAGGGCCACCAGATCTGGCAGCCCAATTTCATCAGACATGTCGTGGGCGCGCCGCCCGTGCCGGTTTTGCTCCGGTTTGCGGCTGCGCCCGAGTTGCTCGCGCGTCAGTGCGCCAGTTCGCTTGCGGACAATCGCTCAATCTCTTCCTTGAGCTTCAGTTTCTGCTTTTTCATGGCAGCGACTTCCAGACCGTCGGTACTGGGCGCACGTTGGGCCTGTTCGACTTCCATGCTGAGGTGCTTGTGCTTCTTCTTCAGTTCCGTGAGATGCGAGCTGAGGCTCATGCCGTTCCTCCTTTTTGAGCAAAATACGCCCTGCGTCAGCAGGACACCTCAAGTGGAGCATAAGAAAATGCGTCTGTCACGCTGCAGGCGCACAGTTTTGTCATCAATTTGTTGCATCGGCTGAAGACTGCCAAAAACCGCCGCTCAGCCTTGCAATAAAGGCGCAAAGCCACGCTAAAACGACTATGTAACGCTTGAAAGACGCAAGGGTCCTACCCATATGGGCATCCCGGTCAGACAGGCCCCGGCGACGCTCAGATGGCAGTCCCCGATACCACGTCACCGCCTTGGCGACCGACTCGCCGCGATAGAGGACTGGCTGCTCAGGCGGGCCGCTTTTCCCCGGGCCAGGGCAGGGCCGCACCCTGCCGCAGAACATCGGCCACCTCTTCCTGATAGCTTTCGCCGTCCCGCTCGTGCCGCGCGCCTTTGTGCAGGATCAGCGGCGCGTGCAGCCGGAACTCCGCCCGCCCCTCCTTGCGCGCGCGCAGGATCACCAGCTCTGCCGCCCGCCCCTGTCGCGGCGCCAGCGGCAGCACCTCCAGCGACCCCAGCCTCCCGGCACAGGCCACCAGCATATCCGGCAACCGGTCCGCGCGCTGGATCATGTGCAGGTATCCACGCGGCGCCAGCCGTTTGGCGGCAACGGCGATCCAGTCCTGCAGCGGTGTCTCTTCTCCGAGGGCAACCCGCCGCCCGGCATCCTGCGCCGGGCTGTGCCCGCCCGCACGGTAGTAGGGCGGGTTGGCAATCACATGGGCAAACTGCATCTGGCGCAAAGACACCGGCAACTGCGCCAGATCCGCCTCGATCACATCGACATCCTGCCCGTTCAGCGCGCCATTGCGCCGCGCCAGGTCGGCATAGGCGGCCTGCAACTCCACGCCCGTAAGGCGCAGCCCCGGCACCCTTGCCGCAAGGCACAGCAGCGCCTGCCCCGCACCGCAGCCGAGCTCCAGCACATGATCCCCCGCCCGCGCCGGAACAGCGGCCGCCAACAACACAGGATCAACCCCGGCACGGTAGCCTTTGACGGGCTGATACAGCCGCACCCGGCCGCCCAGGAAATCGTTACAGGTCAGATCCGCGTCGGCAAAAATGCTCATTGGCCCAGCGGGATGTCATTGTCGCGCATCACCCGCAAAGCCGGGTCGTAATCATCCGGATGCACCATAAGGCGGCGCGGAAAAATTCCGATGCCGCCCTCGAGGATGCTCATATTTACGTCCAACTGAAAGCAGTCTATATCCTCTCCCTCAAGAAGGGCTGAGGCAAAGGCCAGGACGGTTGGATCGGTGCTGCGCAGAAGTTCCTTCATGGGGATGGATCTAAGAGCAAGGGCAATACCTTGTCGAGCCTGAAAGCCGGGAAAGCAATGGACCAAGTCATGACGCAAAAGCCGCATGAAATGCTGGCAGCCACCCTCAGCGACGAGATGGCGGCGGTAAACACGCTGATCCGCACAAGGATGGCCTCCGAGCACGCGCCCCGGATCCCCGAGGTAACCGCCCATCTGGTCGAGGCCGGCGGCAAGCGCCTGCGCCCGATGCTGACCCTGGCGGCGGCGCGCATGTGTGGCTACGAGGGCGACAATCACGTCAAACTGGCGGCCACAGTGGAGTTCATCCACACCGCTACCCTGCTGCATGACGATGTGGTCGACGAAAGCGGCCAGCGCCGCGGCCGTCCCACCGCCAACCTCTTGTGGGACAACAAAAGCTCGGTTCTGGTCGGCGATTACCTCTTTGCCCGCAGCTTCCAGCTGATGGTGGAAACCGGCTCTTTGCGGGTGCTGGACATCCTCGCCAATGCCGCCGCCACCATCGCCGAGGGCGAGGTGCTGCAGATGACCGCGGCGACCGACCTCAAAACCGACGAAGCGATCTACCTGCAGGTGGTGCGCGGCAAGACGGCGGCGCTGTTCTCCGCCGCGACCGAGGTCGGTGGCGTCATCGCTGGCGTAGAGGAGGCGCAGATCAAGGCGCTGTTCGATTACGGCGATGCCCTGGGCATTGCCTTCCAGATCGCCGATGACCTTCTGGATTATCAGGGCGACAGCAAGGCAACTGGCAAGAACGTCGGCGACGATTTCCGCGAACGCAAGCTGACCCTGCCGGTGATCAAGGCAGTGGCGCAGGCTACCGATGAGGAACGCGCCTTCTGGACCCGCACCATCGAAAAGGGCCGCCAAGAAGAGGGCGATCTCGACCACGCTCTGGCGCTGATGGGCAAGTACAAGACGCTGGAGGCCACCCGTGACGACGCCATGGCCTGGGCCGAAAAGGCCAAGACCGCGCTGCAAAGCCTGCCGGAGCACCCGATCCGCCAGATGCTGCATGATCTCGCCGATTACGTGGTGGCACGGCTGCACTAACCGCCGGAGCAACACACCAAAGTCGGCATATCAGCCCCTTTCTTCCAAAGTCCGGGTCAAGGGAGGCGTTAGCCTCCGCGCCGCGCGCGGCTTGCCCTTGAGGCGGATTTTGGACCTCCACACTCGATGTGGCGCCTGCAGCGCAGACCTGCGCTTCAGGCGCCTCTCAGCAGATCTGGAAAACAGCGCGCCGCAGGCGCGCTGCCGGGCCCAAGGCTGTTTGCTGCATCTTTGATGCGGCGATACAGGCGCGGGAGGCCCCCCGCGCCTAGAGCAAGCGCCCCGAAGCCACCCACCAGTCAGGGTGTTTCGCACGAATATCCTCTGCCGCGCTTTGCGCCTGCGCCCCCGCGGGTTCAAACAGCGCAAAACAGGTGGCGCCAGAGCCGGACATGGCCGAAAACAGCGCCCCCGAGGCACGCAGCGCGTCCAGAACCTCTCCGATCACCGGCGCAGCGGCCACGGCTGGGGCCTGCAGATCGTTGCGCTGCCCCGCCAGCCATTCCGACAGTTCCACCGCATCGGCCCAGACTGGCAGGTCCTGCGGCATGGCCGGGTTCTCGCGCGAGGCCAACCCGCGGAACACCACCGGGGTAGAGACCGCCACTCCCGGATTCACCAGCAGGATATCGCAGGACGGCAAGGGCGGCAGCGGCGTCAGAACCTCCCCAATCCCCGCCATGCGCCAGGCTCCCGGCGCCATGCAGACGGGCACATCTGCGCCGAGTTTTAGCAAATCCACTTCGACGGGCAGCTTCACATCCCAAAGCTGCGACAACGCCCGCAGCGTTGCCGCCGCATCCGAAGAGCCGCCACCAATGCCAGCCGCTGCAGGCAGGTGTTTTTCCAGCCTAATCTCGGCGCCCTGCCCGGCAGGTTTCAAAACCTCTGCCGCCCGCAACACAAGGTTGGAACCGTCCGTGGGCACGCCAGCCGCCCGTGGCCCACCCACCTGTAACGACAGATCCTCAGCCGGGCGCACCCGCACCTGATCCCCGACATCGCAAAACGCCACCAGCGAATCCAGCAGGTGATAACCATCGGCGCGCTGGCCGGTCACATGCAGGGTCAGGTTGATCTTGGCCGGGGCGAAAGCCTCAACCGCCATTGGCAACCTTCAGGGGATCCGCGCCTTCTTCTTCCAGCACCACATCCAGACCGACCTCGATCTTGCGGCGGATCCGTTCGGGGTCGGCCTCACCATCGCCTTCGCCAGAGTGGATGAAGGACAGCGCTCGTTTCCACTGGAATTCCGCCTCGCGCTGGCGGCCTACTGCCCAGAACACATCGCCAAGATGGTCATTCACCACCGGATCCACCGGCATCAGTTCCACCGCGCGCTCCATGTGGCCCACCGCCTCGCTATAACGACCAAGACGATACAGCACCCAGCCCAGCGAATCGACGATATAGCCCGACTCGGGACGCGCTGCGACGGCGCGCTCGATCATGTCGAGCGCCTCATCCAGGTTCTTCTGCTTTTCCACCAGCGAGTAGCCAAGGTAGTTCAGCACCTGCGGGCGGTTCGGCTCCAGCGCCAGAGAGGCACGGAAATCTGCCTCGGCCTCGGCCCAGTTATCCAGCCTTTCGTGGCAGATGCCGCGGGCATAATAGAGGAACCAGCGGCTCGGCGATTGCTCGGGCGTGTAGGTCAGCGCCTTGTCATAGGCGGTCACGGCGCCAGTGTAGTCTTCCTGCTGTCGCAGCAGGTCGCCCAGGCTGACCTGAACCTGCGGCAGTTCAGGATAGATCTCTGCCAGTTGCGCCAATACCTCGGCTGCGGCGTCCGGTTTGGCCGAGCGGCGCAGCGCCTCGGCGCGGCCCATTTCAGCGGCATAATAATCGGGATGGCTGCGCGGCACCTGTTTATAGGTGGCAATCGACAGCGGGAAGCGGCCCAGCTTGTCCAAGAGCTCCGCGCTTAGCAGAACCGCATCGACGTGATCCGGGTTCAGGACCGAGGCCATGCGGGCATACATCAGCACATAGTCATCCGCCTGCTGCCCATTCAGCGCCGATCCCATGGTGAAAAAGACTTCGGCGATCCCTTCGACCGGGCCGGGCGCCATGGTAAAGCCAAGCGCCTCGCCTGCCTCAAGTCGGCCCCGCAAATCCGCAAGCGCCGGATCAAAGCCGCTGCTGAAGGCCCCGTTCAGCACCTCAAGCGCCTTTTCGTTCTGCCCCAGCTGCGATAGGATCTGCATCCGCGCCAACACCGATTGGCGCGACAGGCGGGTCAGCTTGCCATCCTCGGCCGCGAACATCGCCTCTGCGCCCTCGTAGTCCCCGACCGAGGCCAGCGCCAGCGCCTGATGAAACTGCGCGTAGGGGCGCAGGTTCTGGTCTTCGGCAAGGGCTTCGAAACTCTGCATCGCGGCGGAGACAGCCCCTTCGCCCATATGCGCCCAGGCGGTCAGCAACCCATCCACCAGCGGGTGAATATCGCGGATCGCCAGATCCCGCGCCAGAATGTCGACAAAGGCGCCGCGGCGGGCGAAATCGCCAACCATGACCATATTCGTCGCCTGGCTGCGCAGCTCCATCTCCCACAGGCGCTGTGCCACCGGCAGTGCGCGATCCAGATCGCCCTGCGCCAGCTGGGCAAAGACCACATTTTCCATCAACACGGGGTTCTTCGGATCGCGGACCAGAGCGCGGGTGTAATATTCGGCAGCTGCCGAGAAATCACTCTCATAGGTGGCGGCCCGACCAGCGAGGTACGCCCCCGCCAATCCGTTAGCTGCAACTGGCGCCGCAAGGCCCAGCGTGGATGTGACCGAAACAGACAGCGCAACCAGCGCCGCGGATGACAGGTTGCGAAGATTTTGAACCGGCACCGGGACCTCCCCCAAGGGTATGTATTCGTGATTGTGAAAAAGGGTAATCCGGGCGCTGACAACACGCAATGGGGCGCCTCGGAAGGCGCCCCACTTTTGCGTTATTTCCGGCAAAACCGGAGGAAATCCGCCCGGCTGCGGGCAGATCTGCCCAAACCGGATCACATATTGGGATAGTTCGGCCCGTCACCGCCCTGCGGCGTGGTCCAGGTGATGTTCTGGCTCGGGTCCTTGATGTCACAGGTCTTGCAGTGCACGCAGTTCTGGAAGTTCACCACGAACTCCGGCTTGCCGTCCTTTTCGACCACCTCGTAGACGCCGGCCGGGCAATAGCGCTGCGCCGGTTCGTCGTATTTCGGCAGGTTGACCGAGATCGGCGTATCCGCATTGCCAAGGTGCAGGTGGCAAGGCTGGCTTTCCTCGTGATTGGTCATCGCGAAGGAGACGTTGGTCAGCCGGTCAAAGGACAGGGTGCCATCGGGTTTCGGGTAATCAATCGGCTTGTGCTTGCTGGCTTCTTCGGTGGCTTCGGCGTCGTTCTTGCCGTGACCAAGGGTGCCAAAGAAGGACAGGCCAAGGATGTTGTTGGTCCACATATCCAAACCACCCAGCATCAGCGAGGCGGTGAGACCCCACTTCGACCACATCGGTTTGACGTTGCGGACCATCTTGAGGTCCTTGCCGATAGCGCCTTCGCGCACGTCTGTTTCATAGGCGGACAGCTCGTCACCGGAACGTTCGGCCTTGATGGCGTCATATGCGGCTTCGGCTGCGGCCTTGCCCGACAGCATGGCGTTGTGGTTGCCCTTGATGCGCGGCACGTTGACCATGCCTGCGGCGCAACCCAGCAGCGCCACACCGGGTGCCACAAGCTTCGGCATCGACTGCCAGCCGCCTTCGGTAATGGCGCGGGCGCCATAGGCCACGCGCTTGCCGCCTTCCAGCAGCTCGGCGACCATCGGGTGGTGCTTGAACCGCTGGAATTCCATGTAGGGGAACAGGTAGGGGTTCTTGTAGTTCAGGTGCACCACGAAGCCCACGTAAACCTGGTTGTTTTCCAGGTGGTAGATGAAGGAGCCACCGCCAGCGTTGGAATTCAGCGGCCAGCCCATGGTGTGGGTGACGGTGCCTTCCTTGTGCTTGGCCGGGTCGATCTCCCAGATCTCTTTCATGCCGACGCCGTATTTCTGCGGCTCCTTGCCATCGGACAGGCCGTATTTGGCGATCACTTCCTTGGACAGCGAGCCACGTACGCCTTCGCCGAGGAAGACATATTTGCCGTGCAGTTCCATGCCCGGCTCGGTGTTGGGACCGTAAGAGCCGTCGGCCTCCAGACCGAAGACACCGGCGACCACGCCTTTGACTTCGCCGTTGTCGCCGTAGATCAGCTCGGAGCAGGCCATGCCCGGGAAAATCTCGACGCCCAGTTCCTCGGCCTGTTCAGCCATCCAGCGGCAGACATTGCCCATGGAGACGATGTAGTTGCCGTGGTTGTTCATCAGCGGCGGCATCGGGAAGTTGGGGATCCGCACCTCGCCCGACTCGCCCATCATGTAGAAGTTATCTTCCTTGACCGGCGTGTTGAGCGGCGCGCCCTTTTCCTTCCAGTCGGGGATAAGCGCATCAAGACCGCAGGGATCCAGAACCGCGCCCGACAGGATATGCGCGCCCACTTCGGAGCCTTTTTCCAGCACCACGACCTCAAGGTCGCTGTCCAACTGCTTCAGACGGATCGCCGCCGACAGACCCGCAGGGCCGGCCCCGACGATCACAACGTCATATTCCATCGCTTCGCGTTCAATCTCGGCCATAGATGATGTGCTCCTTGGCTATCGTTCGTTTCTGTCCCCACCGGACAGATGGTCCTGGGCGCAATTTTCTTTCGCGGTTGCTTAGCGTTTGGGGATTACAAAGGTCAATCCATACTCTGCGTTACGTTCCAGCAGAACGGGCTTTTCCGTATAAAACATACTCATTTCCGACGCTCATCCGTCATTTTCAACCTCTGGGCTGTCCCCCATCAGATAGCGCGGGCCGGTGCCCTTCTCTCCTGCCTTGTCCTGCGGATTATATAGCGCGCATCTCGGCAAGGACAGGCAGCCGCATCCGATACAGCCATCAAGGTTATCACGCAGCTTCATAAGCGTCTCGATTCGCTGATCCAGATGATCGCGGAAGTCCGAGGAAATCGCCGCCCAATCCTCTTGCGTCGGGGTGCGCCCGCCCGGCAGTTTTTTCAGGTACTCGCGGATCTCCGGCAGGGAAAACCCGAACTGCTGCGCGATCATGATGAAGCTGAGCCGCCTGAGATCAGAGCGCAGGAACCGCCGCTGCCCGCCCGCATTGCGCCAGGGCTCTACCAGACCCTGCGCCTCGTAATACCGGATGGCAGAGACCGCCAGCCCGGTGCGCTCTGCCAGATAGCCAATCGAAACACCTGCGGATTTTGCCATGTCGGATCCCTTCCCTGACGTGATGAGAAATACCTTGATCTAAAGTTAGGTTTAGAAATTACACAGGATGCAGAGATTATCAAAGGAGATTCGAAATGACCGCCATTCTTGAACACGCGAACCTCTGCGTCAGCGATCCCCATGCCACCGCCGCCTGGATGGAAAAGGTCTTTGGCTGGCGCATCCGCTGGCAGGGTCCGGCAATTCACGGCGGCCTTTCGGTCCACGTCGGCAGCAAGGACAGCTATCTTGCGCTTTATACGCCACCGGAAGACCTGGGTGATCCGCTGCCCCGCTATGCCAACAAGGGAACGCTCAACCATCTGGCGCTGATCGTCGAGGATCTGGACCGCACCGAGGAGGCGGTTCGGGAGGTCGGCTTTACGCCGATGAACCACGCCGATTACGAACCCGGACGACGGTTCTATTTTCAGGATGGAGAGGGGGTGGAATATGAGCTTGTTCAATATGATTGAGCTGTTGGGGCTCGACGCGCACAGGCGGCCCCAGGGCAGGCATAGCACGCGGCTCCATGGCGATCAGGCCGAGGCACAGTTCTGGCGCATCGAAGCGCATCTGCCAGTGCCGGACCCGCTGCCACCGCGACATATCAAGCGGCGATAAATCCCGCAGCAAGTCCCGGTCCCTGCAGCAAAACTCTGCCCGTGGCCGCAGGTCCCCCTTGCATTTGGCCCCACGATTGGGTCAGGTAAATGCCAACACGAATAAATGCCCCGTCGCACCTGCGGCGGGGCTGTCACGTTCAAAAGACCCGTAGCACATGCACGGCACGACCAGACGAAAGCGGAGCAGACCATGGAAAAGATCCCGATGACGCCGACGGGCTTTCAGGCCCTCGAAGCGGAACTCAAGAACCTGAAATCCGTCGAGCGCCCGGCCATCATCCAGGCCATCGCCGAAGCCCGCGAGCTCGGCGATTTGTCGGAAAACGCCGAATACCATTCGGCGCGCGAAAAACAGTCCTTCATCGAAGGCCGCATCAAGGAACTCGAAGGCATTCTGAGCCTCGCCGATGTGATCGATCCGGCGAAACTGTCGGGGTCTGTGAAATTCGGCGCCAAGGTCACCGTGGTGGATGAAGACACCGACGAGGAAAAGACTTGGCAGATCGTCGGCGAACACGAGGCCAATATCGAAGCGGGCCTGCTGAACATCAAATCACCGATTGCCCGGGCCTTGATCGGCAAGGAAGAAGGCGACAGTGTGGAGGTACGCACCCCCGGCGGGGAGCGCGCCTATGAGATTTTGCAAATCGTTTATTCCTGACAAGACAGAACCCATCCGCCATGACCGCACCGGATCCCGCCTCAAAGACCGCCCATAACCAGCCGCTCGGCACGTTCGAGCGCCCCTCGGCCACGGGATTGGGCGGCGCCGAGATGGGGGCGATCGTGCTGGGCTGCATCTGGCTCTTGGCGGTTCTGGCGGCCTACCTTCTGGCTCCTGCTGAAACGGACGGTGCCGATGGCTGGACCGGCTGGGTGCAGACGGCGCTGGCCGTCTGCCTGCCGGTGATCCTGCTCTGGGGCGGCGCCATGGTGCTGCGATCGATCCGGATCATGCGCGAGGAAACCCTGCGCCTGCAATCGGCCATCGACGGGCTGCGGCACAGCTACCTGACCCACGCCCAGCAGGCCACGGCGGTGGCGGAGCCTTCGGTCACCAAGAAGCTTGAGGAAATCGCCGAGGCGACGCGCAAGACCGAAAGCGCATTGGCCACTTTCCAGAGCAGCCGCCGCAACCCGCCCCGCCCGGCGATCCCCGCCGAAGCCGCCCAGATGGCCGCAGCGGATCAGGGTACGCTGGCCCTTGGCACCTCCTCGGAAGACATGTCGCCGCCGCTGCCGGTGGACCAATTCATCCGCGCGCTCAATTTCCCGGAAACCGCAGAGGACGAAGAAGGCTTCTCGGCCCTGCGCGCCGCGCTCAAGGACCGCAAGGCCTCGCAGGTGATCCAGGCGGCGCAGGACGTTCTGACCCTGCTCAGCCAAGACGGCATCTATATGGACGATCTGCGCCCGGACATGGCACGCCCCGAAATCTGGCGCCAGTTCGCCCAAGGCGCCCGCGGTCGCGCCGTGGCGGCGCTTGGCGGGGTGCGGGACCGGACATCGCTGGCCCTGACCGCCGCGCGGATGAAACAGGATCCGATCTTCCGCGATGCCGCGCATCACTTCCTGCGCCGGTTCGACCAGATGTTCACCGAGTTTGAGACCGAAGCCAACGACAGCGAAATCTCCGCTCTTGGCGACACCCGCACCGCGCGCGCCTTCATGCTGGTGGGCCGCGTCGCGGGCACCTTCGACTGATCCGCAGCCAACACCCCCCGTTTCGCCCGCCAGAGCGCTCCCGCCCGGATCCCGGCGATCACAGATCGCCGCTCTCCCGTTGGGTCCGGCGCCACGCTAGGCGCGGCGCGGTTGCCACCATCCAGCGCCCTGCACCGCAGGGCGCCCGGCCCAACCGCGAAGGTCATTGCCTGCAATGATACTGAATGGGCGGGAGCTCCCCGCCCCAAAGACACCTGCCTAAAGGGAAAAACTGCCATAGGGCAGGAAACGCACCGGGTCGCCGGGCCGGATATGCGCCGCATCCTCGCCAATCTCGACCAGACCCTCGGCCCAGCTAAGGCCACTGATCCGACCAGAGCCTTCGGATTTGAACACTTCAACTCGCCCCTGCCGGATACGGGCGCGCAGGTATTCCCGCCGTCCCGGTTTCTTGCGCTTCTCAAACCCGGCAGGCACATCGAACCCCTGCGGTTCCTGCCACCCGGCCCCCGCCATCACCCCGATGGCAGGGCGCGCAAAGATCAGCGTACAGACCAGCGCCGCCACCGGATTGCCCGGCAGGCCAAAGACCGGCATTCCCTGCCACATCCCCAGCGCTAGCGGACGGCCGGGTTTCAGGGCAATGCGCCATTCCTGCATGGCGCCTGCCTCCCGCAATAGGGCCGAGACATGATCTTCATCCCCCGCCGAGGCACCGCCGCTGGTCAGGATCACATCCGCCTGCGACGCCGCGCCGTCCAGCCGCGCCCGCAGCGCGGCGCGATCATCACCGACGCGCCCCAGATCCACGGCAATCACGCCCAACTGCCGCAGCAACGCCAGCAGCATCGGCCGGTTAGCATCATAGATCTGCCCCAGCCCGGCAGGCGCACCCGGATCGCGCAGTTCATCGCCGGTGGAAAGCACTCCAACGCGCAGGGGCTGCCGAAGTGGTAATGTGTCGTTTCCCGTCGCCGCGGCGAGCGCCAGATCGGCAGGTGTCACCACCCGCCCCGCACCCAGAATCACATCTCCGGCTGCCACATCCTCACCGGCGCGGCGGGTATTGGCGCCCCGTTTCAGCGGCCCGTGAAAGGCGATCTGACTGCCATCCGTGGTCACGTCCTCTTCTAGGATAACCGTATCAACGCCTTCGGGCAGAGCGGCCCCGGTGAGGATACGAATGGCCTGCCCCGCAGGCACCACGCCGTCAAAGGGCACCCCCGCCGCCGCACGCCCGGCGACCAGATCCATGACCTGTGCCCCTTCGGCTATGGGACCGGCAAAGCCATAGCCATCCACCGCGGTATTGGGCTGCGGCGGGTTCGATCGTTGCGCCACCACATCCGCGGCCAGCACCCGCCCCACCGCCTGATCCAGCGGCAGGCTCTCCACGCCAGTCACCGGCCCCAGCCGCTGCCGCAGCAGCGCCAGCGCATCCTCGACCGGAGTCCAGTTCACGCCCGCCGGCAAGGCAAAGCAATCATCGCGCAGGGGCGGCGGCTTCAGGGTCATCTCGGCTCCACTCCAAGGATCCAGCCCTCTTCGGGGGCGGTGATATCCAGCATCTTCTCCAGTTCTGCCACAGGGCGGCGGGCAAGTTCCAGAGCCACCTGCTGCACCTGCCAGGCATCCTTGATCATACCAGCAGGCTGCGTAGGAACGGTGAGAGAGGGCCAGATCTCGACCAGTGCCACCGGCCTGTCCAGCGCCTCAAACGGCCACGCGGCCACATGCGGCGCAAAGCGGCGGCGCAACCGGGACAGCACCGGCAACCCCATCATCACCTGACCGCCCACGGATCCTGCCCCGGCCATCTGCCAGCAGGTGAAGGCGCCCGGCGCCAGATGTTCGACCGCGCGCCGATCCGGAAAAGGGTTCTGATAGCTACGCTTGGTGCGCGGCAGCCCGTCGATATTGCGCTTCAGCGCATTGGCCCAGAAAGGCCCCTGCCCGCCAAAGCGGCGGTTGATCTCGCCCGCCAGATCAAAACGGTTGTTTGCCCTGGGGCTGTCTTCGATCCGCGCCTCGAACCAATCCCAAAGCGCCAGAGGATCGCTCTGCCCGGTCAGCGCCGGGCCAAAGCCTGCGGGATAGCCAAAGGGAAAATCAAATCCGATGCAAAGCCGTTGATCCCGGCTCAGCGCCAATTCCACCTGATCGCAGAGCCAGTCTTCGACCAGCTGGCGATTGCGGAAATAAAGCGGGTCTTCTGCGCCGTCCCGGACCGCCAGACAGGCCCAGATCGCATCGCGGCGTGGACGCGGTCCGGCATCGTTGCCGCCGGACCAATCCACCATCACGAAGGTGTCAAACGGCCTCACAAGCCCAGTTCACCCGCGATGAAATCGGCAATCGCCACGGTATCGTCCAGATTGAACACGGGCCGATCCAGGTTGAGGGAAATATCGCTGGCCACGGCCCGGATCGATTGATCCCCCGGCGCGATCAGCGGATTGCCCGCATCGGTGCGATAGGCCTCGATCTTGGGATGCGGTTCGCGTTTGAAGCCCTCGACAAGAACCAGATCCACCGGATTGAGTCGCGACAGCAGATCAATAAAGGACGGCTCTTCCGCATCGCGCAATTCCTGCATGATCGCCACCCGGTTGGGCGAGGCCAGAAGAACCTCGGAGGCGCCGGCGCTGCGGTGGCGGTGGCTGTCGGTACCGGGCTGATCCACATCGGTGCTGTGATGGGCGTGTTTCAGGGTCGAAACGCTCAGACCCCGGGCACAGAATTCAGCCACCAGCCGCTCCATCAGGCCTGTCTTGCCGGCGTTTTTCCAGCCGGTTACTCCGTAAATTTTCATACTAGCAATCTCTCTGCACGCGCCAGATCCTCGGGCGTGTTGACGTTAAAAAATGGATCAAAGGGGTCGGCCTCGAACAACGCTTCACGCCCGCCATGGGCATCGGTCCACAGGACCACCTTGCGCAGGCCATCATTAAGGGCCGCGCGCAGATCATCGCGCAGGGCCACTGGCCAGAGGCCGAATGTGGGGTGGCGGTTCACCTTGCTGCGCCCGCCGGATTTCAGCTCTTCCCCGGTGCGCGGCGTTGTCGCCAGCACTAAGGGATGGGTCTGCCCTTCGGAGGCCTCCATCAGCCGCGCCGCCAGATCGATAGGGAAGAAAGGCGTGTCGGCAGCCGCCGTCACGATTGCTTCGGCGCCTTGCTCGGCGGCCCAGTCCAGCCCCGCGAGCACGCCAGCCAGCGGCCCGGCAAAGCCTTCTATTGTGTCAGCCACCACCGGCAGGCCAAGATCGGCAAAGCGCGCAGCATCCCCATTGGCGTTGAGCGCGAGGCCTGCCACCTGCGGCGACAGCCGATCAATCACGCGGGACAAAAGGCTTTGCCCGCCGATGTTCAGCAGCCCCTTGTCGCCACCGCCCATGCGGGTGGCGAGACCACCAGCCAAGATTACGCCCAAGGGTTTGCTCATGCCAGTGTTCTCTTCAATCTTGCTCGGCCGAAAGGCCGGGCAGCGCCCGTCCGCCCCCCATGGGCGGGCGCTTCGCTTCCGCCCGCGGACGGTCCCTGCCCTATCGTTGTCGTCATCCCGCGCTCTTCCTGCGATGTTTCTTCTCTTCCTGCGGCATAGATGCGGGGTCCACGTCCCGTTCCAACCGATCATCACCCGACAGGCAAATGAACCGCTGCCCGCGCATACGGCCAATCAGGGTCAGACCGACCTCGCGGGCGATCTCTACCCCCCAGGCGGTAAAGCCCGAGCGGGAGACCAGCACCGGGATACCCATCATCGCCGTCTTGATCACCATCTCAGAGGTCAGCCGCCCGGTGGTGTAAAGGATCTTATCCGCCGGATCGCTGCCCGTGGACAGCATCCAGCCTGCGATCTTGTCCACCGCGTTGTGGCGGCCGACGTCCTCCATGTAGACCAGCGGGCGGTCGCGGTGGCACAGTACCGTGCCGTGGATGGCCCCGGCCTCAAGGTATAGGGACGGCGTGCGGTTGATCTTATGCGCCAGCGCATAGAGCCAGGAGGTGCGCACCGGCGTTGCGGGCAGGCGGACATCCTCCAGCCCCTCCATCATGTCGCCAAAGACGGTGCCCACGGCACAGCCCGAGGTGCGGGTCTTTTTTTGCAGCTTTTCCTCGTAAGAAGTCTCGACCTCAGTGCGCACCACAGCGGTTTCCAGCTCTTCGTCGTAATCAACGCCGGTGATCACATCATCGTCGCGCAGCATGCCCTGATTGCGCAAAAAGCCAAGCGCCAGGTACTCGGGATAATCCCCGATGGTCATTGCGGTGACGATCTCCTGCCGGTTGAGATAGATGGTCAGCGGACGTTCCTCGACCACGGAAATCTCGCTTTGGGCGCCGGTGTGATCGACGCCCGTCACCGCGCGGGTCAGCCGCGCGTTCTGCGGCGCAGGCGCTATGATATACTCTGCGTGATCTTCGGCTTTTGCCAATTGCAAACCTCCCCAATCCCCCTTAGGCCATGACAGCAGCCCCGTGCTGCGTCTCAATTTAGGACGTGCAAATGGCGATCACCACACCCAAATCGGCCTTTTGGAAGGGCGTCCGCGATGGCGCACCATTTCTTCTGGTGTCAGGACCTTTTGGCCTGCTGTTTGGTGTTCTGGCCGCCGAGGCGGGACTTATTGTCCCCGAGGCACTGACCTTCTCGCTCGCGGTGTTTGCCGGATCGGCACAGTTCACCGCTCTGCAACTGATGCAGGAGAACGCACCGATTCTCATCGTGCTGATTTCGGCGCTTGCGGTGAACCTGCGGGTGGCGATGTATTCCGCCTCTCTGACGCCCTATCTGGGGTCGGCGCCGCTGTGGCAGAGGGCGATTGCCGCCTATTTCACCGTCGACCAATCCTATGCCCTGTCGATCGTGCAATTCGAAACCGAGCCGGAGATGACCGTGCCGGAACGCATGGCGTATTTCTTTGGCACCAACGGGTTGGTGGCGCCGGGCTGGATGATCGCAACCTTTACCGGTGCCATGATCGGCGCGCAGGTCCCCGACAGTTGGGGGCTCGATTTTGTGCTGCCGCTGGCCTTTTTGGCGATGATCGGACCGATGCTGCGCACCCCGGCGCATCTGGTGGCCTGTTTCGTCGCCGTCGCGACCGCCCTGCCCGCGGCGGCGCTGCCCTATAACCTGGGTCTGATCGTGGCCGGGCTGGCCGGGATGATGGCCGGCGCCCAGACAGAGGTCTGGCTGGAAAACCGGCTGCGCCGCAGCCAAGAGGAGACCGCGCAATGACCAGCACTGCCCCTGCCCTGATCGACCCCGTGATCCTGTGGACGGCCATCATCGGACTGGCTGTTGGCAGCTTTGCCCTGCGTTTTGCCTTTATCGGGATTGTCGGCGGGCGCGCCATGCCGGACTGGCTGATGCGCCACCTGCGCTATACCGCTGTTGCCATCATCCCGGCGCTGGTGGCGCCGCTGGTGGCTTGGCCCGCTCCGACCGGCGGCACCCCAAGCCTGCCGCATGTCGCGGTGGCGGCGCTGACGCTGGCAGTCGGCTATCTGACCAAGAATGTACTCTTGGCCATGGGAACTGGCGCAGGGTCCTTCGTGCTGCTGCTCTACGTATCGGGCTAAAACGCAAGCGTCGGCCACGGATCCACCGCTGCGGCGCACTTTCTGAGGATGCGCCGCGCTACTCTCCGTTTAGGATCGCATTGTTGCGCGCGAGCCCTTCCTGAAGGTCGGCGCTATCGTTCTCGTAATACCGGGTGGTTTTCACGCCGGGCCGCTGTTCAAACTGGTCGGCCAGCTTCACCGGATAAAAGGTAACCTTGATATCCTCGAAACCGGGAACCTGTTTCAACACCGAAGCGGTGGCATTGGCGCAATAGGCGCCGGGCACGCGGCCATTGCTGACAACCAGTTCATAGGCGCGTTGCGCCTGTTCCGGCGTCACTGCAACTTCCTGCACCATCACGTGATGGGTGCTGCGGGCGTGCGATCCGCGATAGGCCTTTTCCACGGCAGGCGTGATCCCGTAAAGCACGTCATCCCGTTCGGGTACGCGGTCTGCGTAGAACGACCCGGCGGGATCAAAGATGACCCGCTCCGAAGCATTGACCATCAGCGAGGTATGCCCGCCCTGTCCGGTCCGGTTGTTGACCATCGTATAAAGGGTCAGGGATGGGGCGCCCTCGGCGCGATACGCGACACGTTCCAGCGTTGCATCATCGGCATTGGGCTGCGGCTGCGACGCGCAGCCCGACAGCGCAAAGGCTCCCCCTGCAACCGACGCACAAAGCGTCAGGCGCAGCAGCAAACGGCCCACGGACATGGCCCGAAGATCAGGTCGCGAAGACGGCCAGGAAGACCGCGAAGAGCGCCAGAGCGATGCAGAAGCGCACCGTGAAGGTCACAAAACCCGCAAAGGTTTTTTCCTGAACCGAGATGTCCATGGTTCCGTGTTTATGCTCAGCCATGTCTAAATGTCCTATTCGCGTTCGATTTCCTGCTGATTACTGGATTTCCCGCGCCCTGTCACGACGTCAATGCAGCGCAGCAGGGCGAAAAACCCGAGGCCTGCGGCCTGTTTGCACAGCCGTCTCGCCCCGACTTGCGGGTCGTCACGCATCAGATCGCCGAATCGCGCGGTTGCCCCTGCACCGGGTCTCTCAGGTATCCGGCTCTGCCTCTGCCACGATATCGGGATCAGCATCCGGGGCCGGATCAGGCTCCAGATCCTTCGCCAGACGAAATCCGATCCGCATGGCCGGGGTTTCCGGCTGCGCCTTGGGCAGGGCCCGCAGCATCACGTTGAGCTGCGTCACATGCTGGACCAGCTGCGTGCGGGCACCGGAGTTATCCGACCCGTAAAAGGTCACGATGTCAGGGTCGAAATAGCCCATACCCTCGATCCGCATGACACCGGCGTCGCCACCGGCAAACCCCATCGCGACCTCATGAGCGCTGTCCAGCTGCTCTTCAAAGTTCTTGATGTAGAGAATCATCCGCTCATAGGCCCAGCGGGCCGGGCTTTTCTCTTCGGCCGGTTTCTGCATCGCCTTGGGCAGAGTCGGGCTGCTCTGGCCCGGCCTCGGGTCGCAATGCACCTCATGCACCTGCGGCAGGATCGCCGCTTCGACGGCCTCGGCGCTGGTATCGATACTGTCGTGAATGGCCGAAGCGCCCGGTTTGCGTGTCTTGTCACTCATCTGTGCCCGCCTTTCCCGGCGTAGCGCCCTGGCGCCACCCCGTCAGTCTTTGCGTTGATACAGCCAGGCGCCGTCTTGGCGCTGTTCGCGTGTGACCCGCCCCAGATGGAAGAGGTGATTGACATGGGCCACCGCCTCGACCAGCGCCAGCCCGTACTCACCCGGCCCGATGGCGCGTTTGAACAGCGGCGAAAAACACTCAGCCGCGGTGCGCGGGCTGTCGAGATGGTCCATCAGCCGGTCCAGCGCGCCGTGATGGTTGTCGATCAGCTGCCGCATCCGCAGCGGCAGACGCGAGAACGGCAGCTTGTGACCCCCAAGGGCCAGATGATCATGCCGTGCCAGCGGCGCCAGACGTTCGCAGGCCTCCAGCCATTCGCCCAAGGGGTCCGCCATCGGTTCGGTGGCATAGACGCCGATATTGGGGCTGATCGACGAGAGAATCTGATCCCCGGTGATCACCAGATTGTCGTCACGACTCCAGAAGGTGGCATGTTCCGGCGCGTGGCCGTTGCCCATGTGCACATCCCAGTCGCGCCCGCCCATGCGGAACACATCGCCCTGCTGCACCCGGCTAAAGCCCAGCGGCATCGGGTAGACGGTATCGGCAAAATTGAACGGCCGGTCCGCAACCCGCTGGTCATAGATTTCCTTGTCCATGCCCGCGCTGCGGTAATAGGCCAGCGTTTCCTCGGGCCAGGTTTCCTGCACATCCAGCGTCAGCATGCGGGCGAACAGCCAGGCAGTACGGGTGGTGACCAGCTCGGCGCCGTATTCGGATTGGAACCAGCCCGCCAGACCGATGTGATCCGGGTGATGGTGGGTGGCGACGACGCGGCTGACAGGCTTACCCTTCAGCGGGCCTGCCATCAGGCTTTGCCACAGTTCGCGGCTCTTGCGGGTGTTGAACCCGGTGTCGATCACCGTCCAGCTATCGCCCTCGTCAAGCGCGTAGACGTTGACGTGGTCCAGCTTCATCGGCAGCGGCTGGCGCATCCACAGGACGCCTTCGGCGACCTCGATCACCTCGCCCAGCGCGGGCGGTTCTTCCCAGGGGGTACGCGGGCCGACTTCGGGAACGGAGGCCATCAGCTGGCCAGCTCGTCCAGTGTCAGCGCCATGGCACCCTCGATACCTTCCTGCGCGTGCTGCAGCAGGCCGACATGCTCGGGCAGCATCCGCTTGATGTAGAACCGCGCCAGTTTTTCGCGCGGGCCGCCCTTGTCAGCCAAGGCCGCCATCAGGTGGTAATGCCCCCCCAGAACACGGGCAAAGGCCCGCAGATAGGGCACCGCCCCGGCAAAGCGGTTCTGCAGATCACCCTGCCCCACCAGCCAGTCGGTCGCTTCGCGCAGGCTTTCGCAGGCCTGCCAGACGGCTTCGGCCATATTGGGGTGGGTCGGACGGGCGCGTTCGGCCAGCTCTTCGATCTCATCCATCAGACGGTTGGCCATCTCGCCGCCATCCATCATCTTGCGGGCAACAAGATCCATCGCCTGAATGCCGTTAGTGCCTTCGTAGATCGAGGTCACGCGCACATCGCGGCAGAATTGCGCGGCGCCGGTTTCCTCGATGAAGCCCATGCCACCATGCACCTGCAGGCCGATATCTGCGACGCGAATGCCGGTGTCGGTGCCAAATGCCTTGGCAATCGGGGTCAGGAAGGCGGCGCGGGTCTTGCAATCCGCCTCTCCGGTGGCGGTGGACATGTCTATGGCCTGAGCGCAGGCCAACAGGATCGCACGGGAGGCAAAGAGATCCGCCTTCATCTCCATCAGCATCCGGCGCACATCCGCGTGGTCAACAATGCCGCCCGACGGCGTCTTGCCCTGCTTGCGCTCCAGCGCATAGGCCAGCGCCTTCTGATAGGCGGCTTCGGCAATGCCGACACCCTGACCGCCGACACCCAGACGCGCGTTGTTCATCATGGTGAACATGGCCGCCATACCGCCATGTTCGGCGCCCACCAGCCAGCCGGTGGCGCCATCATATTGCATCACGCAGGTCGGGCTGCCGTGCAGGCCCAGCTTGTGTTCGAGGCTGACCACCTTGAGGCTGTTCGCCTTGCCGGGGTTGCCATTGTCATCCGGCAGGAACTTGGGAACCAGGAACAGCGAGATCCCCTTGGTGCCCGGCACCCCGTCGGGCAGCCGCGCCAGCACCAGATGGCAGACGTTGCCTGCGAAATCGTTGTCGCCCCAGGTGATATAGATCTTCTGCCCGGTGACGGAATAGGTGCCATCGCCATTCGGCACGGCCTTGGAACTGAGCGCGCCCACGTCCGATCCGGCCTGCGGCTCGGTCAGGTTCATGGTGCCGGTCCATTCGCCCGAAATCAGCTTCGGCAGGTATAGCTCTTTCAGCGCGTCGCTGGCGTGGTGATCCAGCGCCTCGATCTGGCCCTGGCTCATCAGCGGGGCCAGCTGCAACGACAGGCAGGCGCCGGACATCATTTCATTGACCGCCGAGGTGATCGTCATAGGCAGCCCCATGCCACCGTGCTCCTGCGGTGCGCTCATCCCGAGCCAGCCGCCCTCGGCAATGGCACGCCAGCCATCGGCAAAGCCGGGCGAAGTACGCACAACGCCGTTTTCCAGATAGGCTGGGTTCAGATCCCCCGGACGCTCCAGCGGCGCCATCACCTCGTCGCACATCTTGCCCGCTTCGGTCAGAATCGCCGTCACCATGTCGTCCGAAGCCTCGGCAAACAGGTCGGTTGCGGACACATCCTCAAAACCGACGATGTGCTTGAGCATGAACTCATACTCGGAAACGGGGGAACGGAAGGTCATTGGCGTCCTCTTGGCGTCCTGTGGGGCTCTCTCGTGTCTGGGCTAGTCTTTTACCCAGTCTTGGCATTGCTTACGAGGCCCTTTATATCTCGCGGCCTGTCCGATTACCTATCCTCTCGACCTTTTCAATCAACCAAAACGCCGCGTCACCCACCATGTCCAGCCTGACCACCGAAATTCTGGGGACCTCGGATGCTGATCTGAGCCGCGCCGCCGATCTTCTGAAGGCGGGTCAGCTGGTGTCCTTTCCGACCGAGACGGTTTACGGCCTGGGCGCCGACGCCCGCAACGGCACGGCGGTGGCTTCGGTCTATGCAGCCAAGGGGCGGCCCAGCTTTAACCCGCTGATTGCCCATGTACATTCCGTCGCGGCGGCGCAGCAGCTGGTGCAGTGGAACGATTTGGCCGAACGGCTGGCAGCGGCCTTCTGGCCCGGGCCGCTGACCCTGGTCTTGCCACTGCGCGAGGGCCACGGCGTTTCCGGACTGGTGACCGCGGGACTTCAGACACTGGCAGTTCGGGTTCCGGCCCATCCCACCGCCCTGCGGCTGCTACGCCTCGTGGACGGACCGGTGGCAGCCCCCTCGGCCAACCCGTCGGGACGGATCAGCCCCACCACGGCCGCGCATGTGCTGGCCGGGCTGAACGGCAGGATCGCTGCCGTCGTGGACGATGGTCCCTGCGGCGTAGGAGTGGAATCCACCATCGTTGGCCTCAGCGGACCAAAGCCCATGCTGCTGCGCCCCGGCGGACTGGCAGCCGAGGACATTGAGGCAACCCTCGGTACGTCGCTGACCGACCGCGACGCAGCCGATCCCCTGTCGGCGCCGGGGCAGCTGCTGTCCCACTACGCGCCCAATGCCCGCGTCCGCCTGAACGCGACAGAAGCCGGTGAGGGAGAGCTGCTGCTCGGCTTTGGCTCCATGGACTGTGATCTGAACCTGTCAGCGGTCAGCGATCTGGCCGAAGCCGCCGCCAATCTGTTCGAACACCTGCACCGGCTTGATGCAATCGGTCAGCCGATTGCTGTCGCGCCCATCCCGGAACACGGGCTTGGCAGCGCGATCAACGACCGTTTGCGCCGGGCCGCCGCGCCCCGGGACGACAGTTCCGCGCACTGACCCGGCCCGAACGGCCAGCCAGATCCGCCAAAACCCCATCAATTATTCATATATTCGATAGTCTCTATGCATAAACAGGATACCGGGCTATCCTGACCTCCTACTAGGGAGGAACATCATGAAACATTTACTGACAGCGGCCGCTGTAACCACAAGCCTGTGCGCAGGCTGGACGACCGCAGCCCTGGCCGAAGGTGCCACGCATCACATCGCCGTTCACGTCAATCAGAATGACCCCAAGGTCATGAACATGGCGCTCAACAACGTGCAGAACCTGACCCGCTATTACGAGGCGCAAGGGGACACGGCGGTTGTGGAAGTTGTCGCCTACGGCCCCGGCCTGCACATGCTGATTCCGGGGAAAAGCCCGGTCGCGGACCGCATTGCAACCATGAGCCTTGAGAACGACAAACTGTCCTTTTCGGCCTGCGGCAACACCCACCGCAAGATGAGCGAGAAGGCAGGCAAGGAAGTTGCCCTGCTCGAGGAAGCCTCGATCGTGCCTTCCGGTGTGGTCCGGCTGGTGGAACTGCAGGAACAAGGGTTCTCTTACGTCCGGCCCTAATTGGCGCAGACCTGACAGACAATAACACGCAGGGGCGACCCGTCCCTGCGTAACTGGCCGCACTGGCCGTGTGGGGTCAGGCAGTTCCGGCGCTTGAGGACAGCGACACCGGGTCCACGCCCAACGTTTTCAACGCCGCGCCCCATTTTTCCAGATCGTCCATCTCGAACAACAGCTCGGCGCTGGCCTCGGCCGTCAGCCAGCCATTGGCGACGATTTCACTTTCCAGCTGCCCCGGCCCCCAGCCAGCATAGCCCAGCATCACGACCATCTGCTCTGGCCCGCTGCCTTCGGCAATGTCTTCCAGAATGTCCAACGTCGCGGTCATCGCAAAACCGCCCGGAACATCCAGAGAATTGACCCGCGAATGATATTCATCCGAATGCAAAACGAAGCCGCGCTGGGTCTCGACCGGACCACCGAAACGGACAGGCAGAGATGCAACATCGGTGTTTGCCTCGATCTCCAGCTGTTCCAGCAGACTGCCCAGCTGCACGCCCGGCGCCGTCTTGTTCACGATCAGCCCCATCGCCCCCTCATCACTGTGAGAGCACAGGAACACCACCGCATGTTCGAACCGCGGATCGCCGATTCCCGGCATGGCAATCAAGAGTTTACCTGTCAGATCCATATCGCCTGTCTTTCTGTCTGCTTGGTCCATCGGACCAGACCGCATGCGACCAGCATGCAGCCCCACGCCCAGAGGTGCAAGGGCTGGTCCCCTGCGACACTGAAGCAGCCAGATCTGACGAAGTCTGACCGGAACGTGACTTGGCATTTGCAGACGGAATGCGCATTTATTGGTGTATGAGACATAAACGCCCCTCCTCTCGCCCTGTGTCCCGATCTGTGTTCGGGCTGGCCCGTCTGAAATCCGCCGTGGCGGCCTGCGCCGTTCTTGCGCTGATGCCGGTTGCGACTGTGCAGGCGGGCGCATCGCCCGATCCGGTGCAGATCGAGATCCTCGATGGCGGGATGACGAAACGGGGCACCTATATGGGCGCGCTGCGGCTGACGCTCGACAGCGGCTGGAAAACCTACTGGCGGGCGCCCGGGGATGCCGGCATTCCGCCCAGATTTTCCTGGCGTGGATCGCGCAACATTGGCGACGTGTCGATGACATGGCCCGCCCCCGAAGTCTTCATGACCTCCGGCTACCGCACCATCGGCTATCACGATCAGCTGGTGCTGCCGATCGAGATCACCCCCGCGAATCCTGCCAAACCCGTCCGCATCAAGGGACGCATGGAACTGGGCGTTTGCAAGGACGTCTGCGTGCCATCCGAGCTGTCCTTTGATCACCGGCCAGACCCCGAAGCAGGCCGCAACCCGGCGATCGTCGCGGCGCTGGCCTCGCGACCCTATTCGGCGCAGGAGGCAGGCGTCTCCTCGGCGATCTGCAGCCTGTCCCCCGGCAATTACGGTATGCGCGTCGAAGCGCAGATCACCATGCCCAGCGCCGGTGGCGAGGAAGTCGCGGTGATCGAACCGGGCACACCGCATCTGATGGCCGGGGAAACCAGCACCGAACGACGCGGCGGTATTCTGCTGGCACGGACCGAGTTCATGCCCGCAACCAGCAACAGCCCGACCTCCATTGACCGGTCAAAACTGCGCATTACCGTGCTAGGGCGCAGCCATTCGGTGGATATCAAGGGCTGCGACGCCGGATGAGCCGCCCGGTTCTGGGCGCGCTGGCGGTGGTCTGCCAGACCGTGGCCGGACAGGACAGCGTGATCCTGATCCAGCGCCGCAATCCGCCCAACGCAGGCTGGTGGGGCTTTCCCGGCGGTCACGTGGAATGGGGCGAAACCGCGCTTGAGGCTGCCGCACGCGAGCTTCACGAGGAAACCGGCGTCCTTGCCCGTCCGCGGGGCTATCTGACCAATGTCGACGTGATCCTGCCCGGCCCGGACGAGGCGGTTTCGCACCACTACCTGCTGACCGCCGTGCTCTGCGATTATGTCAGCGGTGCGCCGACCCCGGATGACGATGCGCTGCAGGCGAAATGGGTGGCGGTGGACGATCTGCCCCGCAGCGGGCTGGAGCTGATCGATCAGGTGGCCGAAGTCGCAATCTTGGCCCGGTCGCGCTGGCGCGACCGCAGCCCGTGGGACAGCGCCCCGATCACATAGGTCAGCAGCCCGAACACCACGGCCCCCAGCAGGAACAGAATAAGCCCCGCCCGCACCGGCTCCATCGTGGCCAGCCCGGTGTCCGAGGCCATAAGCCCCCCACGCAGGGCCGGATGCAGCGCGCCTGTTGCCATGGCCCAGCCCAGCGTCAGCACCAGCCAGCCGAGCTGTACCAAAGCCGATCCGGCGATCAGCCAGCGCAGAACCCGGGTATGGGCGCGCTGGCCAGACCGCAGCGCCCGCCGCAGCGACATGATGGGCCGCGCCGCATCCCGCTGCACCGCGACCAGTGCGGGCACCACCAGAAGCACCAGGAACATGCCAAAACCCAGCCCGTAAACCAGCGTGATCACCGTCGGTTTCAGGAACTGCGCCTGCTGCGAGCTTTCGTACATCAAAGGCGCCAGACCCAGCACCGTGGTCAGCGTCGTCAGCATTACCGGTCGCAAACGGTCCGCGGCCCCGTCGATGATCGAGGGCACCAAGCCGCGCTCAGCCGCGTATTCGTCGATGGTTGTGACCAGCACGATGGAATCGTTGATGATGATCCCGGTCATGCCCAAAAGCCCCACCACCGTGAACATGCTGAGCGGCACCTCCCAGAGGTAATGCCCCCAAATCGTGCCCACGAGACCGAAGGGAATGATCGCCATCACCACGATGGGCCGCGTCCAACTGGCAAAGATCCAGGCCAGCACCAGGTAGATGCCGGTCAGGCACAGGATCAGACCGGTGCCCGCCTCGGAGAGGAAAGTGTCTTCCTGCTCGCTGAGGCCCGCAAGACGCCATTCCACCTGACGCTCGCTGGCGATTGTCGGCAGGATCTCCTCCTGCAGCGCGGTGATCACCGCCTCGGCGCGGGCGGGATCGTCCTCGGAGATATCGCCGGTAACGCTGATCACCCGGATGCCGTTTTCGCGCCGCACGGTGGAAAACCCGCTGCGCTGGCTGACCGAGACGATATCGGCCAGCGGCACATAGCTGCCGCCCGGCGTCCGCATCAGGGTACGCTCCAGGAAGTCCGCCGTCAGCTCTCCCTCGGGCAGTTCGACCCGGATGGTGGCGCTGCGCGGTCCGTCCGGATAGGTCGCTGCCTCGATCCCGTTGAGCCGCGCCCGCAGCGCCCGGCCCAGACTGTCGATGGTAAAGTTGAGCGCCTGCCCCTGCGGGGTCAGATCGAGAATGACCTCTTCCTTGTCATAGGCGAGGTTGTCTTCCACCGCTGAAACCTCGGGGTAGCGCAGGACGGCGGCTTTCAGATCCTCCGAGGCCGCCTTGAGCGTCTGCACATCGGCGCCGTAGAACTGCACGTCCATCGCATCGCCGCCCGGCCCCGACCGCCAGCTGCGGAAGGAAACGGTCTCTGCCAGCGGATGGCGCACCACCTGTTGCTGCAGCTCCGCGACAAAGGCAAAACTGGAATAATCGCGTTTATCCGCGTCGATCAGCTCGATCGAGATGCCGCCCAGCAGGTCAGCGTCCTTGGCCTCGACACCTGACAGACCGCGCCCGGCATTGCCGCCAATCTCGGCCATGACGAAATCCAGCGGGTTTTCGCCATAGCGTTCAGCGTATTCCGCGCCCAGCGCCTCGGTCGCGCGCTGCATCTCGCGCATCATCTCCAGCGTGTCTTCGCGGGTCGCCCCCTCGGCCATGGCGAAATTGCCGGTGATCGAACCGCGCTCCGGCGCGTTGAAGAACCGCCATTTGACATCGCCGCCAATGAACAGCGCCAGCTGGCTGGCCAGAATGACCGCCGCGCCTGCCAGCACCACGTAACGCGCGCGCACCACCAGCGCCATCAACGGGCGGAACAGGACGTCCCGGACCCAGCGAAAGCCCCGGTTCACCGCCCGGTTGGGCCAGTCGTACCAGTGCCGCTGCTGCGCGTGGGTCAGGGCATGGGCCATGTGGTTCGGCAGGATCAGGAAGCATTCCGCCAATGAGGCCGCCAGCACCATGATCACCGTAAAGGGAATATCCCGGATCAGATCGCCAAAGCGCCCGCCGATGATGACCAGACCGAAAAAGGCGATGATCGTAGTCAGGGTTGCAGCAAACACCGGCAGAGCCATACGCCGGGCCGCGTTCTCGGCCGCCTGCATCGGCGTCTCGCCCAGCCGCCGAACCCGGAAATCGGCATGTTCGCCCACCACGATGGCATCATCGACCACGATCCCCAGGGTGATGATCAGACCAAAAAGTGAGACCATGTTGATGGTCAGCCCCGCCGCGTACATCAGCGCCACGGCCGCAAACATCGCCGCCGGAATGCCTGCCGCGACCCAGAAGGCGATGCGCACATTGAGGAACAGGAACAGCAGGATCAACACCAGCCCAAGCCCCATCAGCCCGTTGTCCACAAGGATGTTGAGCCGGTCCGAGATCGCCTCGGCCCGAGTGCGGATCAACCCCGCGGTGACGCCCTGCGGCAGGCTCAGCTGCAATTCGTCGACGACCTTTTCAACCTTGTGCTGGATGCCGATGGCATCGCCCTGATCCGAGCGGTCGACCCGCACCGACATCGCCGGATGCTCCCCCACGAAATAGGAGCGGCTGCGGTCGACGCCTTCGACCCGGATCGTTGCCACATCACCAATGGTCAGCGCCGATCCGTCCGCATTGGTGCGCAGGACAATTCCGGCCAGCTCGTCCGGCGTGCGTTTCTCGCTGCCGGTGCGCACGCGGGTATTGGCGCCGGTGACATCGCCCGCCGGATCGGCATCGACCTCGGCGGCGATGGCGGCAGCGATTTCCGCCATGCTGACATCATAAGTGATCAGCGCAGACGAGGGCACTTCAACGATGGTTTCCGGCGCAGCAACACCGCGGATAGTGGTGCGGGTGACCCCGACCTCGAACAGGCGCACGACCAGCTCATCCGCAAAGAGCCCCAATTGCTCGGGGCCGATATCGCCGGTGATCACCACGTCGGTCACCCGATCGCGCCAGGCACCGCGTTTGACGGTGGGCTCTTCCGCCTCTTCCGGCAGGGTGGTGACCAGGCTGACCGCTGTCTGCACATCGTCCGAGGCGCGTGACATATCCCAGCCCGGTTCGAACTCCAGCGTGATGGTGCCCAGACCCTCGCGGGAGATGGCGCTGGTTTCCTCGACCCCGTCCACCGCCAGAAGGGCCGGTTCCAACGCCTGCACGATGGCGCTATCCACGTCCTCGGGGCCGGCACCATCCCATTGCACCCGGACGGTGACGTTTTCCACGATCACATCGGGAAAGAACTGCGCCCGCATGTTGGGGATCGCCGCCGCGCCCAGCACCAGCAGGATCACCAACAGAAGGTTGGCCGCCGTCCGGTGACGGGTGAAGTAGCTTAGCAGGCCGCCAGCGGGCCGGGACAGATCGCGCATGGATCAGCCTCCCTTGCGGGCTTCGATACGGTTGACCAGTTGCGCAGGCACCGCCGTTTCCGAGAGCTGCGCCAGCACCCGTTTGCGAGCCTCTTCCGGCATCTGCGCGTTGCCTTCGACAAGGGCGACAAGACGGGCGCGGCGATCCTCGGTCAGCTCTATCAGCTCAGGCCCTGCGGCTTCGGGGGCAATCTCAGCCTTGGCGTCGATCCGCAGGGGTCGCACCCGGATACCCGCGCCCAGAAGGGGCGTGCGCCCAGTGACGATCTCGCGCCCTGCCAGGCCTTCGCCCCGGATCAGAACCGCATCGCCCTGTCTGCGCACCAGTTCCACCGGCAGCGCCTCCAGCCGGTCTTCGGCGCCCAGCACCAGCACCGCACCGTCGCTGCCCAGCGCCGAGGCAGGCACCCGCACGACATTCTCCACCGGCGGTTCGGTCACCGAAACGGTCACGAAATCCCCCGGTTTGAACCCTGGCGCCGCATCAAGGCGCGCATAGACCAGACGACCGGTCTGCCCGTCCCCGGCGGCGCCGCTGACCCGCGACAGCTGCCCGGTGGCCGACAGCGCGGCCCCGGCAGCATCCAGCATCACCCGCACCGGGGCCTCGATCAGGTGTCCGGCATCATCCAGCAGGCGGGCGTATTGCAGGGTCGAAACCCGGAAAGCCACCTCCAGCCGGTCCGCGTCCACCAGTTCGGCGAGTTTTTCATTGGCCGAGACGAGACGCCCTTCGACCAGGCTGACCGCCTGCAAGGTACCGCTGAAGGCGGCCGAAATCGTGGTATCTTCCAGATCGCGCTGTGCGGTTTCCAGCGCAATCTCGGCGCGGGCCACCCGCGTCTTGGCCTGATCCACCCGTGCCTCGGCCTGCGAAATCGCCTGCCTGCGGGAAATCATCGCCTGCCGTGCCTGCGCTGCCGCCAGCGCTGCGGTTTCCACCGTTGCCGTGGTACCGACACCTCGTTCCTCAAGATCCAGCTGCCGCTGATAGGCCTTGCCGCGCAATTCCGCCTGATCCTGCGCGGCTTCGAGCTCATCATTGGCCAGGATCAGGGCCCGTCCCGCATCGCGCTCCTCGGCGCGGGCATCCATCATGTCGGCCTCGGCCCGGTCCAGTGCCGCCTGCGCATCGGCAGGATCGATCTGCACCAGCAACGCGCCTTGCTCGACGCGGCCCCCCTCTTCGAAATTCTCGGACAGGTGAATGACCCGACCGGCCAACGCGGTGCGCAACTCCAGCGTCCGGCGGCTGTCGATGCGGCCAAAGGCGATCAACTCTGGCGCGATGGTCTGTACATCGGCCGAGACTACCCGCACCGCAAAAACGCGCTCGCGCGCAGGCGGCGTGCGCGGTTCGGCATTGAGCCGCGCCTGCACCGCGCCCATCACCAGCCAGCCCGCGTAGAGCAGCAGACCCAGCATCGCCGCCGTCAGAAACAGACCCGTCAAACTATGCCGCAAAAACCGCATTCATATTCCTTCCGGTGGCAGATGCTGCCGCTTCGATCCCGCAAAACACCCGGGCAGGCGCAATCGCCCACCTGAAAAGATAGCAACTGAACATACCCGTTACGAGGTTACACGCGGCTGCGGATCACTTCCGTCGCAGATGTTCGTCCAAACGGGGCATTATCTCGACGAAATTGCAGGGGCGGTGGCGGAAATCGAGCTGTCTGCCCAGGATTTCGTCCCAGCCGTCCTTGCAAGCGCCCGGGCTGCCGGGCAAAGCGAACAGATACGTACCCCCGGCAACACCCCCCGTGGCCCGTGACTGCACCGCCGAGGTGCCGATCTTCTGCATCGACACGATGGTGAAGACGGTACCGAAGGCGTCGATTTCCTTTTCATAGACATCGCGGTGCGCCTCGACCGTGACATCGCGGCCCGTAAGGCCGGTGCCGCCGGTGGAAATCACCACGTCCACCTCCGAGTTCGCCACCCAGGCGCGCAATTGATCGGCAATCTCGCTGCGCTCATCCGGCAGGATCTTCCTATCGGCCAGCACATGCCCTGCCTCGGTCAGCCGATCCACCAGAACCTGCCCGGAGCGGTCCTCCTCCAGAGAGCGACTGTCCGAGACGGTCAGGATGGCAATGCGGACGGGAATGAAGTCTTTGCTCTCATCGATACGCGACATGGTCTGCTACGCCTTATGCTTTTTCCAGAATGGCCAGCCTCAGCGCGAGACCGGCAAAAATACCGCCAGAGATCCGCCCCAGCCAGCGCCCCGCCACCGGGTTGGTGATCAGCCGCCGCCCGGCCTGCCCCGCAAAGATCCCGACCAACCCGTTGATCACGAAACCGCCCAGCGACAGGACCGCACCGAAGATCAGGAACTGCAGCAGCACTGGGCCTGCCTCGGGGACCACGAATTGCGGGATAAAGGCGAGGACGAACAGGATCACCTTGGGGTTGGTGAGATTCACCAGAAATCCGGAACGAAAGGCCCGCGCCGCAGGCACCGCAGGCGCATCGCCGGGGGCCGGGCCGCTGCGGAAGGTGGTCCAAGCGAGATAAAGAAGATAGGCCACGCCGACCCAACGGATTACATCGAAAAGTCCCGGAACCGCAGCAACCGCCGCGCCAAGGCCGAGACCCGCCAGTGCCACATGCACGAAACACCCCGCCGTGATCCCGGCGCTGGCCGCGACCGCCGCGCGCCGCCCCGAGCGCAGCCCCTGCCCAAGGCAGAACATCATATCCGCCCCCGGCGTCAGGTTCAGCGCCAGCGCCGCGGGCACAAAGGCAAGAAGCGTCAGCGGATCAATCATGGCTCACCTCGAAAAAACCGGCCGTCGGGCCAAGGTTGGCACAGGCCGTCTGCCCGATCTTCCCGCGCGTGCCCCAGGCCTCGTGCACGTGACCGAACAGGGCCAGCTGCGGCTGCAGCCGTTCAATCGCGGCGCGGATCGCTGTGGAGCCGACCGACAGGCCGGTGGAGGTGAGATCGCCCAGCCCCTTGGGCGGCGAATGGGTCACCAGAATGTCGGCCTGCGTGCAGGGCGCGAGCAGGTCCTCGGCTGCGTCTTCGGACAGATCCCAGGACCAGGCGCCAAAGGGTGTTTCCGGCACACCGCCGCCCAGCCCCCAGAAGGAAATGCCATCGATTGTGACACCATTTCCATGGAGCACATGGGCATGCCCGGGCGCAGCAGCGCGCAGCTCTTCAGCACTTTCGGCATTGCCGGCGACCATGACCATCGGCGCGGTAATACCCGAAAGCAGCTCCATCGCCTGATCCAGCCCCTGCCGCCCGTTGCAAAAATCACCGGCACCCACCACCAGATCTGCATCGGCGCTGGCCGCCACCAGATCGGCGGCGCGGGTGCGGGCCAAATGCAGGTCGGAAAAGGCAAGAATATTCATGTGTAAAGCCTCGTCAAAGGGCGGTGAGCCGCGCCTTCAGCTCCAGAAGGTCGGCCCAGGCTGCGCGTTTCTGCGCAGGCTGGCGCAAGAGGTAGGCCGGGTGGAACATCGGGATCACCGGCTTGCCCCAGACCTGATCCCACTGACCGCGCAGCCGGGTGATGCCACGTTTGCCCAGGACCGCCTGACAGCTAATATTGCCCATCAGCACCAGCACCTCCGGCTCGGCCAGCTCCACGTGGCGTTTCAGGAAAGGCACCATCATCGCCATTTCCGCAGGCAGCGGATCGCGGTTCTGCGGTGGGCGCCAGGGTAGCACGTTGGTGATATATACGTTCTTGTCGCGATCCAGATCGATGGCACCCAGCATCTTGTCCAGCAATTGCCCGGCACGGCCAACGAAAGGCCGCCCCTCGCGGTCCTCGTCGCGACCCGGGGCCTCTCCGATGATCATCACGCGGGAACCGGCCTGACCGTCGCAGAACACCAGATTGCGGGCGCCGCGCTTCAGCTCGCAGTGATCGAAGGCGGCCATCGCCTCGCGAAGGGCAGGCAGGGAGGTCGCAGCTGCGGCGGCCTTTTGCGCGACTTCGACCGGGTCCACCTCGGGGAGGCGCTGGATCTGTCCGGGCTGCGGTGCATCAGGCTGCGCGCCGCGCGCGGGTTTGGGCACCTGCTGCTCCAGTTCGTAGCGGTTTACGGGCGTCTCGCACAGGGCTTCGGTTGCGCCCAGTTCGATCTGCCACGCGAGCAAGGCGCGGGCGCTGTGATAATCCAATGCCGATTCCATGGCGCAAAGCTACTCTGCCTCAGCGCCAAGCGGAACCAGAGACTTGCGCATCGGGACAAGAGGTAACACCTTTGAGCCAAACCAGTCCGCGGCGGCAGCACGGTGCCTTGCCCGGCAGCGACGCCGCGCCTATAAGGGCGCGCAAACAGCGCGGAGCCTGCCTCATGTCTCATGTTTCCCCACCCCCCACCGGCCCCGGTTTTGCAGCCCGTCATCTGTTGGGGATCGAGCATCTGAAGCCCCATGAGATCACCGAGATCCTGGATCTGGCCGATACCTACGTGGATCTGAACCGCCGCCCGGAAAAACACTCCGACGTGCTGGCGGGGCTGACGCAGATCAACATGTTCTTTGAAAACTCCACCCGCACGCAGGCCAGCTTCGAACTGGCCGGCAAACGGCTGGGCGCGGATGTGATGAACATGGCGATGCAGGCGTCCAGCATCAAAAAGGGTGAGACGCTGATCGACACCGCGATGACGCTGAATGCGATGCATCCCGATCTGTTGGTGGTGCGTCATCCCCATTCCGGTGCCGTGGACCTTTTGGCGCAAAAGGTAAACTGTGCGGTGCTGAACGCGGGCGACGGGCGGCATGAACACCCGACGCAGGCGCTGCTGGATGCGCTGACCATCCGCCGCGCCAAGGGGAGGCTGCATCGCCTCAACATCGCGATCTGCGGCGACATCGCCCACAGCCGCGTGGCGCGCTCAAACCTGATCCTCTTGGGCAAGATGGAAAACCGCATCCGCCTGATCGGGCCGCCAACGCTGGTGCCCGGCCATTTCGCCGAATTCGGCGCCGAGATCTATGATGACATGCGCGAGGGGCTTGAGGGTGTTGATGTCGTCATGATGCTGCGCCTTCAAAAGGAACGCATGGACGGCGGTTTCATCCCGTCCGAACGCGAATACTACCACCGCTACGGGCTCGATGCCGAAAAGCTGGCACTGGCCAAACCCGACGCCATCGTCATGCACCCCGGCCCGATGAACCGCGGTGTCGAAATCGACGGCACCATCGCCGATGACATCAACCGCTCGGTCATTCAGGAGCAGGTGGAAATGGGCGTCGCCGTGCGCATGGCCGCAATGGATCTTCTGGCCCGCAACCTGCGCGCCGACCGCGTCGCAGAGGCGGGCTGATCCCGGTGGAGGGTGTCATACATATCCCTGCGGGCGAACACGGCGTGATCCGCCTGTTCCAGCTCGACATGCGCCCCGAACAGGCCGTCTTTCTGCGCGAGCCCGGCGCACTGGCGCAGGTGCTGGGGATTGATGCGCTGGATATGGAACAGGTCGAAATCTTCCCGGTCAGCGACCTCGAAGAGCTTGGTCTGGCAGGCTACCTGACCGAAGGCATGGGCGTTCCGGAAGAGCAGATCGCCCCGGACCGGGAGCGCCTTGCCGCGCTCGAAGGACATGTCATGGTGATCCGCTCGCGCGCCTTTGGCGGACGCGAGATGCGCCTGACGCCCGCCGAGCAGATCCAGCCCGTCGCCACCTACGGCACGCCCGGCACCAGCTGGAGTGGCGCCCCGATTGAGACCGAAAGCGCCAAACCCTATTCCGCACCGAAGCTGGCCCCACGCAAAGCGCGCGCCGAGGCCCGCCGCATCGGCGCCACGCTTTTTGCGGTGGTGATGGGGCTGGTCGGGCTCGTACTTTATCTGCTGGTGCGCTGACATGGAGCAGGACACCGGCGAGATCAGCTTCACCCCCGACCGCAGCGCCTATATCCGCGCCCACGCCTGGATGGCGGCCTTTGCCATGGCGGCGGGCATGGGGCTCCTCTGGGCGGCGGGCAATCCGCATATCTGGACCGGCGCCATCGGCGGGCTTGCTGCCATCGCCCTGCGCGGCTGGTATCTTGCGAGCGAGGAAATGGCCGTCGTCTGGCGCATCGCCGATGGCGTTCTGACAGGTCCCGGCGAACGCCGCGTGCCGCTGGGTGAGATCGAGACCGCTCGGTCGATGGCCAGCTATGTCCAGATCATCACCCGGGGCGGTGACAAGCACCTTATCAAGTATCAGGCCGATCCGGCCGCCACCCTCTCAGCCATCGAAAGAGCCCGCGCATGACCACTCTGTTCATCAATGCCCGACTGATCGACCCCGAGGCCGGAACGGATGCGCCGGGGGCTGTGCTTGTCGCGGACGGTCAGATTACCGAAATCCTGCCCGAGGGTACGCAGGCAGAGCACCTGTTTCGCGCGCGAAACATTGACCCGACAGAGGCCGAAGTGGTCGATTGCGGCGGCAAATGCCTCGCCCCCGGTATCGTCGATATTGGCGTGAAGGTCTGCGAGCCGGGTGAGCGGCACAAGGAAAGCTACAAGACCGCCGGCCTTGCGGCGGCGGCGGGGGGTGTCACCACCATGATCACCCGCCCGGACACCAATCCCGCAATCGACAGCCCCGAAACGCTGGAGTTCGTCACCCGCCGCGCCCAAGCCGACACGCCGGTCAACGTGCTGCCTATGGCCGCCCTGACCAAGGGGCGCGAAGGGCGCGAAATGACCGAGATCGGTTTTCTGCTGGATGCGGGCGCCGTCGCCTTTTCCGACTGCGATCACGTGGTGGCCAATACCAAGGTGTTTTCCCGCGCGCTGGCCTATGCCAAGAGCTGCGGCGCCTTGGTGATTGCGCATCCGCAGGAGCCAGTTCTGAGCGCGGGCGCCGCCGCCAGCAGCAGCAAATTCGCCACCCTGCGCGGCCTGCCTGCGGTGTCCCCGATGGCGGAGCGCATGGGGCTGGACCGGGATATCGCACTCTTGGAGATGACCGGCGCGCGCTATCACGCCGACCAGATCACCACCGCCCGCGCCCTGCCCGCATTGGAGCGTGCCAAGGCCAATGGGCTGGACATCACGGCTGGCACCTCGATCCACCACCTGACCCTGAATGAGCTCGACGTGGCCGACTACCGCACCTTCTTCAAGGTGAAACCGCCGCTGCGCGCGGAAGAGGACCGGCTGGCGGTGATCGAAGCGGTGCGCAGCGGGCTGATCGACACGATTTCCTCGATGCACACGCCGCAGGATGAGGAAAGCAAACGCCTGCCGTTTGAAGAAGCCGCTGCCGGCGCCGTGGCATTGGAGACTCTGCTGCCCGCAGCCCTGCGCCTGTATCATGCCGAGCAACTGGATCTGCCGACCCTGTTCCGGGCGATGTCCCTGAACCCGGCAAAACGGCTGGGTCTGGCTTGCGGACGCCTCACTGCCGGGGCACCTGCGGACTTGATCCTGTTCGATGCGGATGTGCCTTTTGTGCTGGACCGCTTTACGCTGAAATCGAAATCGCAGAATACCCCCTTTGACGGCCAGCGGATGCAGGGCAGAGTGCTGGCAACCTATGTGGCCGGCGCGCCCGTTTTCCGGAGAGACTGATGCCTGCATTCGACACCCCGTTCCTGATGATGCTGCTCTGGGCCCTTGTGGGTTACGGGCTGGGATCAATTCCCTTTGGTCTGGTGCTGACGCGGCTGATGGGACTTGGCAACCTGCGGGACATTGGATCGGGCAATATCGGCACCACCAATGTGCTGCGCACCGGATCGAAACTGGCGGCCTTGCTGACGCTGCTCCTGGATGGCGGCAAGGGCGCGGCCGCGGTGGTTCTGGCACGGATGCTGGCCGGAGAGGACGCGGCGCAGCTGGCGGGGCTTGCGGCCTTCCTCGGCCATTGTTTCCCGGTCTGGCTGGGCTTCAAGGGTGGCAAGGGCGTTGCGACCTTCCTGGGTCTGATGCTGGCCCTGGCCTGGCCGGTGGGCGTTGCCGCCTGCCTGACCTGGCTTGCGGGCGCTGCGATCACCCGCATGTCATCGGCTTCGGCGCTATTGTCGGCGCTGGCCGCCCCGGTTTGGGCACTGCTGCTGGGTGTGCCGCAGATCGTGACGCTGACCATTGCCCTGACCGTGATCGTCTTCTGGCGCCATTCGGAAAATATCACCCGCCTGCGCGCCGGAACCGAACCGAAGATCGGCCAGAAATAATTCCGGCGCACCCCGGCGCACACGGCCTATGTGGCCAGCGGCAGCGGCGCCCCAACGCGATTGCGACCTTGACGCTTGGCCAGATAAAGCGCCTCATCTGCGCGCCGCAGCACCTCCTCCACCGGGTTGCGGCCATCGGCATAGCCAAGCCCGATGGAAATCGTGCAGTTCAGCTCTTTGTCCAGCACCTTGACGGTCTGCCGCTCCACCGCCTGCCGGATGTCCTCGGCGCGCTGCATGGCATCATCAAGATCCTTTTGCGGCAGGCAGACCACGAATTCCTCGCCGCCATAGCGCGCCGCCAGCCCGTCCTGCTTCACGTGTTCTTCAATCACCGCGGCGACGCGACGGATCACCTCATCCCCCACAAGGTGGCCATAGGTATCGTTCACCTGCTTGAACAGGTCGATATCCAGCATCAGGAAACTGCCCCGTAAATCCCCCTGCATCTCATGCATCTGCCGCATAAAATGACTGCGGCTAAGCAGGTTGGTCATCTGGTCATGGGCCAGAAGATGCTCCAGCTGTTTGTTAAGCTGGTGGATCTCAAGCGAGCGGTTGGCCGACATCAGGCAGGCAGGCGGTGCGATCAGCAGCGGCCCCAGAATCGAAGCCCGAAGCATATCGGTCGACAGCCCATCCCCCAGCAACAGCCATGTCAGCAGAACCGAAAGGCAAACGGCCATGCCGGTAATGCCCACGACATATTTCCATTTGTCGGCCTCGGAGCGAATTTTAAACATGATGACTCTTGATCGGATGTGCGGTCCGGTTCCTAGCATGCAATGGTTAAAGCTCCCTGCCGCGCAAAAGCAGTTTTAACCATTCTTTTGCGTCAGACCCTGTTCATCCGGTCAGGCTCCCTGTCCTTTGTTCGCAATGCGCTGGTGCGGCGCAACATTCGACACTGCGACCGCAGGCGCCGTACCCCCATCACAGAAAACACGCAGCCTTGTGATGTGCAGTTCTGAACACCCAAAAGTGCCACCAAGCGCAGTCACTATGAGTTGTTTTGAACGTGAGCGCCTCTGCCTCCACATGGGTGCTGTGACAGCCGCAAAGGGTTGCACGCAGACTATCGACCCAAGGGCCGACACGTGGCGCATTTCGCCATCGGCCCGCATTCCAAAGGATGGAACCATGAACAAATTCAAGACTATTGTGAGCGGTGTCGCGCTGTCCGTTGCACTGGCGACTTCGGCGATGGCAGCAGGCGTGGAACTGAACGCGTCCTCGACCGGCCTGGCCCTGCAAGGCTACGACCCGGTTGCATATTTCACCGTTGGTGAGCCGACCCCCGGCAACTGGAAAATCACCGCGCTGCACAACGACGCTCTGTATCGCTTTGCTTCCGAAGAAAACAAAGTTGCATTTGAAAAGAACCCCGAAGCCTACCTGCCCGAGTACGGCGGATACTGCGCATTCGGCGCGGCCATGGGCTTCAAATTCGACGGCGACCCGACCCTGTGGAAAATCGTTGACGACAAACTGTACCTGAACCTGGCAACCGACATCCAGGAGCGCTGGGAAGGTGACGTCGCAGGCTTCATCGAAAAAGCCGACGCTAACTGGGGCGACATCGAGCACAAAGATCCGGTTGAGCTGCAGAACCAGTAAGGTTCCCACGCCTTAGCAAAAGCGACCTCACTCACGGACGCTTTACCCGGCGGCAGGATTCCCCTGCCGCCGGTTTTTTCTTGACTCGACTCGCAATCCAGTTATTTCTGCAATTACAGAAATTTCAGGATCACTCGAATGAACCTCACCCCCGCCATGCAGAACTTCATCCTCCACTGGGGGGAAATGGGCTCCAAATGGGGCGTGAACCGGTCTGTTGCGCAGATCCACGCGCTCTTGCATATCTCGCCCGATGCGCTGACCGCCGAGGAAATTTGCGACACGCTGAACCTTGCCCGTTCCAACGTGTCCAACGGGCTAAAGGAACTACAGTCACAAGGGCTGGTCAAATCCTCCCGCCAGCTGGGCGACCGACGCGATCATTTCACCTCGATCCGCGACATGTTCGATCTGGTGGATGCCGTGATCGCCGCCCGCCGTGAACGCGAGTTCGCCCCTACCTTACGCGCCCTTGAAGAGGTCATGGCCGAGGCCGAAGAGGACAACACCCCCAAGGTCATCAAGGCGCGCATGGGCGAGACCCTGCGCGTGATGCAGATGTTTGATGACTGGTACATGGACTTTTCCCGCCTGCCCCGCGCGGTGCATCTGGCGGTGCTGAAGATGGGATCGAAACTGGTGCGCTTCCTGCCCGGCGGGAAATCCGACTAGACCTGCCCAAAAAATTTTACCTGGAGATTTCACAAATGACAGAAATAACTGATAGGTTAGAAAATACTGAGCCCGAAGTCGTGGCAAAGCGCCACCTGGTGGACCCCGTTGCCTTCGCCCTCGCCGTCGTCGGCGGGCCGCTGCTGGTTGGATTGATAGGAGCACCGACTCTGATCAGCCCCTTCGCCACCCTTATCGGTGGACCAGTTTATGTTCTGGCCGGAACACCAATAATGCTGGCCTACCTGGCCATGCGCGACTCGTCTCCGGAAGCATGGGCAGGGCTGGCATTTCTTACCAACCTCATTCTGTTTGGGATCATTCTACAACTGCCTGACATGTCCCGTTCCACACAAAGCTGGGATGGCATGCGCTTGATTTGGGGAAGTCTCTTTGCCCCTATCTGGGGCTGGATCAGCGGCTGCATTTACGCCTCTCTCAAACGTGATTTCTACAAACAACCCCTCTGAATCGAAAGGACACCACCATGCTGTTTCAAATCGCAACCTACCTCGCCCTCGCCCTTCTCATGGTCACCGCGATGACCCTGATGATCCTCAAAATTTCCAGCATCTTGGGCGATTGCCCACAATCGGGCCGTGCCGCGCGGGCGGCAGGCGTCACGATCGCCACCGGCTATGCCATGATCGCCCTCGGGGGCATCGGGCTGATCGGCGCCGCGATGCCGGTGCTTGACCTAGGTGTCTGGGGCCTGTTGCCCGCGCTCGGCTTTGCTGCGATCTGCCTCGGTCTCGGCTTCGCCCATGCCGTCGCCACCCTGCGCGCCGTGGTCCGCGAGGCGGTGAACCCACCTGCCACAGTTCCCACGGGCAAACCGGCCGCAAGCGCCGCCTGAGTGCAGGTTCCCAGAAAGCGGGGCGTCTCAGCGGCGCCCCCTTCCCCAAACGGCCCCCGCCCCCAACCGCCCCCAGGCACCGCCAAATCGAGATTTCTCATGATCCCCGACCACAAAGACACCTCCCCCCGCCCCAAAGCGCTGGTCCTTGGTGGATACGGGCTGATCGGCGCCGCCACCATGCGCGCGCTTTCGCAAGCGGGGTTTCACACCATCGGCCTTGGGCGGTCGCGCACTGCCGCGCAGGCATCGGACAGGCAGGCCGACTGGATCATCCGCGACATCCCTGCCATTTCTGTCAGCGAGTGGAAAACGATCCTGGCGGACGTTGATGTTGTGGTGAACGCTGCGGGCGCCCTCCAGGATGGCGGCCGCGACGATCTTAAAGCCATTCATGTCACGGCGATAACTACCCTTCTCGCGGCCCTTGAAGGCGCGGATATCCGCTTGATCCAGATCTCTGCCGCAGGCGCCCACCCCGAGGCCAGCACCCGGTTCTTCCGCACCAAGGCGCGGGGCGATGCGCTGATCGCGGCACGCTATCACAACTGGGTCATCCTGCGCCCTACGCTTGTCTTGGCACCCGAGGCCTATGGCGGCACCGCGCTGCTGCGCGCAGCGGCGGCGCTGCCCGCCGTGACCCCCCGTCTCTTCCCCAAGACCCAGATCCAGACGGTCCATATCGACGATCTGACCCAAGCCATCTGCATGGCCGCCCGTTCCGAGGTGCCCGCTGGCACCCTTGCGGATCTCACCGAAGAGGAGAGCCGCAGCTTCCCCGAACTGCTGCAAGCCATGCGGAGCTGGCTGGGATACCCGCCCGCGCGCTGGTCCTTGCCCCTTGATCAACGCATTCTCAAACCCATTGGAGCGGTTGCGGATCTTCTGGGGCACCTCGGCTGGCGCGCGCCCCTGCGCAGTACCGCCCTTAGCGCCTTGCAAGACGGAATAGCTGGCGATCCACAGAACTGGACAGCCGCCGGAGGTTCCCCCTGCCGATCCCTCACAGCAACGCTGCGCAGTATCCCGGCCACGCGGCAGGACAGGATTTTTGCCCGCGCGTATCTCGCTCTGCCGCTGGCCATTGCGGTGCTTGCGCTGTTCTGGACCCTGTCCGGCCTGATCGCACTGGCTGACCTCGCTGGCGCTATGGCCGTACTGACGGATCGCGCCCTGCCGCATGGTTTAGCTGCACCCATCGTCTTGGGCGGCGCAGCAACGGACATCTGTCTGGGCCTAGGCATCCTCTGGCGGCGCTGGAGCAGACCCACCGCCCTGTCCATGATTTCCCTCTCTGCCCTTTACCTCATGGGCAGCGCCCTCATCGCCCCGGATCTGTGGGGCGATCCATTGGGGCCGATGGTCAAGGTCCTGCCGGGCATGGTGCTGGCCGTCATGGTCTGGCTGCTGATGGAGGAAAGATGACCTACGACCTTCTTCTTTTCCTGCATGTGATCGGTGCAACCGTCCTTCTTGGCTCCGGCGCAGGCATTGCCTTCTTCATGCTGATCTCGAACCGCAGCCGGGATCCGGCGCTGATCGCCCATGTCTCGGGCATCGTGGTGCTGGCCGATGGGGTCTTCACCGCAACCGCCGCAATCCTGCAACCCATCACTGGATACTTGCTGACGCAACAGGCCGGGTGGCCCCTGACCGAGGGTTGGGTCGTCCTGTCGCTCGGCCTTTATGTGCTGGTCGGCTGTTTTTGGCTGCCGGTGGTCTGGATCCAGATCCGGCTGCGCGATCTGGCCCGCGCTGCCCATGTTGCAGGCAGGCCATTGCCCGCACGCTACCACCAGCTTTTTCGCTGGTGGTACGCTTGTGGCTGGCCCGCCTTTGCAGCGGTTTTGGGAATTCTCTGGCTTATGCTCACCAAACCGGTGCTATGACCGGATGCAACGCTGCAGGATCAGTAGCTGTATTCGGCGTAGATCCGGGTCAGATCGCCGTTCCAGTCGCCGTGGTAATGCTCCAGCAGCTCATCTGCCGGGACCTTGCCGCTGTCGATGCTTTCCTTCAGTGCATTCAGGAAATGCGTCTCGTCCGGGACCATGCCACCAGCGCCGGGACGGGCGCGCGCCTTGAGGCCTGCCTCGGAAATCTCCAGCACCTGACGCGCCAGATCGTGCATCTTGATGTCTCCGACCTCGGCCTGCAGCGCCTGTTCCGCCGCGCCCACACGCAGGGCCTCGCGGGTTTCCGCATCCCAGCCCTTGACCAGATCCCAGGCCGCATCGAGGCTGTTTTGGTCGTACATCAGACCCACCCAAAAGGCCGGCAGCGCGCAGAGCCTGCGCCAGGGGCCGCCATCGGCGCCGCGCATCTCCATGTATTTCTTGATCCGCGCCTCGGGGAAGGCGGTGGTCAGGTGGTCGGCCCAGTCGCTGAGCGTCGGGGTTTCACCGGGCAGCGCGGGCAGTTTGCCATTGAGGAAGTCGCGGAAGGATTGACCCAGCGCGTTGATGTATTCACCATCGCGGTAGACGAAATACATCGGCACATCGAGCGCATACTCCACGTAGCGTTCAAATCCCATGCCCTCTTCAAAGACGAAGGGCAGCATGCCGGTGCGGGCATCGTCGAGATGGCGCCAGATCTTGCTGCGCCAGGACTTGTGGCCGTTCGGTTTACCTTCGAAGAATGGCGAATTGGCAAACAGCGCAGTGGCCACCGGCTGCAACGCCAGGGCGACGCGCAGTTTCTGCACCATGTCGGCTTCGGAGGCGAAATCAAGGTTCACCTGCACCGTGGTGGTGCGGCGCATCATGTCCCGGCCCATGGTGCCGACCTTGGCCATGTAATCGTTCATCAGCCGGTAGCGCCCCTTGGGCATCAGCGGCATCTCGTCATGGGTCCAGATCGGAGCGGCGCCAAGGCCGATGAAACCGACGCCAATCTTGTCGGCGATTTCCTTCACCTCGCGCAGGTGGGCGTTTACCTCGTCGCAGGTCTCGTGAATGGTTTCCAGAGGCGCGCCCGAAAGCTCCAGCGCCCCGCCGGGTTCAAGGCTGACGTTGGCGCCATCCTTGGTCAGGCCAATGAGGTTGCCGCCTTCGGTGACGGGCGACCAGCCATAGCGGTCGCGCAGCCCTTCCAGCACCGCCTGGATCGAGCGTTGACCGGCGTAGGGCAGCGGTTTCAGCGTATCCTTGCAATAGCCGAACTTCTCGTGCTCGGTGCCGATGCGCCAGTCGGCGCTCGGTTTACAGCCGGAGGCCAGGTATTCGGCCATCTGTTCGTGGCGTTCGATCGGTCCGCCGCCGGACTGGGGAATGGACATGCCGGGCACTCCGTCCTGTTGTTTCGCTGTTTTCGGCGGTCAGAAGTGGGGCCAAACGACGCCGGTGTCAATGCAGCCTTTGGTGGGTGGGTCGGCTTGGGATGCGCTCCCAGATCACGACCTGGTGAGCACCGGCCTTGCGCAGCTCGGCCAGCATCCGTTCCGTGCGCAGCCCCGGAAGGCTGGCAAAGACGTCAAACAGTGCCTCGTGACCTTCGGCGTTCACCGGGATCGCCAGCGGCGGCTGCCCCGGCTGCTCCAGCACCCAATGGGGCGGTTTCGCAGTATGATCCAGCCGCAGCCGTTCGATTTCAGAGGCCGCAACGGCGCCACCTGTGAGAGGGCCGAAATAGGCGATCTGCCCTTCGTCCACCTGGACCACACCCGGCCCGCCCGCGCCCAGCCGGAAGCGCAACCGCTGCGCGCCTACCACGGCCAGCACCAGCCCGACCGCGATCAGCGCCCAGCCGGTCATGGCGGTAAATCCATAGGAGGTGAAAGCCCACTTCAGCCCCACCAGCAGCATCAGCGCCGCGACGATCAGCTCGCGCCAGCGCCACAGGCTGGCCTGTGCTTCGGGTCGGATGAAACTCATGGCACCTCCTGTTCCGGGGCAAAAAGCACCAGAGAAAATGATCCAGCGGGCCGGAACCCGATTGCCTCATAGGCGCGCGCTGCTGCCGGGCTGGCGGCGAACAACACGGCCCGCTGCGCCCCGGCCTTGCGGGCCTCGTCCAGATGCAGGGCGACGGCAAGGCGGGCCAACCCCCTGCCCCGCAAACCCGGCGGCGTATAGACGCCACCGATTTGCACCACCTCCGGTATCTGGGCATTTAACCCTGTCATGGCAACCGGCTGGCCTGCAATAACAAGAACCCGGTGACTGTCACGATCGAGGTAACCGGCAATATCCTGCGCCGCCTGTTCTTCACTGACATCCGCCCCAGTTGCCAAGACTTCGCGATGATAGGCCGCCCGCCAGTCCAGCACCAGATCGCGCGGCGCCGCGGCCAGAGGGATCAGCGCCGCCTGTTCGGCCTTCGGTATTTCCAGCTGGTCAAGGTCAAGGGAGAACCCCGGCTCGTCTTCATCCAGCCGGGTCGGGCGGGAGACAAAATCACTGGCGGCGAGAAAGGCGCGCAGCTGTGCGGTGTCTCCGGCGCAGCCCGCGATGCTGCGTCCCGCCAACAGCACCGATGCAGCCTGCCAGTCTTCGGCGCGCGCGTGGGGCGCCTGCATCAGCACCATGCCCGCCTCTGTCAGACCAATGACGCCCGAGAGGTCATCCCGCACCCAAAGATCCATCGCCTGCCCATTGCCGGGATCCTTCAGGTTGCCCAGAAGGAACATCGAGCTTTGCAAATGCTGGCGCAGCAGGCGCTCTACCGGCGGAATGTCAGCCGCGCGGGCGGCGCGCCAGACCATGTTACCAATCCCCGAGGCTTTGCTGCCACAGGGTCATTGCCGCCACCGCTGCGGTGTCGGCGCGCAGGATCCGCGGGCCAAGGCTGACCACATGGGCCTGCTGCATCCCGTGCAGACGCTTGCGCTCAGCCTCAGAGAAACCGCCTTCGGGACCGATGAGGATGGCCCAAGACCCTGGCTGAGAGACTTCGCCCGGACGATAGGCCGGGCAGCGTCCGCCCGCCCCCGGACGGCCGCCACCCTCGACGCGATCCAGAAACAGCCTCTGCCCCACCTCGGCCTCGTCGCAGAACATCAACTGACGCTCCTGCGGCCAGTGATCCAGCAGGCGCGAGAGTTTCTGCAGATCCGTCACCTCGGGAACGAAGGTACCACCGCATTGCTCGGCCGCCTCCACCGCGTGGGCCTGTAGCCGGTCCTGGCGAATACGCTCGGAATTGGTGAAGTCGGTCTGCACCGGCATGATCTGCGCCGCGCCCATCTCGGCGGCTTTTTCGACGATAAAATCGGTGCGCGCCTTCTTGATCGGGGCAAAAATCAGCCACAGGTCTGGCGGCATCTGCAAGGGGCGCGTCTGCTCAAGACAGCTCAAAACCCCGCCGCGTTTGCCCGCTTCGGCCACCTCGGCCAGCCATTCTCCATCGCGCCCGTTGAACAGGGCCACCTTGGCGCCGACAGCCTGCCGCATCACCCCAAAGAGGTAATGCGCCTGATCCCGGTCCAAAGGAATGGTTTGCCCTGCCCCCAAGGGGTGCTCTACATACAGTCTGATCTTCGCACTCATGAGGTCCTACATATGCAAGGGCAATCGCCAACACCAGATGGTCAGGTCGCAGATGCGGTCAAGGGGAATTGGGTGGACACCCACGCGCCCGCCTGGTCGCGCCCCTATCTGCGGCTGAGCCGCGCAGACCGCCCGATCGGCACATGGCTGTTGCTGATCCCCTGCTGGTGGGGTCTGGCGCTGGCCATCCTCTGGGATGACACCCCGGTCTGGCAGGACGCCTGGATCTTTGTCGCCTGTGGGCTTGGCGCCTGGCTGATGCGCGGTGCGGGCTGCACATGGAACGACATCACCGACCGCAACTTTGACGGCGCGGTCGAGCGTACTCGATCACGACCGATCCCATCCGGACAGGTGACCGTGCGCGGCGCGGTGACTTGGATGTGCGCGCAGGCGCTTGTGGCCTTTGGCATCCTGATGACCTTCAACTGGGCTGCCATCGGCATGGGCGTGCTGGCGCTGCTGCCAGTTGCCGTCTACCCCTTTGCCAAACGCTTCACCTGGTGGCCGCAGATCTTCCTTGGGCTGGCCTTCAACTGGGGCGCCATGCTGGCCTGGGTGGCGCATACCGGATCGCTGGCCTGGCCGCCGGTCATCCTCTATCTGGCGGGGATTGCCTGGACGCTGTTTTATGACACCATCTATGCGCATCAGGACACCGAGGACGACGCGCTGATCGGCGTCAAATCCACCGCCCGCCTGTTTGGCGACAACAGCCCCAGCTGGCTGCGCCGCTTCATCGTGGCAACCGTGGGCCTGATGGCCCTTGCCGTGGTGCTGGCCGCACATGTCGATGCCAATCTGCTGACCCTGCTGATTGCGCTTGCCGGTCCCTGGGCTATGGGCTGGCACATGACCTGGCAATTGCGCGTATTTGATCCCGAAAACAACCCCCGCCTGTTGAAGCTGTTCCGGCTCAACCGCGATACCGGCTTGATTCCGCTGATCTTCTTTGCCGTGGCCACTTTCGTGTGATTGAACAGGCCGCCGCTGGCCTGTATGACAGAGCCCAACCGTATCTGGGAATGCTGTTGCAATGCGCCTGTCTTCGTTTCTGATCCCGACTTTGTCCTTCGCCGCGGCGGCAGGGCTGAGCCTGATCGCAGCGGGGTTTGCCGTCACAGCCGTCGAGCGTGGCAGCGAGCGCGAAGTGCGCCGGTCTCTGGATGTTGCGGGCCTGCACTGGGCCGAGGTCACCGCCGACGGGCTGCGGGTGACCCTGCAGGGCACCGCCCCGGATGAGGCCACCCGATTTGCAGCGATTTCTCTGGCGGGCAGCATTGTCGATGCGGCGCGGGTGATCGACGATATCACGGTGCCGCCCTCGGACGGATTGGCGCCGCCGCGGTTTTCGGCGGAAATCCTGCGCAATGATCGGGGGATTTCAATCAGCGGGTTGATCCCGCTGTCCGCCTCGCGCGAGACGCTGGTCGGACAGCTGGACCGCATCGCCGACGACAACAACAAGAAGGTCGCCGATCTTCTGGAAACCGCGGATTACCCGCTCCCCGATGGCTGGGACCCGGCGCTGAAATTCGCCGTCGCAGCGCTGGAACTGCTGCCGCGCTCCAAGATCTCGGTTGAGGCAGGCGCGGTTTCGGTAACCGCAATCGCCGACAGCGCCGAAGAACGCGACAGTTTTGAACGCCAGCTGAGCAGGATGGCACCGCCGCAGATCCGTCTCAGCCTTGATATTGCGGCACCGCGCCCGGTGATCACGCCCTTTACCCTGCGGTTCCTGATTTCCGAAAGCGGTGCCCGGTTCGATGCCTGCTCAGCCGAGGACGAGGAAAGCCGCGCCCGCATCCTGTCCGCCGCCCGCGCTGCCGGGCTGGAGGGAGAGGCCGACTGCGTGATTGGCATGGGGGTTCCCTCGCCCACATGGGCCGATGCCGCCGAACTCAGCATTCAGAGCCTTGCGGAATTGGGGCAGGGCTCTGTCACCATCGCCAATGCCGATATCACCCTTGTCGCCGCCGAAGGCACGCCGGAGGCACAGTTCGACACGGTGGTGGGAGAGCTGGAAACCGCGCTGCCGCAGGTTTTTGCCCTGCACGCGGTGCTGCCTATGCCGGAAACCGATGCCGCTGCCGGACCGCCCGAATTCACCGCCACGCTCAGCCCAGAAGGGCAGGTGCAGCTGCGCGGGCGCATCACCGATGCCGCCACCCGCACCATCGCCGACAGCTATGCCAAGGCGCGCTTCGGCTCCGACAGCGTCTATACCGCGGCGCGGGTGGCCGAAGGCCTGCCTGCCGATTGGCCGGTGCGGGTGCTCGCCGGGCTTGAGGCGCTTTCCTATCTGGAGCGCGGCGCGGTCAGCGTCACGCCAGAGGATCTGACCCTGCGCGGCATGAGCTACCGCAAGGATGCCTCCTCCGAGATTGCCAAGTTCCTGTCCGCCAAACTGGGCGAGGCCGAAGACTATGAGCTCGACATCTCCTATGAAGAGCCGCCCGCGCCCAAGGATCAACCGATGGCGCCGGAGCTGTGTCAGGCGGCACTGACCAGCGTACAGCTAGAGAATGGCAAGATCACCTTTGAACCCGGCTCGGCCACGGTGGAGGTCGGCAGCAACGTGATCATCGACAAGATCGCCGCGATCCTTGAGAAATGCGGCCCGATACGGCTGGAAATCCAAGGCCACACCGACAGCCAAGGCCGCGAGGAGATGAACCAGAACCTCAGCCAGGCGCGGGCGCAATCGGTGCTCAACGAATTGCGGGCGCGGCGGATCCTGACCTCGACCTATATCGCGCGCGGATTTGGCGAAAGCAGCCCGATCGCCTCGAACGACACCGAGGAAGGCCGCGAAGCCAACCGCCGCATCGATTTCCGCCTGCTGCTGCCGACGACTGGCGAGAGCGAGGAAAGCACCCTCGACAGCGCCGCAGCGCCCGTGGAGGAGACAGCAGCAGAGGCCGAAAGCACTGAGGCTGACAGCGACGCCGAGGCCGATACGCAAACCGAAACCCAGGCTGACGATACGCAAGGTGACGACGCGCAGGCGGCTGACACCGAGACCGGCGACACAGAACAGGAGACATCGGGCCAATGAACAGGACAGAGTTCATCCTCACCACCGCAATCATCCTGTTTGCCGCCTTCGCGATGGGCTGGTTCGCCAATTGGCTGGTGCACCGTTTCACCCGCGTCAAGCAAAGCGACGTCGCCGATCTGGACCGGATGAGCCAGGAATTGCACGAGGCCGAAGAGACACGCGATCAGGCGATCACCTACCTGCAACAACGCGAAGCGGAACTGACCAACCAGCTGACCCAGACAGAAGCCGAGCTGAGCGCGGCCATGGAAGGTCTGCGCGATGCCCGCCGCGAGGCAGAAGAGCTGCGCGCGCAGCTGAACCACTGATCCAAAATAGACCACCCCGACCATCCTGCCCGGGAAGAGGATCGGGTGGAACGGCCGGGGCGGCGGTTTCTGCGGCCCATGTTCCAATGCACATGGGCCGATTGACGGCTTACCAGGAATTATAGCCGAGGTATTTGCCGGACATCTCGATCTTCACCCGGTCGCCCTTTTCATGGGGCACGCGGATCACCTGCATGTCGAAATCGATGGCTGACATGATGCCGGTGCCGAATTTCTCTTCGATCAGCGCCTTGATGGTCGGGCCGTAGACGCCGACGATTTCGTACAGTCGATAGATGCAGGGATCGGTGGGGATGGCTTGTTCCCAGACCTTGGTCGGCGGCTCTTCCAGAACCGAGACCGCCTCTTGCGGCAGGGCAAGGGCCGTCACCAGCGCTTCGGCCTTGTCCTTGGGAAAGCCATTCATGCCCATGCAGGCCGAATGGGTCCAGACCGGCGACATGCCGATCTTTTCGGCGATGCCTTCCCAGGTCATCCCGGCCTGTTTCTTGGCCGAGAGGATCATCATCGTCACGTCTTCTTTGCTCATCATCGTGGGCACCTCAAAAGTATCTTTCATCTGTTGTCCTCCTGATTTGTCTTCAGTCGGCCGCGCCGACCTGTCAGTCGTTGACCGCCTGTAGGTGGCGGGCCGGTTCCGGTTCTGGTGCGGCTTCGGTGGCGGGTTCTGCCGCAGTTTTGTCGATCCGCACGGTTTCGGGCCGCTGATCGGGATCGTCGCTTTTCTGTCCGGCCAGTTCTTTCGACCTCTGGCCAAGGAACTGCACCAGGTGGTTGCGGATGGCGTAGTAGTTGGGATGTTCGACGATCTCGGTACGGCTGCGCGGACGCGGGATGGTGATCTCCACCGACTCCGCCACACGGGCAAAAGGACCGTTGGTCATGAGCAGGATGCGGTCAGCCAGCAAGATCGCCTCGTCGATGTCATGGGTGATCATGAACACTGTCTGCTCGGTCCCGCCCCAGATCTTCAGGAGTTCGTCCTGAATGGTGCCCCGGGTCAGCGCATCCAACGCGCCAAAGGGTTCATCCAGCAGCAACAGCTTGGGATGGTTGGCAAAGGCCCGCGCGATGGAGACCCGCTGACGCATACCACCCGACAGTTGGCTCGGCTTGCGCTGAACGACATCGCCTTCAAGCCCGACCATGGCCAGATATTCCCGGGCGTGTTCTTCGACCTTGGCCTTGGACCAGTCGGGATAGCGCGCCTTTACACCAAAGGTGACGTTCTTCAGGGTCGAAAGCCAGGGCAGCAGCGAATAGTTCTGGAACACCACCCCGCGGTCCAGCGACGGGCCGGAGACCTCGGTGCCATCCATCTTGACCACGCCCGAAGTCGGCTCAGCCAACCCAGCAAGGATGTTCATGATCGTCGACTTGCCGCAGCCAGAGTGGCCAAGGATGCAGACGAACTCTCCCTTTTCGATGCCAAAGGTGGCGTTTTCGAAAACGGTCAGGGTGCCCCCCTGACCGTCGGGGAATTTCTGCGTCAGACGCTCGATACTGAGAAAGGGTTTAGGCATTGGAATGCTCCTATTCGGCGTAGGCGACGGCGCGCTGCAGGACGCCAAAGGCGGCATCCAGCAACATGCCAACAACGCCAATCATGAGGATCGAGAAGATGACGGAGGTCAGGTCGAGATTGTTCCACTCGTTCCAGACGTAGTAGCCAATGCCGGTTCCCCCCACGAGCATCTCTGCCGCAACGATCACCAGCCAGGCGATGCCGATGGAGATCCGCATACCGGTGATGATGGTCGGCGCCGCCGCAGGCAGGATCACCGTAAAGGCGGTGCGCAAAGCGCCCAGTTCGTGGGTGCGGGCCACATTGACCCAGTCCTCGCGCACCCCGGCAACGCCAAAGGCGGTGTTGAGCAGCATCGGCCAGATCGAACAGATGAAGATCACGAAGATCGCCGAGGCCTCGCTGTCCTGAATGATGAAGAGCGCAAGCGGCATCCAGGCCAGCGGCGAAATCGGGCGCAGCACCTGAATGAAGGGGTTGAAGGCCTTGTAGGCGACCTGGCTCATCCCGATGAGGAAACCCAGCGGGATCGCGATCAGCGCCGCCATCAGATAGCCGGTCAGCACCCGGTAGATGGAATAGCCGATCTGGATGCCGATACCCTTGTCGTTGGGGCCTGCATCATAAAAGGGGTTCGATAGCTGTTCCCAGGCCTTGGCGATCACCTGACTTGGCGGGGGCACCCCGGCCTTGGGGGCACCGCCGCCGGTCAGCCGCTCGTATTCCGTCAACTCGGACGCGGCCTTGTGGGCGGGAATGGCGGCCTCCCAGATCAGGAGGCCCACCACCAGCATCACCACGGACAGGATCACCGCGCGCTGATTGACTGAAAGGTTATCCAACATGGATTACCCCTTTCCGATCGCAAAGCTGGACACGTATTCTTCGGGCTTGGCCGGATCGAAGGTCTTGCCCATGATGGTGTGCGATTTGTAGGTGACATCGGGCGCCTCGTAGCTGAGATCGTTCATCACCTTCTTGGCGTCGGCGGCCAGATAGACCTGCTCGGCCACCGTTTTGTAATCGACGTCGCCTTCGATATAGCCCCAGCGTTTCATCTGGGTCAGGATCCAGACCCCCATGGAATGCCAGGGGAAGGGGTCGAAATCGATCCGGTCGGGCACGCGCTGAACCTCGCCCAGACCATCGGCATAGGTGCCGGTCAGCACCTGTTCGATCACCGGAACCGGCTGGTTCAGATAGTTGGTCGGTGCGATGGCTTCAGAGATTTCCTTGCGGTTTTCGGGGTTTGACGCGTATTGCGTGGCGTCGATGATCGATTTCAGCAGGGCGCCGTATGTGTTCGGCAATTCGGTCGCAAAGGACAACGGCGCGGCAAAGGCGCAGCAGGGGTGACCTTCCCAGATGTCCTTGGTCAGCATGTGGATATAACCGATGCCTTCCCAGACGGCGCGCTGGTTGAACGGGTCTGGCGACAGGTAGCCATCAAGATTGCCGGCACGCAGGTTGGCGACCATCTCCGGCGGCGGCACCACGCGGATCTGGATATCCACATCCGGGTCCAGCCCGTGTTCGGCCACGTAATACCGCAGCAGGAAGTTGTGCATCGAATATTCAAACGGCACGCCGAAGGTGAAGCCTTTCCACTGTTTCGGGTCACGCTTGTCCAGATGTTCGTTCGACAGGACGATGGCCTGACCGTTGATGTTCTCGACCGCGGGCATGATGTAGGGTTCGGCGATGGATCCGGCGCCCAGCGTCATTGCCAGCGGCATCGGCGTCAGCATGTGGCTGGCGTCATATTCCCCCGACAGCGACTTGTCGCGGGCCACGGCCCAGCCAGCCGTCTTGATGACCTGCGCATTGAGGCCGTAACGTTCGTAGAACCCCATCGGCTGCGCCATGATGATCGGGGTGGCGCAGGTGATCGGCACAAAGCCGATGTTGAGATCGGATTTTTCCGGCGGACCCAGCTCGTCAAGGATCGCAGCCTTGGCCTGCTCCATCGGAAACACCGAAGCCAGCGCCGCAGCCACAGTGCTGCCGCCCAGCATGCCCATGAAAGAGCGGCGACCGATGTCATTATGCCCGAAGACCGAGCGCACGATGGCGCTTTCGACGGCGCGTTCCATCATGTCGTCAGAGGACATGTGCTGCGGCTCGGTGTGGCCCTTGTCATGGCCGTGTCCGGACAGGCATCCATCGCAGCCGCAATCGGCGCCGTGTCGCAGATCGGTCTTATCCGAGAACGGATTTCCAAGGCTCTTTGTCGTCATGGGTGTCCCCTTTCAGTCAATGTTTCGTAAACTCTGACAGCCGCCACGGGACAAAAAAAGCAGCCGCCCAACATTTGTGCAGCAAACAAAAAATATACAAATCAGCATCTTAGGTGAATTTAGAACCGCGATAAATTACGACATATCATAAATTACGAAATTTCGTTTAGACCGCTCTGCGGCAGCGATTAACCTTTCCCCATGTCACTTGATCTTCTCAACGCCGATTCCCTTTTGCAGTCGATTCCCGAGGCCATGCTTGTCCTCGACACCACGGAAGACCGGGTGGTCGACTGGAACCAATCCGCTGCCCGGCTCCTCGGAAACGGGCACGACGGTAGCGCGCCCCTGCCCTTCTCACACTATCTGGGCAAGGACATGCCCCGCTTCGTCGTGTTCCTCGAAGAAGTGGACCATCGCGGCGCAAGCTGGACCCGCGACGTTACCCTGCGGGCCGGGGACGGCAGCGCGCTGAACTGCGAACTTCGGGCGCAGCCGGTACCGGGACAGGACGGCTGGATCATCCTGGCGCTGACCGATCTGCGCGCCCTTGATCAGCGCGCCGAAACTGCTGCGCTGGCGGAAACCTTTCGCGCGGGCCTTGTGAACTGGAAACGCACCGAAGGTTTCTTTGCCGAGCTGGAACGCCAGAACCAGCTGATCCTCAACGCTGCAGGCGAAGGCATCTACGGTGTCAACGCCGAGGGCAAGACCACATTCGTCAACCGCGCCGCGCGTGAGATGCTGGGCTGGACCTCCGAAGATTTGCTGGGCAAGGACATCCACTCGATGATCCACCATCATCACCTCAACGGCGAACACTACCCGTCACAGCAATGCCCGATCTACCGTTCCTTCCGCTTCGAACAGGTCCACCGGATCGAGGACGAAGTGTTCTGGCGCAAGGATGGCAAGCCGATCCGGGTCGAATATGTTTCGACCCCGATCTACGATCAGAAGGTGCTGGTTGGGGCGGTGGTGATCTTTCGCGACATCACCGAACGCAAGGAAAGCGAACGCAAGCTGCGCGAGGCGATGGAGGAGGTCGCGGCGCTGCGTGACCGGCTGGAACAGGAAAACGCCTATCTGCAGGAGGCAATCACATCAGAGCGCGCCCATCACGACATCATCGGATCCTCGCCCGCCATCCGGCAGATCGTGGCCCGCATCGATCTGGTGGCCAAGACAACGGCGACTGTCCTGATCAGCGGCGAAACCGGCACTGGGAAATCGCTGGTCGCCACCGAAATCCACAAGACCAGCCCCCGCGCCCGGCGGCCGCTGATCCATTTCAAATGCAGCTCCGTCGCCCCCGAGGAGGTCGAGGCCGAGCTGTTCGGCCAGATGCGCGGCGCCCCGAACGGCGCCATGCGCGACAAGCCCGGCAAGCTGGAACTGGCCCACGGCGGCACCCTGTTCATCGACGATGTCGAGGAACTGCCGGTCGAAATTCAGGGCAAGCTGCTACACGCCCTGCAAAGCGGATCCGTCACCCGGCTGGGCGATACCCGGGAAAAGCCGCTCGATATCCGGGTGATCGCGGCGACCTCGCTGGCTGAGGAGACAGTGCGCCGCACCGGGCGCATCCGCGAGGATCTGTTTCTGTTCCTCAACGTCTTTCCCATCAACTGCCTGCCACTGCGCGACCGCCGCGAAGACATTCCGCTGCTGGCCGCACACCTGCTGAAGATCGCCTGCCGCAGGCTGAACCGGCCGGTGCCGGTGATCACCGAACGGGTGATGCAGCAGATGCAGGCCTATGACTGGCCCGGCAATGTGCGCGAATTGCACAATGCGATGGAGCGCGCCGCCATCGTCTCGCAGGATCGCAAGCTGGTCATCGAACTCTCCGGCACGACCCAAGACGCCCCGGCACCCGGCACCAGGTTCCATACCGAGGCCAGAATGCAGGAGATGGTCCGGGACAATATCATCGCCGCCCTGCGCGAAGCGGGTGGGCGCGTCTCCGGCCCGACCGGCGCCGCCGCCCTATTGCAGATTAAACCGACGACGCTCTATTCGCGGATCAAGTCCTTTGACATCACGCCGCTGGACTGGGCCTGAAGATCAGACAACCGCCACGGCCTTTGGACCCTCGGCGGTCTGGCCCGCCGCCGTTTGCGATTGCACTGTGGGCACCCCGTCCTCTGGCCAGGTGACCAGCAGGATCGCGCAACCGGTGATGTGGCAGGCCGCGATAACATCCGCCAAAGAGCCGACAGTGGCAGCAAAATGCCGCTCCCCGGGTTTGGAGACCTCCACCGCGATGTCAACGGGGCTGTCCGCAGGCAGGCCTTTCTGCATCAACTGATCCGCGAGCCGCCGCGCCTGACGAACCGACATGTAAAAGGCCGTCGTCGTGCCCGGTCCCGACAGGCGGGTGCAATCGGGAAAAGGATCGCTGGCACAGCCGGTGCCCGTAGTCAGCACCAGCGCATTGGCAACACCGCGACTGGTCAGGCTGCGCCCCAGCGCCCCCCCAGCGGCTGAGGCTGCAGTGATGCCAGGCACCAGCTCAACCGGGATGCCCGCCTCATCCGCCGCCTCCATCTCTTCGCTGGCGCGGCCAAAGATGCCGGGATCGCCGGATTTCAGCCGCACAACGCGGCGTCCTTTCAGAGCTTCGGTTACGATCACGCGGTTGATCTTCTCCTGCGGCCAGCTGTGCGCCCCGACATGTTTTCCGACAAAGACCATTTCGGTACCGGGCCGGGCAAGCTCCAGCACTTCGGGCTCAACCAGGCGGTCGTAGAAAATCACGTCGGCCTGCTGCAGGCGTTTGACCGCGCGCAGGGTCAAAAGGTCCGCCGCCCCCGGCCCTGCCCCGACCAAGGCGATATGACCTTTTGCCTGCCGCTCCTTCGGCGTGGAAGGGGCGCTAAGCTGGGCTGTCATCCGGTCCAGCGTGCGGCCCACCCGCGCCAGGATGAGGGAGGCAGGCCCTGAAGCGAGAGCAAGTGTTTGCGCCGGGCCAAAAAGGGGGATGTGAAACAGCCGTTGCAGCAATGTCATGTGATGTCCTTTCAGGCTGTGACGGGCAGAGATGTCGACGCGAGAGTACCGTCGGGAAAGTGCAAGGGGCTGTTGGCACAGCCCAGCGTGTCCATGGCAAGATGAGCCGTGCCGAGGATGATTTCGGATTCGAAACGCGGCAGGGCGGCGGGGCTGACTGCGACCTTCAGCGAGTTGATCGGCCTGGCGCTGTCCGCCAGCCGCCGGGTGTCTTCCAGTCGGGCCGCCTCGGTTTCCTGCCAGGGGACACCATCCCGCAATCCGAAGGTTTCAATCGCCTTTGCCGGGTGGCGTTCGAATTCGCCGCCGCCCCCCTTGATCACGGTCAGGGATCGCCAGCCAAGTCGCTGGGCGGCATCGGCCTGCAACAGCCGGTAGGAGGGGTGAAAGACGCCCTGAACACTGGCAGCCGCGCCAGCGGGGTTTAGCATCCGGCACACCGTGTTGACGCAAGAACGCAGGCCAAGCACGGCACGCAGGGACAAGAGGTGCATTAGGGGCGGGCAAAGATTTTCCAGCGGCATATAAACGATATTCCCTGCGTTCAGCGCGGCTTCAGCCTCGGCGGGGGTATGGGCAATCGGGATGCCAAGGGTTTCAAGACCGTTTCGCACAGTGGGATCGGATCCGTTCCAGCCATGCAGCATCACCCGTTTGCCGCTTTGGGCCACCATCAGCGCCGAGACAAGGAACCAGGGCAGCCCACGCGTGCGCCCTGCCGCATAGGACGGCCAGTCGAGGTCGACCCGCGGCAGCGCCGGGGCCTGTTCTTGTGCGGCAGCCGCGAAACCGGCGATCTCTTCCGCCGTTTCGCCCTGCATGCGCAAGAGCATCAACAGCGCGCCAATGGCCTCGGGCGCGGCGTCCTTGCCCAGCATCAGGGTCATGGCGTCCCGCGCTTCGTCTTGGGTCAAAGAGCGGGAGCGTCCGGGGCCACGGCCCAGGGTGGCGACATGACCGGCCAGGCTCATTCCGCAGCCTCCCGCTGATGGGTGCTTGCCAGAATGGCGGCCAGTTCCGGACGGCAGGAACCGCAGTTCGTACCCGCCTCCAGTGCGACACCGATCGCTTCCACTGTCATCAGGTGCTGGGTTTCGATGGCACTGATGATGGTGTTGATCCCAATCCCGAAGCAGGAGCAGATCACCGGACCGGGGTCAGGCACATCCGCCGGGGGGCGACCGGTCAGAACCTCTGTGCCTGCCGCATCCGGGAGCGTGGCAAGATAATCCCGCACCACCGCCACCGGTTCCCGGTCGACAAACAGGGCCGCAAGCAGGCGCCCCTTGTCGAACAGGGCGATCCGGGCTGTTCCCCGTGCGGGGTCCAGAATGGTGGCAGCTTCGGCGCCGGGCAGATCGAACAGGCGGCGGGCTTCCTCTTCCCAATCAGGCGCAGGCGCGTATCCGGCCATCTCGGCGCGATAGCCGCCACGGGTGGGGGCCAGCGCCCAATAGTCGGCGTTTGGCGCCATGGGCCGGGTCGAGACCGCGAAACCATACCAGGCGGCCTCCATCTTCTGGACGGCAACGACGCTGGCCTTGCTTTCGGGCTGGCCTGACACTGGATCGGTTTCGGCTGCGACCAGATCATCGATCCGGCCAGAGGGCGCGGTTTCCCCGGTCCAGTGGATCGGCGCAAAGACCTGCCCGGGCTGCACCGCATCGCCGATCCGGGCGCGCAGGATGGCGCTTCCATTGGGGCTGCGCACCTCCACAAGATCCGCAGGAACGATACCTATGGTGGCGGCGTCTTCCGGGTGCAACTCAAGGAAGGGTTCCGGCATATGCGCGCCAAGGCGCGGTGAAAGCCCCGTGCGCGTCATCGTGTGCCACTGGTCGCGAAGCCGCCCGGTATTCAGCCGGAAGGGGTACTTTGGCCCCGTCCTGGCTGCAGGCGGGCGATAGCGCAGCGGCAGCAGCCGGGCCTTTTTGTCACTATGGTAGAAATTGCCATCGGCAAAGAACCGGCCACCGCTGCGATCTGCGATGACAGGCCAGCGTGTGGGGGCAAGGGTGTCATAGGCTGATGCCTCCAACCCGGAGAGGCCGGAGATGTCGAAATCACGCCCGAACTGACCCGCGAGCCCAGAGAGGGCGGCATATTCACGGAAGATCTCGACCGGGCTTTCATAGTCAAAGGCCGCGTGCCAGCCCATGCGTTTGCCCACCTCGCAGAGGATCTGCCAATCGGGGCGGGCCGCACCGGGTGCGGGCAGGGCCGCGCGCTGGCGGCTGATGGTTCGGTCGGAATTGGTGACGGTGCCGTCCTTTTCGCCCCAGGCGCTGGCGGGCAGCAGCACCCGTGCCAGACGTGCGGTGTCACTGTGTTCGGTGATGTCACTGACCACGGTGAAAGGGCAGGCCTTGATCGCGGCGCGCACGGCGGCGGAGTCGGGCATCGACACGGCGGGGTTGGTGTGAATGACCCACAGCGCCTTGATCCGCCCATCGGCAACAGCGCGGAACATGTCCACCGCTTTCAGGCCCGGCGCCTTGGGCATCTGCGGGGCCTGCCAGAAATCGCGCACCGCCTGGCGGTGATCAGGTTTTTCCAGATCGAGATGACAGGCCAGCATATTCGCCAGCCCGCCGACCTCGCGCCCGCCCATGGCATTGGGCTGGCCGGTCACCGACAGGGGGCCCATGCCGGGCCTGCCGATGCGCCCGGTCGCTAGGTGGCAGTTCAGAATGGCGTTGACCTTGTCGCTGCCGCTGGTCGATTGGTTGACGCCCTGGCTGTAGATGGTGACGGTCTTTTCGGTGCCGATCCACATGTCGCAGAAGGCGCGGACCTCGTCCTCTGTCAGCCCGGTCGGGGACAGGGTCTCAAGCTGGGCAGCTTCGAGCGCAGCTTCGAACCCATTGGTGTGTTGCAGGAAATCGGGATCCATCGCGCCGCGCGCGTCGATCTCCCTCAGAAGGTGGTTGAACAGGGCCACGTCCGACCCCGGTTCAAGCGCCAGATGCAGATCCGCCCCGTCGCAACTGGCGGTGCGGCGCGGGTCCACCACCACAATCTTGGTGCCGCGTGATTTGCGGGCCGCAAGAAGGCGCTGATACAGCACCGGATGGCACCAGGCGAGGTTCGATCCCACCAGCACCACCAGATCGGCCTCGTCCAGATCCTCGTAGGTGCCGGGCACGGTATCACTGCCAAAGGCGCGCTTGTGCCCCGCCACGCTGGAGGCCATGCAGAGCCGCGAATTGGTGTCGATATTGGCCGAGCCGATGAAGCCTTTCATCAGCTTGTTGGCGACGTAGTAGTCTTCGGTCAGCAGCTGGCCCGAAACATAGAAGGCAACGCTGTCCGGCCCGTGATCGCGGATCGTCTGGGAAAACCGATCCGCAACCAGATCGAGCGCCGTGTCCCAATCGCTGTTCTGCCCGTCTATCTTTGGAGCAAGCAAACGATGCTCCAGCCCCAGAGTTTCCCCCAGGGCTGAGCCTTTTGAACAGAGCCGTCCGAAGTTGGCGGGGTGGTCGGGATCGCCGCGCACGGAAAGCGCGCCGTTCTTGTCCTCAGACAACAGAACCCCGCAGCCCACCCCGCAATAGGGGCAGGTGGAGCGGATCCCGCCGGGCGCGCTCATGCGGCGCTCCGCCGGGCAAGGGCACTGGCATCGATCAGAATGCGCGCCCCTTCAAGTCGCAAGGGGTAGGTTTCGATCCGCCCGTCATCGGCACCCTGCGCCTCTCCTGTATTGAGGTCAAAGACCCAGTTGTGCAGCGGGCAGGTCACCGATTGCCCATGCACGATGCCTTCGGACAGCGGGCCGCCCTTGTGCGGACAGCTGTTGGAGGCGGCAAAGACCTCTGCCTCGGCGGTGCGAAAGACCGCGATGCAGCCCATCGGGGTTTTCAATAGCCGCGCCCCGCGCAGGGGCACCTCGTCAATATGTCCGATATCGATCCAGCTCATTCCGCGGCCTCCAGGGTGAGATCGGCAAGGGGGGCATAAGAGGCGGATTTCTCCTCCACTTCCTTGGCCCAGGGATCCTTGCGATAGATGGTTTGCGACAATTCAAACGCGTCGATCAGGCGCTGGCGTTCCTCCAGATCGTCCACGACGCGGGCCTTCACCCAATCAAGGCCGACCTTGGCGACCCATTTGTAGGGCCGGTCCAGGTATTTGGCGTTCTCGCGGTAAAGCTGCATGAAGGCGGTGGCGAGGTCGAGCGCCTCTTCCTCGGTTGCCACATCGGCCAGCCGTTCGGTTTCCTTCACATCCATGCCAGCCGCGCCTGCGACACCGATCTGGTAACCGCTGTCGACGCAGATGACGCCAATGTCCTTGCAGGTGGCTTCGGCGCAGTTGCGCGGACAGCCCGAGACGGCCAGCTTCACCTTATGCGGAGACCATGAGCCCCAGAGGCGTTTTTCCAGCTTGATGCCAAGGCCGGTGCTGTCTTGGGTGCCAAAGCGGCAATGATCCTTGCCGACGCAGGTCTTCACCGTGCGCAACCCCTTGGCATAGGCGTGCCCCGAGACCATGCCCGCCTTGTTGAGGTCGGCCCAGATATGCGGCAGATCCTCGCCCTTGACGCCAAGGAGGTCGATCCGCTGGCCACCGGTCACATGCACGGTGGGCACGTTGTATTTCTCGGCAGCATCGGCAATGGCGCGCAGCTCGTCCGGGGTGGTCATCCCCCCCCACATGCGCGGCACCACCGAGAAGGTACCGTCCTTCTGGATATTGGCGTGCTTGCGTTCGTTGACGAAACGGCTTTGCGGATCGTCCTGATATTCCACCGGCCAGTCGGCAAGAAGGTAGAAGTTCACCGCCGGGCGGCAGACATGGCAGCCATTGGGGGTTTTCCAGCCCAGCTCCTGCCAGACCGCAGCCTGAGATTTCAGCTCTTGTGATTTGATCAGGCGGCGCACGTCTTCGTGCGTCAGGTCACAGCAGCCGCAGATGGGCTGCGCCGTGGGGGCGGCGTAGTCGTCCCCAAGGGTGACGGCCAGCACCTGTTCCACCAGTCCCGTGCAGGTCCCGCAGGAGGCAGACGCCTTGGTGCAGGCCCGCAACGCGCCCAGATCCGTGGCCCCATCGTGGATCGCCGAAACGATATCGCCCTTGCATACGCCGTTGCAGCCGCAGATTTCCGCATCATCCGGCAAGGCTGCAACGGCTGACAAAGGGTCCGCGGAGGCGCCCCCCTGATAGGCCGGGCCAAAGATCAGCGTATCGCGCATCTCGGCGATATCGCTGCCATCCTTGATCTGACTGTAGAACCAGGCGCCATCGGCGGTATCGCCGTACATCACAGCGCCGATCAGTCGATTGCCTTCCAGCACCAGCCGTTTATAGACGCCGCGCGCGGGATCGCGGAAAACGATATCCTCGCGCCCTTCTCCTGTCGCAAAATCCCCGGCGCTGAACAGATCGCAGCCGGTCACTTTCAGCTTGGTCGAGACCTCCTTGTTCACGAACCGCGCGTCTTGCCCCAGAAGGGTCTGCGCCAGCACCTTGGCCTGATCGTATAGTGGCGCCACAAGACCAAAGAGCGCACCATCGTGTTCAACGCATTCACCAAGGGCAAGGATATCGGGATCCGAGGTCACCATGTGATCGTCCACCACGACGCCCCGGTTGCAGGAAAGGCCCGTTGCCTCTGCCAGCGCCATATTGGGGCGGATGCCCACCGCCATCACCAACAGATCGCAGGGTAGTTCGGTGCCATCCTCCAGCCGTAGGGCTTTCACATGGCCGGTGCCGTCATCCAGGATTTCCTTGGAGTTCGCCTGGCAAAGGACCTTGATCCCCTTCTCAACCAGCGATTTCCGCAAGAGATATCCGGCCGCCTCATCCAGCTGACGCTCCATCAGGTGACCCATGATATGGACGACGGTGACATCGACGCCGCGCGCGGCCATGCCTGCTGCCGCCTCCAGCCCCAACAGGCCGCCACCGATCACGACGGCCTTTGTGCCGGGGCGGTCGCCCAGGGCCATCATCGCCTCGGTGTCTTCCAGATCGCGGTAGGGGATCACGCCCGCCAGATCATGTCCCGGCAGGGGAATCATGAAGGGGTTGGACCCGGTGGCGATGACCAGCTTGTCGTAAGCGACATCGCCCTTTTCACCGCGCACGACTTTCTGCGCGGGATCGATGGCGAGGACCTTTTCACCAAACCGGCAGGTGATGCCATTCTCGGCGTACCAGTCTTCGTCATGGGTGACGATCTCGGCATAGGTCTTTTCGCCTGACAGCACCGGCGACAGCATCAGCCGGTTGTAGTTGCCGCGTGGTTCGGCGTTGAACAGGGTGATCTCATAGGCCTTTGGATCCGCGTTCAGAAGATGCTCCAGCATCCGCCCCGAGGCCATGCCTGCCCCAATTATCACGAGTTTCTGCTTCATGTTTCTCACTCCGCAGCGACGGCGCTCAGCGCCGGTTTTTTCGGTTTCGCGCCATGCTCGTATTCTTCCAGGAAATCGAGCACCTCTTGCCGGTAGGTGTAGTAATCTGGGTGTTCGAGCAGCGCCTTGCGGGTGCGTGGGCGCGGCAGGTCGACCTCGGTGATCTTGCCGATGGTGGCCTGCGGGCCGTTCGTCATCATCACCACGCGGTCAGCCAGAAGGATCGCCTCGTCCACATCGTGGGTGACGCAGATGGCGGTCACCTTGGTGCGGGACCAGACCTCCATCAGAACCTCTTGCAGTTCCCAGCGGGTCAGGCTGTCGAGCATCCCGAAGGGTTCATCCAGCAGCAGCAATTTCGGCGACAGGGCAAATGCGCGGGCGATGCCCACCCGTTGCTGCATGCCATTGGACATGTCGCTAGCCGGGCGGTCCATCGCATCGGCCAGGCCGACGCGCTCCAAATAGTATTCCACCACATCCTGCCGCTCGGCGCGGCTGGCGTTCGGATAGACCTTATCGACCCCGATGGCGCAGTTTTCCCGTGCGGTCAGCCAGGGAAAGAGGTTCGGCGACTGGAACACCACGGCGCGTTCGGGATCGGCACCCTCCACGTGGCGACGGTCCAGTTTGATCGCGCCCTTGGAGATCGGGTTGAGGCCCGCCGCCATGGTCAGGACAGTGGATTTGCCGCAGCCCGAATGGCCGATCAGCGAGATGAACTCGCCCTTGTTGATCTTGAGGTTGAAATCCTCGACCACGGTGAGCGGCCCCTTCGGCGTGGGGTAGATCTTGTGCAGTTGCGAGAAGTCGAGGAAGCGTTCCTCGGTCGCGCTTTCCTGGGCCTTGGCCACCGCAGACGGCAGGCCATGAATCGGGGTCACATCCGGCAACAGGCGGGTGCCTTCGACCTTGGCCTCAATCCCAACCTCCATCAGGTAGGAGGTGACCTGGCTGCGCAGGGTCTTGAACCCCTCGTGGTGGTTCATCTCGACCCGGTCGCGCGGGCGGGGGATGGTGACGCGGAATTCCTCGCCCAATGTGCCATCGGGATTGAGGGCGATGATGCGGTCGGCCAGAAGGATCGCCTCATCCACGTCATTGGTGATGAGGACACAAGTCTTCTTGTCCGCCTCCCAGATCGCCTCGATCTCATCCGCGAGGTTGGCACGGGTCAGCGCATCAAGCGCCGAAAGCGGCTCGTCCAGAAGCAACACCTCGGGCGACATCGCAAGGGCACGGGCAACATTGACCCGCTGGCGCATCCCGCCGGACAGTTCCGCCGGGCGGCGGCTGGCGGCATGGGACAGGCCCACCATCTGGATGTAATGGGCGACCTTCGCGTCTTTTTCCGCCTTTGCCATCTTTGGATAGACCGTATCGACGGCAAGGCGCACGTTGCCCGCCACGGTCAGCCAAGGCATCAGCGAATAGCTTTGAAAGATCACGCCGCGTTCGGGGCCGGGGCCGTCGATCTTCTGGCCGCGAAAGCTGACGGTGCCTTTGGTCGGGCTGTCGAGCCCCGCCATCAGGTTGATCAGGGTGGTCTTGCCGGTGCCGGAAAAGCCAAGCAGCACGAGGAATTCGCCCTCTTCGACCTCAAGGTTGATGTTCTTCAGCACATGGGTTGCGCTGGTGCCAGTGCCAAAGCTTTTGGAGACGTTGTCGAATGTCAGAATAGCCATGGCGATCACCGGTTGTTCGTGAAGGTGAACAGGGACTGCAGCGCAAACATCACCCGGTCCAAGAGGAAGCCGATGATGCCGATGGTGAAGACGGCCACCATGATCTTGGCGAGCGAGCTGGAAGAGCCGTTCTGGAACTCATCCCAGACGAATTTGCCAAGCCCCGGGTTCTGCGCCAGCATTTCCGCGGCGATCAGCACCATCCAGCCCACGCCCAGGGACAGGCGCAACCCGGTAAAGATCAGCGGCAGCGCCGAGGGCAGCACCAGTCGGGTGATCTTGGTCCAGGTGTTCATTTTCAGAACCTTGGAGACATTCACCAGATCCTTGTCGATCGAGGCGACGCCCAGCGCGGTGTTGATCAGCGTCGGCCAGAGCGAGCAGAGCGTCACGGTGATGGCCGAGATCAGGAAGCTCTTGGAGAACAGCCCGTCATTGGTCGCATAAACGGCGGAGACGATCATGGTGACGATCGGCAGCCAGGCCAGCGGCGAAACCGGTTTGAAGATCTGCACCAGCGGGTTGATGGCGGCATTTGCGGTGGGCGACAGACCTGCCGCGATGCCCAGCGGTACGGCAACGGCGGTGGCGATCAGAAAGCCAAAGAACACCGTGCGGATCGAAGTCCAGATCTGCTGGTAATAGCTCGGCGCGCCGGTATAGGCGACGGTCTTCACTTCATCGGCGCGGCCCGCGGCGATCAGTTTCTCGTTGCGCTTGGCCAGCATGGCCTCGAATTTTTCGCGCTTGGCCGCCTTGGCCTGCGCATCCTCGTGCAGGTTCACAACCTCGGCCCAGACCTGAGCGGGGCCAGGCACCGCGCCAAGTGAGGTCTGCACCTTCGGGGCCAATGTGCCCCAAAGCAGCAGGAAGGCGAGGATCGCGATAAGTGGCACGGCCAGAAGGCGCCAGATTTCCTTGACCTGAGCCTGTGGATTGTCGCCTGCAACCGCTTTCAGGATCGGAGTCATCCAGGCAAGGCCCAGAACCTGGAACCATTTGTCGGCGGTGTTGATCTTGGTGAACAGCCTTGCGCGCCGGGCTTCGCGCTCCTCGGCGGCGGCAAAATCGGGGTCGGTCGTGGTCATCGGAAGAGCCTTTCGGAACCGGAGGTACAACGGAGAGAGGGGAGATGGAGCGCGCCGCTTCAGGCGCTCTCCGGGTCAGGAGAGGTCAGCCTTCCACACCGGCGCCCACGACAACCTGCTCACCCTTCAGGCCGATCGGCAGGCTTTCGAGGTAGGCGTTGGGGGTGCGGCCATCAAAGGCGATGCCGTCGATGATATCCTCGGCCGGGGTCGGAGCCTTGTAGCCATCGCTGTCCCAGGGGAAATCGGCACTGTCGGCAAGGCCTTCGTCGACCAGCATCTTGGCCGCCTCAAGGTAGATGTCCGGGCGATAGACCGATTTGGCGACCTCGTCATACCAGCTGTCGGGCTTGGCATCGGCGATCTGGCCCCAGCGGCGCATCTGCGTCAGGTACCAGACGGCATCCGAATAAAACGGGTATGTGGCGTTGTAGCGGAAGAAGACATTGAAATCGGGTACTTCGCGCTTGTCGCCCTTTTCATACTCAAAGGTGCCGGTCATCGAATTGGCGATGACGTCGTAATCTGCACCGACGTATTCCGGACGGCTCAGGATCTCGACCGCTTCGGGACGGTTGGCGTTGTCGTTCTCATCCAGCCAGATGGCGGCGCGGATCAGGGCCTTGGTCACGGCGCGGGTGGTGTTGGGGTATTCTTCGGCAAACTCGGCGGTGATGCCAAAGACCTTTTCCGGGTTGTTCTTCCACAGCTCGTAATCGGTGACCACCGGAACGCCGATGCCCTTGAACACCGCCTGCTGGTTCCAGGGCTCGCCCACGCAGTAGCCATTGATGGTGCCCGCTTCCAGCGTGGCGGGCATCTGCGGCGGCGGGGTCACGGACAGGAAGACATCGGCGCCGATCTGGCCGGTCACGTTTTCCGGGCTGTAATAGCCGGGATGCAAACCGCCGGCGGCCAGCCAGTAACGCAGTTCGTAGTTATGCGTGGAGACCGGGAAGACCATGCCCATGTTGAAGGGCTTGCCTTCGGACTTATACTGTTCGACCACCGGCGCCAGCGCCTCGGCCGAAATGGGGTGCTGCGGACGACCGTCATCCATGGTGGGGATGTTCGGTTTCATCATGTCCCAGACTTCGTTGGAGACGGTGATGCCGTTGCCGTTCAGATCCATTGAGAAAGGCGTGATGATATGCGCCTCGGTGCCAAAGCCGATGGTCGCGGCCAGTGGCTGTCCAGCCAGCATATGCGCACCGTCCAGCTGCCCGCCGATGACGCCATCCAAAAGAACCTTCCAGTTGGCCTGCGCTTCCAGCGTGACGAACAGGCCTTCGTCGAGGAAATAGCCCTGCTCATAGGCCACGGCGAGGGGCGCCATGTCGGTCAGCTTGATAAAGCCGAAGGTCAACTCGTCTTTTTCAAGTTCCAGTGCTTCGGCAAAGGCCGGGCTGGTCAGAGCGGTGGAGGCCACGAGGCCAAGCATCAGTTTTCTCATCTTCTTCCCTTTCGGTAAGGCCCGGTCGGAGGAGGATGGAACCGGGCAAACGCAAAACAGGCCGCTACGCTACGCGCCGATGGTTTCGGCGGTGCGAGAGCGGCCTTGCTCAGAATATCCCTGTCAGTGGGAGAATTTCGGACCGGTCCACCCCGTTGTGAACCGATGTCCTCATCTTGCGGCAGCGCAGCATGATCGCGAAGAAAAAACGAAAATCTGATCGGGATTTTCCCAACCAGGACGGCCTGGGCGGGATTTCTGCCCAATAAGTGATCAATCCAGGGCCTCTGGGTCAAAAATCCGACCATCAAAGAACGCATCAGGCATCAGGCACAATTCGCCCCGCGTCGAGGCCACCGCCGTTTTGTGTCGAATCGCACCTTCCAGTTTTTCGGAGGCCCCCGGCATATCCACTCCGGCTTCGCTCAGTAGGCTGCGATGCAGATCCGCGCGGAAAACCCGGGCGACCTCATCAAGGGAGGGCGAGGCTGCGGCCTCATGGGATTGTTGCAGACGATGGGCGATCCATTTCGCCTGACTGCGCCACGGAAAGGTGGCCGCGCCGTGGTGGAATTCGACAAAACTGTCGACCCGGCGCTGCTCGCCTCGATCCGAAACGGTGAACTGCCCCGATAGGGCTCGGTCAATCAGTTCCGGCGACACATCCAGATAGTTCTTGCGCGACAGGATCTCTCCGGCGGTGCTGCGACTTTCGGGTTTGGCCAGCCAGCGCCCAGCCTGCCACAACGCCCGCATCATCCGCCCCAGAAGAGCCGGTTCGCTCTCGGCCCATTCGGTTTTGACGGCGAGTACCTTTTCCGGCGCAAAGCCCCAGATCGCCTTGCCGGGCAGCAGCAGCGCCCCTGAGCCCTGATCCACCGCGACCGATCCCCAGGGTTCACCGACACAGAAGGCATCCACATCGCCATTGGCCAGAGCAGTCGCCATCAGCGGCGGCGGCACCGTGCGGATTTCAATCCCCCCAGCCCCAAGGGCAGTGCCTTCACACCAGTAGCGCAGCAATTCCACATGCATCGAGAACGGAAACGGCACGCCAAAGACAACCGGGCCGGAGCGCACCTCGGCCAGCGCTGCGGCGGCCTTCACCGGATCGGCGAAATCAAAACCATAGCCAATGTCACGCAACCGCTCTTCCAGCGCGCGGCCAACACCGATGACGTTTCCATTGACCGACAGGACCGACACCGCCGAAAGGTCTGTCTTCACCCCGCCCAGCCCCATGGCCATAGCAACCGGCACCGGTGACAGCATATGAGCGGCCTCGACCCGGCCAAAGGCCAGCATATCCCGCACGGAAGACCACGAGGGCGCGGCGATCAGGTCCAGCGCAATTCCTTCGGACTCGGCAAATCCCATTTCCTGCGCGATGATCAGTGGCGCAGCGTCGACCAGGGGCATATAGGCGACAGGCAGGTGGCTTCGCTTCATCCCAAGAGCCCCGAAGCCGTGACCAGCGCCTCTGCCACATCCGGCACCCGGCGTCCCTGATCCATCGCCGTCTTGCGCAGCAGCGCATAGGCGGCGTCTTCATCAATGCCCTTTGCCTTCATCAGCAGCCCCTTGGCCCGGTCGATGACCTTGCGTTCTTCCAGCGCCCGCCGGGTTTCGGCCAGTTCGTTGCGGATCTGGCGTACCATGCGAAAGCGAGCAATGGCGGTGTCCATAACGGGTTTGATCCGGTCCGGCGCCAGACCGTCCACCACATAGGCCGATACGCCCGCCTCGATCGCGGTCTGCGCCAACCCGCCAGCGGGGCCGGACACGAACATGGCCACCGGACGCTCCAGAGGCCCGGAGGCCAGCGTCAGTTCCTCCAGCATGTCACGGGTCGGGTTGTCGATATCGATCAGAACAATGTCGGGATCATGGGCCGCAATCTTGCGCGCCAGGGCACTGGAATTGCCGATCACATAGACATCGCACTCGGCGGTATCCTTGATCGCATCGACAACGGCAATTGCACGATCACGATCTTCTTCGACAACAACAACTGTCAATCTGGCACTCATTATTCCCGCTAGGGCGAACCCTGCTGGCTCCGCAAGCAGCCGCAGTGCCGCAGGCCAGCGTCAGAGCCGCAGCCGGACGCCGACCACGGGTGAGTGCTCATTTTATTGGCGGTAGCGTCAAAAATTCAGCAGACGACAAACCTGTGCGGGGCGCATATTACCCCCGGCTATCTGGCCCTATCAGGGACCTACTCCCATGCGCCGCGCGCCAGGGTTTCAGGCCGTTTCAGACAGCGGATGATAGCAGGCAGCCCAGACCCCGTCCGATTGCTGCTCAAGCGGCGGCGGCGCCTGCCTGCATTCAGCGCTGGCGTAAGGACAACGGGCGCTAAAGGCGCAGCCCGGCGGCGGGTTCAGCGGATCGGGCAGTTCGGTCTCGCGTCCCTCCGGCGCCACCAGCGCACGCCCGACAACCGGGGCGCTATCCGCCAAGAGCTTGGTGTAGGGGTGTTTCGGCTGGGCAAAGATCTGCTCCGCCGGGCCGACCTCGACCACAGCGCCGAAATAGAGCACGGCAACGCGGTCGCTGACAGCCTCGACCACAGCCAGATCGTGACTGATGAACAGATAGGTCAGCCCGAACTTTTGCTTCAGATCAGCCAGCAGGTTCAAGACCTGAGCCTGCACCGAAACATCCAGCGCCGAGACCGGCTCATCCAGGATCAGGATCCGCGCATCCGCCGCCAGTGCGCGCGCGATGCCGATCCGCTGCGCCTGCCCGCCAGAGAATTCATGCGGGTAGCGGTCAAGGAATTCCTCCCGCAGGTTCACCGCCGCAAAGATCTCCCGGATCCGCGCATCACGTTCCGCCGCAGACATGCCGTGCAGGTGCTTTAGCGGCGCTTCCATGATTTGCCGGATCGTCTTGCGCGGGTTGAGGCTGCTGATCGGGTCCTGAAACACATACTGGATCTTGCGGCCAAACAGTGCCGGATCGGCGGCGTCCAAGGGCGCACCGTTGATTTCGATCGTGCCGTTAGAGGGCGGTAGCAAGCCCACAAGCATCCGCGCCAGGGTGGATTTACCGCAGCCCGACTCCCCGACGATCCCGAGTGTCTCGCCCTCTTCGACGGAGAGCGACAGGGGCTGGACTGCGCGCACCAGTCCCTTTGCCGGGCCGAACAGGCGCTTGCCCACCGGAAAGGTCTTGCTGAGGTCGGTCAGTTTCAGAGCCGTCGTCATGCGCGTGCCTCCTGCAGTTTGTCTTCTGGCGCGATGCAGCGCACCCGGTGGTCGGCGCCATGATCGGAAAGCAGGACATCTGCCGCGCGGCAGCCCTCTTGTGCCTTGTGGCATCGATCCGCGAAGGCGCAGCCCTGCGGCAGCCGATCAACCGCAGGCGGCAGCCCCGGGATCGCGGCCAGCTCGCGCCGCCCCTGCCCCAATTCGGGCACGCAGGCCATCAGCCGCGCCGTATAGGGATGCGCCGGAGCGTTAAGGATCGCCTCACTGGGGCCTTCCTCCACGATCCGTCCCGCGTACATCACCGCGACCCGATCGCAGATCTGCGCCACCACGCCGAAATCATGGGTGATAAAGATGATCGCCAACCCGCGTTCGCGCCGCAGGTCATCGAGCAGAGACAGGATCTGCGCCTGCACCGTCACATCCAGCGCGGTGGTCGGCTCATCCGCGATGATGACCTCGGGATCGTTGGCCAGCGCCATGGCGATGCCGACACGCTGCCGCATGCCGCCCGACATCTCATGCGGGTAGCTGTCCACCCGCTGCTCGGCATTGGGAATGCGCACCGATTTCAGCAGCTCGATGGCATGGGCACGCGCCACGGCCCGGTCGGTTGGATGGTGCGCGCGCACCGCCTCGATCAGCTGATCGCCGATGGTGTAAAGGGGGTGCAGCGTCGCCAAAGGATCCTGAAAGATATATGCGATCCGGCTGCCGCGCAGGCTCCGCAGGGTTTCATAGGGGGCACCAATCAGATCCTTGCCCTTGTAGTGGACGGCGCCGCCGGTGATCACGCCGGGGGGCGAGGCCACCAGACCCATCACGCTGAGTGCTGTGACGGATTTGCCCGAGCCGCTTTCGCCGATCACACCCAGACATTCGCCGGGCTGAACCTTCAGATCCACGCCGCCCACGGCCTTGTAGACGCGGTCCTTGACCTGGAATTCGGTCTTGAGCCCGCGCAGCGCCAGCAGAGCATCATCCGACGCTGCCGGAACCGGACCTGAACGCTCAACACGCGTAGTCGGCATCGGCCGTGACAGCGCGCCGGACTTCAGCCGGGGATCCAGTGCATCGCGCACCCCGTCGCCCAAAAGGTTGATCGCCATGACGATCACGAGGATCATCGCCCCCGGCACAATCGAGGTATGCGGGTTGGAGATCAGCGCCGCACGCGCCTCGCCCAGCATCGAGCCGAGGTCGGCCTGCGGCGGCTGTGAACCAAGACCGAGGAAGCTGAGGCCGGCGGTTTCAAGGATCATCCAGCCGACCGTGGTGGACATGGCGATCACGATCACCGGGATCACGTTGGGCAGCACTTCGGTCAGGATGATCCGCCAGTCGGTCATGCCGGACAGGCGCGCCGCGTCGACGAATTCCTTGTGCGCGATGCCCACGGTGATGCCGCGGATGTTGCGCGCGAAAAAGGGGATATTGACAGCGGCGACGGCGATCAACGCATTCATCAGCCCCGGCCCCAGCGCCGCAACGATGGCCAGCGCCAGCAGGATATAGGGAAAGGCCATCAGCATATCGACGCCGCGCATGATGATATTGTCGGTGCGCCCGCCATAGAACCCCGCCACGATGCCAATCGCAGCGCCAGAGTGGCGGCGATCACCGCGGCGGCAAATCCCACCGCCAGCGACAGGCGCGTGCCCCACATCAGGCGGCTCAGCAGATCGCGGCCCAGATGATCGGTACCCAGCAAGGCGCCCTCGGACAGCGGCAATTTGAACCGGTTTGCCGTATTGGTCACATCCGGATCGGCCAGCGGCAACAGCGGTGTCACCAGCGCCAGCAGCACGACGACGCCCATCACGATCAGCCCGCCAAGGGCAAGCCGGTTGCGGGCGAGAAGCGAAAGAAAGCTCTTCATGTCTTGATCCTTGGATCCAGCATGCTCTGGGCGACATCGACCGCGATGTTGAACAGCACGTAACAGGCCGCCACAAAGACCACGCCGCCCTGCACCAGCAGGATGTCGCGCTTCAGGATGGCATCGACCAGCATCCGCCCGACACCCGGCCACTGAAACACCATTTCGATATAGACCGCACCCGACAGCACGAAGCCCGCCTGCACCCCCAGAACCGGGATGATGCCGACCATGGCCGCGCGCAGGGCGTGGCGCCAGATCACCGAGCGTTCATGGACGCCCTTGGCCCGCGCGGTGCGGATGAAATCCTGCCGCAGCACCTCCAGCATGGCCGAACGCGACAGCCGGGCAATCACCCCGGTCGCAACCACCGCCAGCGCCAGCGCGGGCAGGGTCAGATGGCTGATCAGAGCTGAGAGATCGCGTGCGCCATAGATGGGCCACATGCCCGACACCGGAAACCAGCGCAGCTTCACGGCAAAGATCAGGATCATCATCATGCCAAGGAAAAACGACGGGATGGAAATCCCCAGAAGCACGGCAAAGGTAATCGCCTTGTCCGCCAGACCGTATTGGCGCGCGGCGGAAACAACGCCTGCAGCAATGCCAAGAATGGAACACAGCACAAAGGAGGTACCAGCCAGAACCAGAGTGGCGCCAAAGCGGTCCAGCACCTCGTCCAGCACGGCACGGTTCAGAGAGAAGCTGCGGCCGAAATCACCCTGCAGCATATTGCCAAGCCAGATGAAATACCGCTGCACCATCGGCTGATCGAGACCCAGATCCCGGTTCAGTTTCTCAACATTCTCCGGCGTGGCATAGGAGCCCAGAATAGCCGTGGCCGGATCACCGGGGATCATCGCCATGATGACGAAGACGATGATGGAAATACCAAACAGCACAGGTATCGCCGACATCAGCCGTTTCAGAATATAGCCCGCCATGGCGCGTCCCTCCTGAGTGGCGCCGCCGCAGGATCAGCTGCGGCGACGCCTTGTTTCTTATTTCTTGGCCACGTCATCCAGCAACAGGAAGAACGACGGCTGCAGGGCAAAACCTTCGACCCGATCAGAGGTCACCGCGTTCTGCTTCCAATTGGCGACAAAGACCCACGGGGCGTCTTCCTGCACGATGGTCTGCATTTCGCGGTAGAGCTTGGCGCGCTCCTCCTGATCGGTGGCAGCACGGGCGGCTTCCAGCAGTTCATCAACCTTGGGATTGGAGTAGTAGCCGGAGTTAAAGCCGCCTTCTTCGGGCCATGCACTGGTGCGCAGCGCCAGGAACGGCAGGGTGTCCGGATCGTTGGTCATCCAGGCCATCTCGGCCATGTCAGCCTTGCCTTCCAGACCGGGGTTCACCTGGCCAAGGAAGGTGTTCCATTCGTAGGTTTCGATTTTGACGTCAAACCCGACAGCCTCAAGATCGGCCTGAATGGCAGTACCCATGGCCAGCGGATCCAGCATGCCCGAGCCACCTTCGGTGACGTAGAAGGTCAGTTCCGCCCCTTCGGCGCCCGCGTCAGAGATCAGCTCCTTGGCCTTGGCCGGATCATAGGGATAGGGTTCCAGTTCCTCGTTATAGGCCCAGGCAAAGGCCGGAGGCGTCGGACCGGCGGCGACTTCCGCGGTGCCTTCCAGAACGTCATTCACGATCGCGGATTTATTGATCGCATAGTTCGCCGCCTGACGTACGCGTTTGTCTGCAAAGGGGCCTTCCTTAGCGTTCAGGATCAGGAACCAGACGTGCGGACCCGCCTGTTCGTGCACGGTGTAGGCGTCGCTCTGGAATTCACCCAATGCTACCGGGGGCACCTCGACCATCAGGTCGATCCCGCCCGCCAGCATTTCCGCAGTGCGGGTGTTGGCATCGGTGATCGGGCGGAACACAACCGCGTCCAGTTCGGCCGCGCCATCCCAGTAATCGGCGTTCTTCTCGATGACCACCGCCTCGTTCGAGCGCCATTCGGCGAATTTGAACGGACCGGTGCCGGACGGGTTGCGACCAAAATCAGCGCCGTGTTCGGCCACGGCAGCGGGCGAAACGATCAGGCCGGTCGGATAGGCCAGGTTCGACAGGAACGGTGCATAAGGCGCGTTGAGCGTGAATTTCACCGTCAGCGGATCGACAACCTCGACCTCTTCCACGGCGGAAAAGAAGAAGGCCAGCGGGAAGGGACCGGTGTTGTGATAGGGGTGGTTTTCATCCAGCATCCGATCAAAGTTGAACTTGACCGCCTCGGCATCAAAGGCGCTGCCATCGTGAAAGGTCACGCCCTCGCGCAGGGTGAAGGTATAGGTCTTGCCATCCTCGCTAATGTCCCAGGCGGTGGCCAGCGCCGGTTCAACTTCCAGCGAGCCATCCTTGTAGCGCACCAGACCGTCATAAACATTCATCAGAATACGGAAGTCATTGACGGCGGTGACCGCAGCGGGGTCCAGCGCCTTCGGCTCGGCAATCTGGCCGACAATCAGGACACCCGGCGGCGTCTGAGCAGCCGCAGAAAGCGGGGAAAGGGCGAGTGCCGTTGCTGCGCCAGCAGCCAACATCGCCCTGCGGGTCAGTTTCAGCAGAGTCATGAGCGGGTCCTTCCCTGTTTATTTATCATAATGAATTGCATTCACGCAAATTATCATGATAAATACAAGGGAAATGTGATTGGACCCTGAAATGACCTTCTCGATTTTGACATACGACCGCAAAACAGGCGTTTTCGCTGCGGCGGCCGCCACTGGCAGCCTTTGCGTGGGCGGCTGGGTGCTGCGGGGGGATATCGAATCGGGTCTTGTGGCGTCTCAAGGCACGGCGCCCAGCAGCTTCTGGCGCGATGACGTGCTGCGGGCCATGTATCAGGGCGAGGACGCCGAAACCGCCGTCACCCGTGTCACCAGCGCCGATCCGGGGCGTGGGCACCGGCAGCTCACCGCGCTGGACCGGCAAGGGCGCACACAGGGCTTCACCGGCGATCAAAGCGTTCCCTATGCCAGCCATATCGCGGAGCCGGGTCTTGTCATCGCCGGCAACATGCTGACTGGTCCAGAGGTTCTGGAAGCTATGAAGACAGCGGCGCACGCAGAAGCCCCCTCGCCCGCCGAACGCATGCTACGGGTGCTGACCGCCGCAAAAGACGCAGGCGGCGACAGCCGCGGGCTGAAGTCCGCAGCCCTGCTGGTGCTGGAGCCGGAGCGCCCGCCGCTGGATCTGCGCATCGACCAGCACGACAACGATCCGATCTCGGCGCTGGAGCAGCTTTGGCAGAAAACCTGCCAGTCCCCCTATTTCGACTGGTTGGCAGAGGTCCCCGTGCTGAACGACAAAAGCCGCGCGCCGCAATAGACCGCGCCACAATCGCTCCTGCAAAGGCTGAATCACGGGCTTCACGCTGACGTATTTACGCTGCGCGCAACACGTTTTCGCCACACTTATGCCGCAATTGCTAATTGGTTAATGGCACCCTTGCCCATGCGCGGCATGGTTTCAGGGGCTTAGCCCCTTGTTGCATGTTTTCGCCGATCCCGGACGCAATGGCCCAACGCCACTTTGCCGCCACCTTTGGCGCGACATTGCCCGATAAACTTCTCCCCAACAGCAACCACAGAACATAGGCTAAAGCAAAAATAGGACCCTGAGCATGGTCGCGAATACCCCGACTCCGGTTTTCACGAGAGAAGCCGACCGCATTTATTCCGGCGCGCAGGAAGACATCCTGAACATTCGCCATTCCGATGCCTATGAATCCCGCGCGGCGACGGTTTCGCTCAGTTTTTCTCTGGACCGGCTGCCGGGGGAAATGGCGCTGATCTCCAAGGATGGCAAGGGCGACGGGAAAGGTGATTTCACCCTCTGGGTCAAGGATGGCACCCTGGTGCTCAGCCAGTCGGACGGGGCCGACACCGAATACCTGAAGGTGCCTGATCTCGTTCTGTCGGCTCAGACCAAATACCACATCTCCGTCAGCTTTGGCAGCGACGGGTTGATGATCTGGCTCAATGGCGCGCTGGTCGCGGCAGAACCGGAGTTCAAGCAGGGCCTGAAACTGAACGATCATTCGCTGGTGGTCGGCGGCAGCCGGGCCTGGCGCGAGGAGCAGGACGACGACGCCCATTCCCTGTTCAAGGGCACTATCGGCGATGTCATGATCTTTGACCGCCAGCTGGGTGCAGACAGCCATCTGGCGCTGGCCGAAGCCGCCGGAGCCGAGCTGGCCATGGGCGCGCAGATGCAGGCCGCGATGGCGGATCTGGCGCCGGTCTTTGGCCAGCTGCACGGCGCCAGCGACACCTTCCTCGATATTCTGGCGGATTACGGCGTGAGCGCCCATGGTCACATGGAGAGCCATCTCAACATGATCAGCCGCAATGGCGGCGACAACCGCGTCGTCGGCACCGGCGGCGCCGATGGCATCAACGGCGGTGGTGGCAACGACCGCGTCAAGGGCAAGGGCGGCGCCGATGTGCTGCAGGGTGGCTATGGCAATGACCGCCTTTTGGGCGGCGGCGGCCATGACGTGCTGGATGGCGGCCACGGCGAGGACACGCTGAAAGGCGGCGGAGGCAACGATCTGCTGATCAGCCGCGCTGACGGGCGCGAAGGCGCCATCTATTATGACCCCGACCGCGACGAAGGCGATCCGCTGAACGAGTTGACCGATGGCAAGCTCTATCCCGATCAGCCAATCCCGGCCGATGACCTGCTGATCGGCGGGCGCGGCGCCGACATCTTCTACTTCCAGACGCTGATCAACGCCAAGGAACGCTACATCGAAAAGCACACCCGCGAAGATGGCACAATCAACTGGCACGGCGTTGCGGGCGAAAACGACAAGCTGCACGACCATTGGGTCGATATCCTAGGCAACGACGTGGTGCAGGATTTCAGCCGCGCCGAGGGCGACAGGCTGGTGATCGAAGGCCATACCACCCAGATCGCCTCGATCACCTATGGCGATGCTGATGGCAACGGGGTGATGGATCATTCGGTGATCGCGCTCTACTCGGATCAGGGCAACAACGGCGGCGCCCATAATGACGACCGGCTGGGTACCATCACCGTCTACGGCGATCTGGTGAAACGCTCTGATATCGAGCACACAGCCGCTCCGGCCTATGGCATCGTCAAATCCATCGACGATCTGGAAGAGGCGCTGGCCCCGCTGGACCCCGGCACCGACAGCGGCCGGATCCGTGTCCCCGGGTCCCGACTGCCCGATGCCGCCGGGCTCCCCCTATCCGAAACCCGCATGCCAGTACTTTCCATGCCCGGGACCCATGTTTTGAGCGGTGAAGAGGGCGATTACCTCAACGCGGGCCATCTGGACAGCCTTTCCTTACGCGCGGCGACGGTTTCGCTCAGTTTTTCACTGGACCGGCTGCCAGGGGAAATGGCGCTGATCTCGAAGGATGGCAAAGGCGCCGGGAAAGGTGATTTCACCCTCTGGGTCAAGGATGGCACCCTGGTGCTCAGCCAGTCGGACGGGGCCGACACCGAATACCTGAAGGTGCCTGATCTCGTTCTGTCGGCTCAGACCAAATACCACATCTCCGTCAGCTTTGGCAGCGACGGGTTGATGATCTGGCTCAATGGCGCGCTGGTCGCGGCAGAACCGGAGTTCAAGCAGGGCCTGAAACTGAACGATCATTCGCTGGTGGTCGGCGGCAGCCGGGCCTGGCGCGAGGGGCAGGACGACGACGCCCATTCCCTGTTCAAGGGCACCATCGGCGATGTCATGATCTTTGACCGCCAGCTGGGTGCAGACAGCCAGTTGGCGCTGGCCGAAGCCGCCGGAGCCGAGCTGGCCATGGGCGCGCAGATGCAGGCCGCGATGGCGGATCTGGCGCCGGTCTTTGGCCAGCTGCACGGCGCCAGCGACACCTTCCTCGATATTCTGGCGGATTACGGCGTCAGCGCTCATGGTCACATGGAGAGCCATCTCAACATGATCAGCCGCAATGGCGGCGACAACCGCGTTGCAGGCACCGGCGGCGGCGATGGCATCAACGGCGGTGGTGGCAACGACCGGGTCAAGGGCAAGGGCGGCGCCGATGTGCTGCAGGGTGGCTATGGCAATGACCGCCTTTTGGGCAGCGGCGGGCATGACGTGCTGGATGGCGGCCACGGCGAGGACACGCTGAAAGGCGGCAAGGGAAACGATCTGCTGATCAGCCGCGCCGACGGGCGCGAAGGCGCCATCTATTATGACCCCGACCGCGACGAAGGCGATCCGTTGAACGAGCTGACCGATGGCAAGCTCTATCCCGACCAGCCAATCCCGGCCGATGACCTGCTGATCGGCGGGCGCGGCGCCGACATCTTCTACTTCCAGACGCTGATCAACGCCAAGGAACGCTATATCGAAAAGCACACCCGCGAAGATGGCACCATCAACTGGCACGGCGTTGCGGGCGAAAACGACAAGCTGCACGACCATTGGGTCGATATCCTAGGCAACGACGTGGTGCAGGATTTCAGCCGCGCCGAGGGCGACAGGCTGGTGATCGAAGGGCACACCACTCAGATCGCCTCGATCACCTATGGCGATGCTGATGGCAACGGGGTGATGGACCATTCGGTGATCGCGCTCTACTCGGATCAGGGTAACAACGGCGGCGCCCATAATGACGACCGGCTGGGCACCATCACCGTCTACGGTGATCTGGTGAAACGCTCTGATATCGAGCACACAGCCGCTCCGGCCTATGGCATTGTCAAATCCATCGACGATCTGGAAGAGGCGCTGGCCCCGCTGGACCCCGGCACCAACAGCGGCCCGATCCGCGCGCCCGGATCCCAACTGCCAGATGCCGCGGACCTTGGATATGAAACAGATGCATCAGCGGTATTCGCCGTGGCGGGCAGCCACGCGTTTTCCGCCGCGGACCGGTCGGCCTATGTATTCGACCACACGGACAGTCTCGCCTTGTCCCGCGGCACCATCGCCTTCCGGTTTTCCGCAAACAGCTTGTCGAGCTACCAGACACTGATCTCCAAGGATGCATCGGACTACGGTCAGGGCGGGCATCTCTCCGTCTATATAGACGGAACCGGCGAGTTGGTCGTGCGACTTCAGGACGAGACGGAATCGCATTACCTTATCGCCAGCAACGCAATCACCGTCGGTGAGGAATATGATTTCAACCTCAGCTTTGGCGCGGACGGTCTTGAAGTCTACCTGAACGGTGCACGCATCGCCTATGATCCAGAGATCCGCATAGACTGGAGCCAGAACACCGAAGCCCTGATTGCCGGAGCATCGGGCTGGAGCAACACAGCTGGCGAGACCGACAACCTCAACAGCTACTTTGACGGAACGATTGAAGATCTTGCGATCTATGACCAGGCCCTGACGGCGCAAGAACTGTTCGGTAACGCTCAGCGCGCGGACTACACTTATTTCGACGGCAACATCGACCGGTTTGACTTTGGCCGGGGCGAGTCCGGCAGCGTCGTGGTCAGCCGCGGCAGCACCGAGACAGAGCTGACCGGGGGAACCGGATTTGCCGCCTTTGATGGGCTGACGGTGCGTACGGCGGATATCCAGATCGGCTCGCGCAGCGATGATGAACTGCGCGGCGGTGACGGCGCCGATGTGCTGACTGGCAAAGGCGGCAACGACCGGTTGATCGGCATGGCAACGACGATCTTCTTCTGGGCGGGCGCGGCGATGACACCCTGTACGGCGGCGATGGGCGCGACACACTTTTGGGTCAGGCGGGCGATGACAAGCTGCAGGGATCGGACGGTCAGGACGTGCTGCACGGCGGTGATGGCCATGACACCCTTTTTGGCGAAGAAGGCAATGACCGGCTGTACGGCGGCCTTGGCGATGACACCATTTATGGCAGTGTCTGGAATGACGCCGGTTCGGACAACAAGGACCGGGCGATGTTCGACGGCAACTTCTCCGACTTCAGTTTCGATAGCGGAACCTACTTTGATTCAAACCGGGGGCAGGACGTCACTTGGCTGGCGGTGACGGATGCCGCCAATGGCGGCCGGGATGGATATTACGAAGGACGTGATATGCTGATCGATATCGATCTTCTGGTCTTTGCAGACCAGACCGTCGCCTTCGACGATCTTCTGTAGACCGCGCTTGCAGCGAACGGCCGGTCCCGGAGTGCACTTGCCGGTATGCGCCTGACGGCGAACGGATCTGCGCACTCCGGCTTTGCATTGTCGGGGCTGATCATCCTATATGAGCACACAAGCGGCGTTGGCGCCGCTTGGATTTGCCTTTCCGGCCTTGCTTTCCGAAATGCATTTCTATCCGTACCCGTCTTAGAAGGCGCTGAAATATTGCTGAAAAACAATCGGTTCGCATGGTCCACGCCGCAGCGCCACGGTGACGCAACGGGTTTTTACACGGGGACCACCCGATGAGCCTGCAAAGCCGCGCCATTTTGCTGATGATCAGCGCGATCTTCTGTTTTTCGGTGATGGATGCCACAGTCAAGGCACTGGCGCCCAGCGTTGGCGTTCTTCCAGCGCTCTGGGCGCGCTATGCCGGGCAGATGCTGCTGGTGCTGGTGATCGTCATGCCCCGGCTGAAACAGGTGGTGCGCACCCGGTATCCAGCGCTGCAATTCCTGCGCTCTGTGCTGCTGATGAGCGCGACCGCCTTCTTTTTCACCGGCCTGAGCAAGATCCCCCTGACGGATGCTGCGGCGCTGATGTCCACCAATCCTGTGCTGATCACCCTTGGCGCGGCGCTGTTCCTGGGCGAGGCTTTGGGTGTGCGGCGCATCGCCGGGATCGCGGTGGCCATGATCGGCGCGATGATCGTCATTCGCCCCGGCAGCGATGTGTTCAGCCCTGCCGCGCTTTATCCGCTGGCGGCCGCGTGCTGCTATTCCGGCTATGCCCTGCTGACGCGCCGGGTCGGCGCCGATGAAGACGTCTGGACGTCGCTGTTTTACACCGGGCTGGTCGGCACCGTTCTGCTGAGCCTTGCGGTGCCCTTTCAATGGCAATCCCCGGATCTGTTCGGGATCGGCCTGATGATCATCATCTCGCTGGCCGGGACCATCGGGCAACTGGCCCTCATTCAGGCGTTTTCCAAAGGCGAAGCGGCAATGCTGGCGCCGTTTTCCTATTCCGGGCTGGCCTTTGCTGCGGTCTGGGGCTTTGTGTTCTTTTCCGAAGTCCCGGATTTCTGGACCATCTTCGGCAGTGTCATGATCGCCGGCGCCGGGCTTTATGTCTGGTATCGCGAGAATTACCGCAAACGCTGAGACACCCGGCGCCAGAGAGGAAGGCTATCTGCGCTCTGCCGCCGGGGGCCAGAGCAGTGACTGCACCGTGTAGACGAGGATCGCCGCACCAACGGCCCCGCCCGCAGCAACCCCCAGAAGCACGATCAGATCGACCGGCCCGCCGATATTGGCCAACTCGGAATGCGTCATCACCAGCACGAACCACACCGCAAGCACCGCCCCCACCGGCATCGACAACTGCGCCAGCAGGAACTTGTGCCAGCTGATCTTGCGATCCCGGATCAACACGTAAACGTATCCCAGCGTCACAACGGCCGCCAAGCCGACCATAGCCCAGAACAGGCCGCGGCCAAAAATCTCTTCGAACACCGCAATCAGGGTTCCAACTGTCAGGTCTTTCATCGCCTCTTCCTCCTCAGGCCCGGCCACGCAGCATGGCGTTATAGGTGGCCTTCAACGCCACTTCCTTCATCAGCCAGCTGATCCACAGCTCCTCAAGCGGGGCGATAATACCGGGGAAGGAGGGCACAAGATTGTCGTTGTAATCAAACTCCACCAGCATGGCCCGGCCGATCTGAGTGATCATCGGGCAGGAGGTGTAGCCATTGTAGGTTTCGGTGGGTTCGGTCCCGGTGATGGCCGCAACCAACCCGTCCTCGACCACCGGCACCTGCCATTTCACGCTGGCGGCGGTCTTGCCCTTGGGGACGCCCGCCACATCACCCAGCGCCCAGATCTCGGGATACCGAAGGTGACGCAGGCTCGCCATGTCGCATTCGACCCAACCCTGATCAGTCCATTTGTCAGCCCAGCTCAGACCGGACTGGCGGACCACCTCAGGCGCGCGTTGCGGCGGGATGACATGGATATAGTCGTAGTCCAGTTCGACCGAACCATCCGGGGTCGAAAAGCGTGCCCGGCGCCGGTCGGCGTCGATGCCTTGCAACTGGTGCTGCATATGGCTGGTGATGCCACGGTCCCCAAACAACATGCGCACCTTCTCGGCAACGATGGGCACCCCGAACAAAGAGCTCTGCGGCGCTGCGTATTGCACGTCGATCTTGCCGCCGTTGCCCGCCCGTTTGGCGATATCATCAATCAGGAAAGTGTGCTTCAGCGGCGCGCCCGCGCATTTCATCTCGGTTTCGGGGCGGGTGAACAGGCCAACGCCGCCCTCCTCAGTAAACTTCGAGGCCGCCTGCCAGGTGCGTGCCGCGTAGTCCGGCCCGGCATAAAGCGCGCCAATGCCGTTTTGCCCGACCATATCGAGCGAGAAGCCTTCGATGGCGTCGTGATCCAGAACCAGCCCCGGGGCCACAACCAGGAAGTCATAGGCCAGCGACTGACCGCTCTCGGTGGCGACGGTCTTGGCCTCCGGGTCAATCGCGGCGGCTTTTTCCTGGATCAAGGTCACGCCGTCCGGCAGCCAGTCGCCGGTCTGACTAAGCACGTAATCCGCAGGTTTCAGACCGGCGGCAACCAGGGTCAGGCCGGGCTGGTAAAGGTGCTCTACGCGCGGATCCAGAAGGGTAATCTCGGCGCCCTCAAGGCGGCGCACCAGCCGGTTGGCGAGCGCCGTGCCACCAGCGCCCGCGCCGATGATGACGATCCGTGCCTTCGTCGGCACCGGCGTGCGGGCGCTGGCCTGCGCCCCAAGCGCCGCGGCCACGCCCGCCGATGCCGCAAGGCCAAAGAGCTGGCGGCGGGTGGGGTTCGTTATGGATTTCGTCATCATCTCTCCTCCGAAAGGGAACTGTGGGCCTGCGCGCCGGGTCCGCGCGCAGGCCGGGCGCTGGTCAATAACTGGCGATCCGCGCGCCCGGGGCGATCATGGCGCTGGCCATCGCCGGGGGTTTGGCAACACTCACGCCATCCAGCAGGACCGATGGGTCGGCGCCGCGTCCCGGCAGGTAGATCGCACAAACCTCGACCTTGGCGCCGGGCATCGCGGCGATTTTCTGCATCAGGCCCTGCGGGCTCATGCCTTTGGGCGGCTGCGGGGCGGTGGCCGCATCCGGCGCGTCTTTCAGCGCAAGATCCCCGGCCGGGCCACAGAGCAGCACATGCTGCGCGACGCCCTGTTTGGCGGCCTGCATGGCCAGAACCATCGCCATCAGCTGGGTCTGCGGCTCGGGCGCGGTCAGGATCGTCACCAGCGTCTCGGGCTTGTCCTGCGCCACAGCAGGCGTGCAAAGGCCAAGGGCGCTGATCGCTGCAATTGCAAGTTTTTTCATGTCTGAAGTCCTTTCCCGGATCACTCAGGTTGACAGATTTCCCCACGCAGAACGGCGCGGACCGTGCGGTAGACCAGCCCACCGACGATGAGGCACAGAACGCCGACACCGACGTTTCCGGCCAGAGTATGCAGCGGGCTGGAGATCAGGGTTCCAAAGCGCAGCGTCGCGATTGTCAGTGCCGCAACCGGAAAGCTGAGCGCCCACCAGGACAGGGCAAAGGGCAGGCCGCGCAGCTTGGCCACCTGTGTCGCGGCCAGCGCCGTAAAGACCAACGCCGCGCCATAAAGGATCCGCGCGAAGGCATCGATCACGTCGCCATTCAGTTGCAACCAGGCAAGGAAGCCAACCGCGGGCGGGGCGATCAGGATGGCCAGGGTCGGCACCATGCGTCCGGGCAGCGGATCGTGGAACACCAGCCGGTTCATCACCAGCACCAGCAGCACGATCCAGAACACCAGCCCCGCCGAGAAGAACACCCAGGAGGTTTCCGGAAATCCCAGCTGCACACCCGCCACCGGCGCGACCACATTGCCCACTGCCGGGATGAACCAGGCAGGCGAGATATGGATGGTCTGAAAGGCCCGGTGCCCGATCCAGTTCGACAGCACCGCCAGCGTCAGGATGCCCTGCCCCAGCGCGCCGATCAGCCAGACCAGCCGCGCCAAATCCTGTGACACCGGCTGCAGGGCGGTGGCGATCAGCAACAGGGAAATTGAAACAGCGGGAAAGAATGCCAGTTTCACCGGATGCCGCCATTCCGCCAGGATTGCCTGCGGATAGCGCAGCGCTTTCAGCGTGTAGACCGCCGCCAGCACGGCAAAGACCAGAACCGTCGCGACCAGCGCCGCGCGGCTGGCGGTTTGCATGCCCGCCGCATGCAGCGCAAGCGTCAGCCCCGACAGCCCCATGACGGAGGCGAAAAAGGGCACCGGAAAGTGCTGAAGCCTCGGCTCCGCAGCCGCAGGATCGGCTGGGGTTTCGGGTGTCTTGGGATCAGCGGTCATCACAGGTCTCCGCAGAAGGTTGGGATCAGGTCCGGAACCGGCAAGGCCGGATCCAGCTTGCTTTGCGTGTCGATGCAGGCTCAGCGCTTATGCTCTCCCACCGGGCACTCCCCCTCTTCCGCGAGGCAGGCATCGGTGCGCAGCTCCAGCCACATGGCGTTCAGGACGGCAAAGAGAGCAGCGAGCGGCAGGCCAAGAAGCCAGGCAAAATACCACATGATATCAACTCCTTCAGTATAGCGTGTCGGCGTTTTCGGTGACATCTGCCTCGGTGACCTTGCCCCAGAGGACTTTGTAGACCCACGCGGTGTAGGCCAGGATCAGCGGCATGAAGATCGCGGTGACCACCAGCATGATGAACAGGGTCTGATGCGAGCTTGAGGCATCCCAGACGGTCAGCGAGCTGTTCGGGTCCACGGTCGAAGGCAGGATGAACGGGAACATGGTCAGACCGACCGACGCGACAATCCCGGTGATCGCCATCTTTGACCACAAAAGCGTCGAGACCTCGTGCCCCGCCTTCAGCCCGCGTATCGCCATGGCGATCCCGGCAAAGCCCATCAGTGGCGCAACCACGATCCAGGGTCGCGCGACATAGGCCGCAAGCCAGCTGCCTTCCCGGGTTACCTGCGAATACAGCGGGTTGGACGGGCCGTTCGGCACCACATCGTTCACCAGCGCAAACCCGTCGATACCAACCGCCAGCCACAATCCGGCAAGCACATAGCCCCCTGCAGCCACCATTCCGGCCACGGTGCCGATGCGGCGGGCGCGTTCAGCGATCACGCCTTCGGTCTTGAGCGTCAGCCAGGCCGCGCCATGCATCAGCAGCATCGAAAAGGACACCACACCGGCCAGCACAGCAAAGGGATGCAAGAGGCCCAGAAACTTGCCGTAGAAGCTGCCTTCGTACATCGGCATCAGGTCTGCGGTCAGGAAGAAGGGCACGCCAAGCAGCACATTGCCCACCGCCACGCCGAACAGCAGCGCCGGAACCGCACCTCCGGCAAACAGCGCCCAATCCCAGCGCGTACGCCATGCGGCACTATCGCGTTTGGAGCGATACTTGAACGCAACCGGACGCACGATAAGGGCCGCGAGCACCACAAACATCGCGAGATAAAAGCCCGAGAAGGACACCGCATAAAGCGGCGGCCATGCAGCAAAGATCGCGCCGCCGCCGAGGATGAACCACACTTGGTTCCCTTCCCAGACCGGACCCACCGTGTTGATCACCACGCGGCGTTCCACATCCGTCTTGGCGACAAAGGGCAACAGCGCGCCAACGCCCATGTCGAACCCGTCGGTCAGGGCAAATCCGATAAGCAGCACGCCCAGAAGCGCCCACCAGATGATCCGCAGTGTGTCAAAATCGATCAGTTCATGAAGGATCATAAGTCTTACTCCGCAGGGGTTGCAGGGGCGGCAGCATCACGGCCCGCACCGCGCAGGCGCGCTTCGTGCTGGTCCTGCCAGGCTTCGGTCTCGGCAACGTCCTGAAACGGGCCTTTGCGGATGTATTTCACCATCAAGCTGACCTCGATTACGAAGAGGATCGTGTAGAAGATGACGAAACCAGCGAGGGTGATCAGCAGATCCGCGACGCTCAGATGCGAGGCCGACAGGGCCGTCGGCAACACGCCATCCACCGTCCAGGGCTGGCGCCCGAACTCGGCCACGAACCAGCCAAGCTCGGCCGCGATCCACGGGGTCGGAATGATGGCAACAGCGGCATAAAGCGACCAGCGCGGGAAGCGCATGTTGCAGAAAGACGCCCGGTAGAAGAAGAAGGCCATCACGCCGATAAAGCTGAAGCCCAGCGCAACCATCAGGCGGAAGGCCCAGAACAGCGGCCCGACGCCCGGAATGGTATCCTCGGCCGCCATGGCGATCTGCTCTTCGGTGGCGTCACGCGGATCGTCCACATAGCGTTTCAGCAGGTAGGCAAACCCCAGATTGTCTGAGTTCTGCTCAAAGATGAACCGCGCCTCGGCCGGGACATTGCCGCGGTTTTCGCGGATGGTCATCAGCGCGTCATAGGCGATGACACCATGGCGGATACGGTCTTCGGCCTCAGCCACCAGATCGTTGATGCCGGGGATTTCCTTGGTCAGGCTGCGGGTGCCAATCAGACCCATCGCCCAGGGGATATGCACTGCGTAATGGGTCTCGCGGGCTTCCTTGTCGGGCAGGCCGAACAGGGTAAAGGGCGCAGGCGCAGGTTCGGTTTCCCACATCGCCTCGATCGCGGCGAGTTTCATTTTCTGGGTGTGACTGGCGGAATAACCGGATTCATCGCCCAGCACGACCACCGACAGTGCCGCCGCCAGACCAAAGGACGAGGCCACCGCGATCGACCGCCGCGCCAGATCCTTGTGCCGGTTCTGGATCAGATAAAGCGCCGAAACCCCCAGAACAAAGACTGCGGCGGTGACATAGCCCGCGCTGACGGTATGCACGAATTTGGCCTGCGCCACTTCGTTGAACACCACATCAAAGAAAGAGGTCATCTCCATCCGCATGGTGTCGGGGTTGAACTCTGCGCCGACCGGATTCTGCATCCAGCCATTGGCGATCAGGATCCACAGCGCCGAAAAATTCGACCCGATGGCGACCAGCCAGGCCACCACCATGTGCTGTACCTTCGACAGCTTGTCCCAGCCAAAGAAGAACAACCCGACAAAGGTCGCCTCCATGAAGAAGGCCATCAGCCCCTCAATCGCCAGCGGCGCACCGAAGATGTCCCCCACGTAGTGGCTGTAGTAGCTCCAGTTCATACCGAACTGGAATTCCATGGTGATGCCGGTGGCGACGCCAAGGACAAAGTTGATGCCGAACAGGGTGCCCCAGAACTTTGTCATCTGTCGCCAGATGGGGCGGTTTGTCATGACATAGACAGTCTCCATGATCGCCACGAGGATCGACAGACCCAGCGTCAGCGGCACGAAGAGAAAGTGATACATGGCCGTCATCGCAAACTGCAGGCGCGACAGCTCGACCAGTCCGATCTCCATGATGCGAATCCTTTCCATAGGTTTTCCGCATCAAAGATACGGATTTTCAAACTTCATATTCTATATTTGCAATATAACTTTGACGCAGATCAAATTTCCAATCTTAGATGCAGATTTAATTGCGAATAACCTCGACACAGCGGTCAGCGCCTTCCGTTTCTGCGCTGCGGTGCCCCGCGATCAGAAAAGCCGCATCGGGACAGGCGCGGCGCAGACCGGTCATCACGGCGCGCGCGGTTGCGGCGTCCAGCCCTTCGCTCGGCTCATCCAGCAGCAGAAGGCGCGGCCTGCGCAGAATCGCCCGGGCCAGAACCAACCGCCGTGCCTCGCCGCCCGACAGACCCGCCCCGCGAAAGCCAAGCCGGGTGTCCAGCCCCTCGCGCTGCCGCAGGGTATGCGACAGCTGGGTCGCCTCCAGCGCCTGCCACAGCTCGGCGTCCGGGGCGTTCGGCGCAGCAAGCCGCAAGTTCTCGGCCACGCTGCCCGCGATCAAAGAATGGCGCTGCGGCACCAGGGCGATGCTATGCGTGCGTGTTTCCAGCGGCAGCTGCGCCGGATCGAGACCGCCGAACCGCACTGTTCCAGCCGAAGGTGTCAGCGCGCCTGCCGCCAGCAGCAAGGCGGTGCTTTTGCCGCTGCCGCTGGGGCCCTGCAGCACAACCGTTTCGCCGGGTGCAACCGTCAGGCTGAGCGGGGCAAAGACCATCCCGCCCTGCCCCCTTTTCAGCGCTACAGCGTCGAAGGTGAGAGAGCCGGATGGAGCCGGGATAGATGCCTGACTGGATGTGATCTCGGTTTCGACGGAGGGCAGGATACGCCGCGCGGCCTGCGTCATCCGGCCAATCTCGGCCAGCGCGCGCCGCACCGGCGCTACCGTTTCGCCAAGGGCCAACGCCGCGAAGATGGCGATCGCCGCTTCGGCGGCCGTGATGCTGCCCTGCTGCACCAGCGCCATGCCCATCCCGAGGGCCAGCGCCGTCATTGCCGCAGCAGTCAGATCCAGAAACGCTCCGGCGCGCCGCTCGGTCCTATCAAGCCGCGCGCGTGCTGCACCATGCCGCGAAAAGGCAGAAAGGACCGCATCGGTGGCGACCCCGATCTGACCATATACGGTCAGATCATCGCGCCCGGCGATCAGGTCGATCAACCGGCTGCGGCCTGCCTGCATCGCAGCCTCAGCCCGCCGCGCTGGTTTTGTCGCCAGTTTCTGCCCCAGCAGGAACACCCCAGTCGGCAGCAGCAGGTAGCCGCCCCCGATGGTCAGTGCCAGCGCCGGGTGCTCCAGCACCCACAGCAGAACCGTGCTGAGCAGGATCACGGCCCAACCAGCCAGCGCGGGCAGCATCAGCCGCAACAGCGCCCCATCCAGCGCATCTGTATCCGCCGTCACCCGGTTGAGGAAAGCATTGGCGCGCATTCGTTCCAGATGCCGGTGCGGGCTGTGCAGCAGCCCCGTCAGCAACCGAACCCGCAGCACCGACAGCGCCCGAAGGGTCGCATCATGGGTCAGCACCCGCTCTCCGTAGCGGGCGGCGGTCCGCCCCAGCGCCAGAAAGCGCACCATAGCCGAGGGGGCAAAGACGTTGAACAGGATGCCAATCCCAGCCATGCCCGCTGCCGCCGCTGCGGTGATGAACCAGCCCGAAAGCCCCAGGAGCGCGACGCCCATGGCCAGAACGACCACAGACAGCGCCAGTCCGCGCAGCAGGCTGCGGCGCTCTGCCCGCAGGATGATCCGGAGCAAGCGTATCAGATCCCTCATGACGGATCCTCCGGCTGGGCAAGGGTGATCTGCCGGTCCAGACGTGCAGCCAGCGCCGGATCATGCGTGGCTATGATCAGCGTGCCGCCCGTCTGCGCAAAGCGCATCAACCCATCGGTGATGGCCTTTGCGGTTGCGGCGTCCAGATCCGCGGTTGGTTCATCCGCGATGATCAGCCCCGGTGCGCCCTGCATGGCGCGCGCCAGCGTCACCCGCCGCGCCTCTCCGCCCGACAGACCCGCACCGCGCTCTCCAAGTAAAGACAGATCGCCCTTTGGCAGCGCCTTCAGCACCTGCGCCAACTGGGCGGCGTCCAGAAGGCCGGGCTCCAGCGGCGCGCCAAAGGCGATGTTGTAGCGCAGGCTGCGATTGAGGAAATGCGGCGCCTGAGGCATCCAGCCGAGCGACGCCCGCCACGCCGCCGCGTTGCTGTCATCCAGCGGTTGCCCATCCAGAAGGACCGCGCCCTGATCCGGCTGCTCCAGCCCTGCCAGCAGTCGCAAAAGGGTGGACTTGCCGCAGCCACTTGGACCGGTGAGAGCGACAGTCTCTCCGGGGACGATGGAAAGTTCGGGATAGGCAATGCCGCGATGCACCACGCCCGACAGCCGCAGAACGGGCTGAGGGGTCAAAGCAGCGACACCACCGCCCTGCCCCACTCGCACCGGGCGGTCTTCGGCGCGCCATCCGGCGATTTCATCCTGCACCGCCTCGGCTGCGGCACGATCATGCCAGGCGGCCGCAAGATCCCGCAGAGGCTGGAAAAATTCGGGCGCCAGCAACAGAAGGTAGATCCCCGCCGCCGGAGACAGCGCCGCCCCCCAGGCGCCCCAGCTGAGTTCCCCCAGCAGTGAAAAGCCGACCCAGATCGCAACCATCGCCACGCCCAGCGCCGAAAACAGCTCCAGCACCGTGGAGGACAGGAAGGCGATCCGCAGCACGGACATCGTCCGCTCCCGCAGGTCTTCCGTGGCGCGGGCGAAGCCATCGACCATCTGCGGCCCGGCCCCGATCAGGCGCAGATCCGACAGTGCCGCCAGCCGGTCCACCAGCAGATCGCTGAGCTGACCAATCTCCACCATCTGCCGTTCGCTGGCTGATTTGGCCGCCCAGCCCACAAGCGCCATGAAGACCGGGATCAAAGGCCCGGCCAGCAGCAGGACCAGCGCCACCGCCCAGCTGTGCCAGACCGCGATGCCGAAGATCACCAGCGGCATCACCGCCGAACGCATCCGCGCCGGGCGATAGCGCATGAGATAGGGGCGCAGCGCCTCCAGTTTCTCCCCGGCCAGCGCAGCCAGCGCGCCCGGCCCGCCAAGGGCAGAGGGCTGTGTGCTTTGCGCCTCAACCGTCGCGATCTCCTGCCGCAGGACATCGATCCGCGCATCGGCAGCCTCGGCAAGGCAGCGATCCGACATGGCGGACAGCGCAGCCCGCAGCGCGGCCAGCGCGAAGAAACTCGTCGCCATAAGAACGGGTGACAGCACCGCAGGATCCGTCAGCAAAGCCGCCAGCGACCAAGCGATTACCGCAGCAGCGGCCAGCCATGTCAGCGATGCGGCAAGGCTCAGCAGTGTGCCAAGGCCCTCGCCCCGGATGGAAGAGGCAGTCTGCAATCTCACGGAGAACTCCGGATTAACCCGCATTTTGAATATGACTTTATCCAAGGTAACGGGATGGTGATTTGATCTGGCGCAAGACAAAATCCGAATGGCCGGTGTAACAAATATACCAACCCAAGGGCCAAACACCGGGAGCGCCGATGAGACTGACAACCCGCACCAACCTGGCTGCGCGCATTCTGATGGCCTGTGCGACCAACGGGGACCGGCTGCTTCGAACCGCCGAGATCTCCGAATTGTGTAACTGTTCGACCAATCACGCCGCCCATGTGGTGCAGCGCCTGCATGCCGAGGGGTTCCTGACCACCCTACGCGGTCGCACCGGTGGCATTCGCCTTGCGCGCGCGGCCGACCAGATCTCCATCGGCACGATGTTCCGCCTGTTCGAGGCCGACATTCCCTTTGCCGAGTGTTTCGATGCCGAGCACAACAGCTGCCCGCTGACCGAGACCTGTCGCCTGCGCAGCTATCTGGAGCGCGCCCTGGGAGCGTTCTACCATGAACTCGACATGGTGACGCTGGAGGACCTGGTGCGCGGCAATTGCGGTCTTGCCAAGCTTCTGGCGATGCACCCGGCCCCACCCGCACAATGCGGCGCGGAACTGGGCCAGGGCGGCTGAACACCTTAGCGAGGTTCGAACTGATCCAGCGGCAGTTTCAGGTAGGAATGGCCATTCCCTTCGGGCGCGGGCAGGCGCCCGCCGCGAATGTTGACCTGCAGCGCCGCCAGCATCAGCCGTGGCAACGGCAATGTGGCATCACGCGCATCTCGCAGGCTGCGATACTCCGCTTCGCCGGGGGCGTCCTTCAGATGGATATTCGCCGCCTTATGCTCGGCCACCGTGGCAACGCATTGCGCGGCGCGCCCTTTGGGGGCGTAATCGTGGCCGACAAAGACGCGGGTGTCATCGGGCAGCGCAAGGATATCGTGAATGCTGTCGAACAGCGCCTTTGAACTGCCGCCGGGAAAATCCGCGCGGGAGGTTCCGCTATCGGGCATCATCAGCGTGTCATGCACAAAGGCCGCGTCGCCTGCCACATAGGTGACCGAGGCCAGCGTGTGCCCCGGTGAGAACATCACCCGGACCGGCACCTCGCCGACATTAAAGGTCTCTCCATCGGTAAACAGGTGGTCCCACTGGCTGCCATCGGTCGGGAAATCGTCAGGCAGGTTATAGATTTCCTTCCACAGTTTCTGCACCCCGACGACCTTTTCCCCAATCGCGGTGGGCGCGCCGGTCCGGGCCTTCAGCCACTGCGCGGCGGAAAAGTGGTCGGCATGGGGATGCGTGTCGAGGATCCAAACCAGATCGATACCCGTCGCCTGCACGTAATCCAGCAGGCGCTGAGCATTGGCAGAGCTGGTAGCACCAGACAGCGGATCGAAGTCCAGCACCGGGTCGATAATGGCGCCCTTCATGGTCGCCGGATCGTGGAACACATACTGCCAGCTTCCAGTGGGCTGATCCCAGAAGGCTTTCACAACAGGGTTTTGCATGGGAGTGTCTCCTAAGTCTTGGGGTTTTCTACGCGGGATGTTCAGCCCGGCGGCATGTTCTGGCCACCGGGCTGGATTTCACGTTCGAAGCCGATCAAAGGCTACGGGTCGAGAAGTACCAATCGACCGTGTCATAGCCCTCTTCGATACGAGCCATGGCAGCATCGGGCGTCGCGGGCGTCGGCACGATCACCGGATCGCCGGGAGTCCAGTTCTCGGGCATGGCGCATTTATTCTCACCCGCGGTTTGCAGCGCCACCAACAGGCGGTGGATTTCGTCCACGGACCGGCCCGCGGTCATCGGGTAATAGACCATCGCACGCAGCACGCCCTCGGGGTCGATCAGGAAGGTGGCGCGAACCGCAGCGGTGTCCGAGGCCCCCGGCTGGATCATGCCATAGGCCTGCGCCACTGCCATGTTGAGGTCGGCAATGATCGGAAACCCGATCTCAACGCCGAACTTTTCCTTGATGTTCAGCATCCAGGCGATGTGGCTGTAGTGGCTGTCGATCGAAAGGCCCAGCAGTTCGGTGTTCAACGCGGCGAACTCATCCTGCTTCTTGGCAAAGGCAATGAATTCGGTGGTGCAGACCGGCGTAAAATCCGCCGGGTGCGAGAACAGGATCAGCCATTTCCCACGATAATCCTCCAGCGTTTTCTGACCATGGGTGGTCAGCGCATCAAACGCCGGGGCAGCTTCATTGAGGCGAGGGCCTGTGGGTGCAATCTGGTCGGTCATCTGTCATCTCCTGAGCAGGTCGTTTCGATGATCTGAAGATGGGGCCTTGCCATATATTTGTGAAATTGAATATTTATTCATCAGTTATAGAGAGGATCTATAAATGTTCACCCTGCGCCAGCTTCGCTTTCTGATCGCACTCGCGGACGAGCTGAACTTTTCCCGCGCGGCCGAGATCTGTTTCGTGACCCAACCCACGCTAAGCGCGGGGATACAGGAGCTTGAGGCGCAATTGGGTGTGACCCTGTTCGAACGTACCCGGCGCAGCGTGATGCTGACCGAGGTCGGGTCACAGATCGTCGCCCGCGCCCGCAGGCTGCTGGTAGATGCCGAGGACATCCGTGTGCTGGCACAGGCGCACAGCAATCCGTTTGAAGGCGACCTGCGCCTTGGCGTCATTCCCACCATCGGCCCCTACCTGATCCCGCAGACCCTGCCAGACATCCGCAAGACCTTTCCAAAGCTGCGGCTGTTCCTGCGCGAAGAACTGACCGAAAGCCTGATCGACGGGCTGCACAGCGGGCGGCTGGACCTGATCCTGATCGCCCTGCCCTTTGAAACCGGGTCGCTGAGCATCGAGCCGCTGTTCGAGGATGGCTATCAGCTGGCGACACCACCGGGCAGCCCCGCAACGCCGGGCAAAGGGTCTGAGACCCTACTGACCTCCGGCCATCTGATGCTGCTGGAAAAGGGCCACTGTCTGCAACGCCACGCGCTGGAGGCCTATCCCGGGAAAATCTCGAACCAGCAAGATGATTTTGCCGCAACCAGCCTGCCGACGCTGATCGCGATGGTGTCCGAAGGGCTGGGGATCACGCTATTGCCCAACCTCGCGGTGGAGGCCGGTGTGGTCGCCAAGGGTCAGGTGCAACTCACCGATCTGCCCGATGCCTGTCCCCGGCAGATCGTTCTCGCCTGGCGGTCAGGGTCCGCCCGCGCCGAGGTGTTCCAGCGTCTGGGCGAGGTGCTGAGAGGGGATCGCCCCCGCCCGGAATAGGTTCCCCCGCTGATCACGCGCCAGTAGGCAAGGAGGTCAGAAAGGTCGAAACCGCCCCAATCGCGGCCGCCATGTCGGCGTCTGATGCAAATTCCTCCGGTTTGTGGCTGACGCCATCCTTGCAGCGGAGAAACAGCATCGAGATCGGACAAAGATCTGCCATGGCCGAAGCATCATGCGTCGCCCCCGATGGCAGCCGCGGCGCGGTCGGGCAGCCCTGTCGCACTGATGTTTCAAGCGCCGTCACCAGACCCGCGTCACATGGTACTGCGGGCTGGTCATAGGTGCGGTGCATCGCAAAGCCCGCATTGCGTTTCTGGGCAATCTTCTGTCCCAGCGCCTGCGCGAATGCGGCAAACTCTTCACGGGCTTCATCCTGCAGAGCCCGGATTTCCAGCGTCAGTTCAACCTGACGCGGGATTGCATTCACAACATTCGGAAGCAACGACAAGGCCCCCACCGTGGCGCGCAGGTCCACCACCTCATTGGCGGCATCAAAAACCTCGGTAATAAACTCCGAGGCCGCGACCAAGGCATCCCGGCGCCCAGCCATGGGCACCGTGCCCGCATGGCCGGTATCACCGGTAAAGGTCACCGTGTTGCGCTCGATCCCGCAGATGCCGGTGACAATGCCCAGCGCCACATCCGCGTCTTCCAGCACCGGCCCCTGTTCGATGTGAAGCTCCAGATACCCCAAGGTTGCCGCCGGATCGCGCCGCAGCGCCGCCACCCCGTCCGGATCGCCACCAAAATCTGCCAGCGCCTGCCGCAGCGATACACCGCTGCGGTCGGTCATCTCCAGAACAGATGGATCAAAGGTGCCCGCCAGAGCCCGTGGCCCCATCAGCGCCGTCGGAAACCGCACGCCTTCCTCATCCGCAAAGGCCAGAACCTCAACCGCGAAGGGCAGATCAGTGCCCTCCGCTGTCAGCTTTTCGACTGCAAGACATCCCAGAGCGACACCCATGATGCCATCGTAACGGCCACCGTTGCGTACCGAATCCTGATGCGAGCCGATCAGAAAGGTCGGCGCCCCAGCGGGCCCTTCCTTGCGCCCGATCAGGGTTCCTGCGGCATCCCAGCGCACCGCCATCCCCGCAGCTTCCATCCAGGCGCGGATAATCTTGGCCGCCTCACCATGTTCGGTGGTGAACGGAAACCGCGTAACGCCTTCGGAATCGACGCTGCACTGCGCAATCTCTGCCAAACGGTTCTGCGCGATCTGACCCCAACCCATCCCGGCCTCCATATTTATAATGATAAATTAGGCACTACACATGGCGCCCTATGAAGTCTATATTTTTATAATGATAAAAACAGAGGTTCCGAATGGACGGCAGCAACACGCCCCCCACAAAACCCAAGAAATCCCGCCCCGTCAGGGTCGCGGAAGAGATCAAGCAGTGGGTGGTCGAGCGTGACCTGAAAAAGGGCGACAAGCTGCCCAACGAAAGCGCCATGATCGAGGAATTCGGCGTCTCCAAGGGCACCGTGCGGGAGGCGCTGCGCATCCTTGAGGCGCAGGGCCTGATCGTGACCAAGACCGGCCCCGGTGGCGGCAGCATGGTTGGCGAGGTTTCTGCCGAACGCGCCCGGTCTCTCTTGGCGAATTATTTCTACTTTCAGGACCTGTCGGTGGCGGACATCTATCAGATGCGCCGAGCGCTGGAGCCGGAACTTGCCGCCAGCCTGGCCGGAAAGCTGAGCGAGGCACAACTGGCAGAACTGCAGGAGCTTGCCGAACGCTATCCCGAGCCGGCCAAATCTTCGGAAGAAGAGAAAGAGCAGCATATCGCCTCTCTCATCTTCCATGCGCGGCTGTCCGATTTTGCCAACAACAGGCTTCTGGGCTTTGTCATCGGTTTCATGGCGCAGATCCTGACCGATCTGACCGTGTATCGCGGCCTTTACGATCCGCCGAATGTGGAGCTGTGGCGCAAAGGCCGCAAACACCAGCTGCAACTGGTCGAGGCGCTGCGCAACTGCGATGCAGACCGGGCGCGCGAGATCATGGCCTCGCACATGCAGGTGGCCGAGGACCTGATGCGCGGCCAAGAAGCCCACCTTATGCGTCGCTTTATCGGGGAGTGAGGGGGCTCCCGGGACAGGAATCAGCTTCCCTGCCCCGGCCCCGTCTTGCCTATCTGTCGGTAACCAAACCGTTTTGATCGGGTTGTGGGAATCATGCGCAGAGGATCGCGACGGCCAGCCGGGAATCACCACCTGCACCGCAATCCGAATCACAGTCGGCACTGCAGGAATCCAAGAAACACAGCAAGATCCGGCCAGACCAAACGGCAAAGTCCTCAGGTCCGAATTATCGGTCCAGAGCAGGTAAATATTGCAGGGAAAGTTTACTGGTGCTGCTGGAGAGAATTGAACTCTCGACCTCTCCCTTACCAAGGGAGTGCTCTACCTCTGAGCTACAGCAGCGCCGGTGAGGGGGCTTTTAGGGATAAACGCAGAGCGGCGCAAGACCATTCTGGACGGTTTTTTCACACTAAGTTACACAAGGTTTATGGCAGATAAAAAATCACCAAAAACCAGTGCTCAGTCCACCACCCGCGAGGATCGCCTCAAGGCCGCCCTGAAGGCCAACATGGCCCGCCGCAAGGCGCAGGCTAAGGCGCGTGCCGGGAAACAGGACGAGCAAACAGGCGGTTCGGAAAGGTAGAGCGGATGGATTCGATTCTGGTAACGGGCAATGGCCCCCTTCAGGGGCAGATCCCCATCGCGGGGGCAAAGAATGCCTGCCTTACCCTGATGCCGGCAACGCTGCTCAGCGAAGAACCGCTGACCCTGACCAATGCACCGCGGCTGAGCGACATCAAGACGATGACCCAGCTGCTGCAATCCCTTGGCGCCGAGGTTTCCGCGCTTCAGGACGGTCAGGTGCAGGCCATGTCGAGCCACAACCTCGACAATCACGTGGCCGATTATGACATCGTGCGCAAAATGCGGGCGTCGAATCTGGTGCTGGGGCCGATGCTGGCCCGACTGGGTCAGGCGGTGGTGTCGCTGCCGGGGGGCTGCGCCATCGGTGCGCGCCCAATGGATCTGCATATTCACGGGCTGGAGGCGCTTGGCGCCGAGATCGACCTGCGCGACGGCTATCTTCATGCCAAGGCGCCTGGTGGACTGAAAGGCGCGGTGATCGATCTTGCCTTTGCCTCGGTCGGGGCCACTGAAAATATCCTGATGGCGGCGACCCTGGCCAAGGGCACCACCGTCATCAACAACGCCGCGCGGGAGCCGGAAATTTCGGATCTCGCCGATTGCCTGCGCAAGATGGGCGCCCAGATCGAAGGCGACGGCACCTCGCGAATCGAAGTTCAGGGCGTTGACCGCCTGCACGGCGCCACCCACCAGGTGGTAACCGACCGGATCGAGCTTGGCACATATATGCTGGCACCGGTTATCTGTGGCGGCGAAGTCGAACTGCTGGGCGGCCGCATGGATCTGGTCGGTGCTTTTGCCGAAAAGCTGGACGAGGCAGGCGTCGCCATCGAGGAAACAGACGCGGGCCTGAAAGTGCGCCGCCGCGGCGACAGGGTGAAGGCGGTCAATGTGACCACAGAACCCTTCCCCGGTTTCCCGACCGATCTGCAGGCGCAGATGATGGCGCTGATGTGCACCGCCGATGGGGTCAGCGTTCTGGAAGAAAAGATTTTCGAAAATCGCTTCATGCACGCGCCGGAGTTGACCCGCATGGGCGCCCGCATCGACGTGCAGGGCGGCACCGCCACCGTAACCGGGGTTGAACAACTGAAAGGCGCGCCGGTGATGGCCACCGATCTGCGCGCTTCGGTCTCCTTGATTCTGGCAGGGCTCGCGGCCGAGGGTGAAACCCTAGTGAACCGGGTCTACCATCTGGACCGGGGCTATGAACATGTTGTGGGCAAACTGTCCGGCGTTGGCGCAAAAATCGAACGGATCAAGGGGACCTGATGGCAGACGCAACCTTTGAAGAGGGCCGCGAGGCGCCGCTGAACCTTGGCGCACAGGAAGAAGAGGACCTGAAGGTCATTTCTGCCCTGGTGCAGGATTCGGTGTTCCCGGTCACTGAAATGCGCTGGCAGGCCTCCCGGCACCGCTTTGCGCTGCTGATCAACCGGTTCCGCTGGGAGGATCGTGCCGCAGCCGAAAAGCGCGCCCGCGCTTACGAGCGGGTGCAATCGCTGCTGGTGGTCGACAATGTGCTGGGCGTCGCCTCGCAAGGGGTCGACCGCAGCGACAAGGATCTTGTGCTGTCGCTGCTGTCGCTGTCCTTTGAACCCAGCGAAGACGGCGCGGGCCATCTGGTGCTGACCCTTGCTGGCGATGGCGCCATCCGTCTTTCTGTCGAGGCCATCGATGTTTCGCTCCGCGATGTGACCCGGCCCTATACTGCGCCTTCCGGCAAGGCGCCCGATCACGGCGACGACTGACGCCGCTGCCCGGCGGGCTGCGGCAGGGCAAACTGCTGCACCCGGCGGCAAAGGCTTGTCCCGGCGCGGTTCGCTCTATATGTCCCGGTCGCACCAGCCGGAGTGACCAGATGCCTGTATTCCTTGATACCTCTGATGCCAATTTCGAGGCTTCCTTTGCCGCGCTTCTGAGCGCCAAGCGTGAAGACAGCCCGGACGTGGACGCCACTGTCGCGGAGATCATTGCCGATGTACGCAGCCGCGGCGATGCGGCCCTGATCGACCTGACAGCGAAGTTCGACCGGCTGGAGCTGAGCGCCGACAAGTTGGCAATTTCCGAGGCCGAAGTGACCGCCGCGATCGCAGGCGTCCCTGCTGCGGAACGGGCGGCGCTGGAACTCGCAGCGGATCGCATCCGCGCCTATCACGAACGGCAGATGCCCGAAGATGCCCAATGGACCGATCCGGCGGGAGCCATCCTTGGCTGGCGCTGGTCTGCGGTTTCTGCTGCAGGCCTCTATGTACCGGGCGGGCTGGCCTCTTACCCCTCTTCGGTGCTGATGAATGCCATTCCGGCCAAGGTCGCCGGGGTCGAGCGTCTTGCCATCACCGTGCCCACGCCCGACGGGGTGCTGAACCCGCTGGTGCTGCTGGCGGCGCGGCTGGCCGGGGTGGATGAGATCTATCGCATCGGCGGCGCTCAGGCGATTGCGGCGCTGGCCTATGGCACAGAAAGCATCGCGCCGGTGGATAAAATCACCGGCCCCGGCAACGCCTTTGTCGCCGCCGCCAAGCGCCGCGTCTTCGGCAAGGTGGGCATCGACATGATCGCCGGGCCGTCGGAAATCCTGGTGATCGCCGACAAGGACAACAACCCCGACTGGATCGCGCTGGACCTGATGAGCCAGGCGGAACACGACGAAAGCGCCCAGTCGATCCTGATCACCGACGATGCCTCCTTTGGCCGCGCGGTGGCCGAAGCCGTGGACAAGCGCCTTGAAACACTGGAGCGCCGCGCCATCGCCGGAGCCAGCTGGCGCGATTTCGGCGCGGTAATCACCGTGCGCGATCTCGATGAGGCCGCAAACTTGTCGAACCGTATCGCGCCCGAGCACCTGGAACTCTGCACCGGCGATCCCGAAGAACTGAGCCAGAAGACCATCCACGCCGGGGCGATCTTCCTGGGTCAATACACGCCCGAGGCCATCGGCGATTACGTCGGCGGCCCCAACCACGTGCTGCCCACGGCGCGCTCGGCGCGGTTCTCTTCGGGCCTGTCGGTGATGGATTTCCTCAAACGCACCACCCTGGCCCGGATGACGCCCGAAGCGCTGCGTGCCATCGGCCCGGCGGCAGAAACCTTGGCGCAAAGCGAAAGCCTGGAGGCGCACGGCCTGTCCGTCACCCAGCGTCTGAACGCGCTGAACGACTGATCACGGCCGGACGCGGCGCAAGGCAGCCCTCAAAAGATTGCCGCGCCGCGCGCCATCGGCTAGTGAGGATGCGATTCCCGGTTAAGAGATCGCACGCCATGAGCCGCATCAGTCATATCGAGCTGGACGACAGCAACCTGCCGCCCCCGACCCCCGAGATCGAGCAGGAGCGCAAGGTGGCGCTGTTTGACCTGATCGAGGAGAACTCCTTTACCCTGCCTGCCCGTGACGGGCGCGCTGTCCCCCCCGGCCCCTATCATCTGGGGCTGGCGATCCGGGATAAACGGCTGGTCTTTGATATCACCACCGAAGACGGGCAGAAGGCGGCGGAATTTCATCTGTCGCTGTCGCCCTTCCGGCAGGTGGTGAAGGATTACTACCAGATCTGCGAAAGCTATTTCACCGCCGTAAAGACCCTGCCCCCCAGCCAGATCGAAACCATCGACATGGCCCGGCGCGGCATTCACAACGAAGGCAGCCGCGTGCTTCAGGAACGCCTGGAGGGCAAGGCCGAGGTGGACACTGATACCGCCCGCCGCCTGTTCACCCTGATCTGCGTCCTGCATTTCGGAGGCTGACGGGTGGAGCAGTTACCGCAGTCCATCCTGTTCTGCTGTGACCACAATGCGGTCCGATCCCCCATGGCCGAGGGGATCATGAAGAAGTTCTATGGCGCCGGGACCTACGTGCAGTCGGTCGGCGTCAAGAACGACATGGAAATCGACGGCTTCTGCATCGCTGTCTGCCAGGAAATTGGGGTGGAACTGTCGCGCCACCGGTCGCGCTCTTTCGACGAGATGGAGCAATGGGGCGATGATCTGTCGTCCTTTGATCTAGTGGTGGCCCTGTCGCCTGCCAGCCAACGCCGCGCGCTGGAGCTGACCCGCTATTTTCACCTCGAAGTCGAATACTGGCCGATCATGGATCCGACCGGCCTTGGCGAAACCCGCGAGGCCAAGCTGGACAGCTACCGGCAGACCCGCGACCAGATCATTCAACACCTGAAAGCCCGCTGGGGCGAACCGACGGAGCTGTTATGAGCGACACCATCACGCGCTATTTCGCGGCCTTCAACGCAGGCGACACCCAAGGCATGATCGATTGCCTGTCTGACGACGTGGCCCATCACGTCAACGAGGGCAACATCCGCGTTGGCAAGGAAAAATTCGCCGAGTTCTGCGACCACATGAGCCGCTGCTACCGTGAGGAGCTAACTGACATGGTGGTGTTTTCCACCCCGGACGGCAGCCGCGCCGCCGCCGAATACATCGTCAACGGCACGTACCTTGAAACCGACGTGGGCCTGCCCGAGGCGCGCGGCCAGAGCTACCGTCTGCCTGCAGGCTCCTTCTTTGATCTGAAGGACGGCAAGATCTCCCGCGTCACCACCTATTACAACCTCTCTGACTGGATGGCGCAGGTCTCGGCCTGATGGCGGTTAAGGTCAAAGCGCTTTCTGGCGAGGCATTGGAGGCTGCCCTGCCTGATCTGGCACGGCTGCGCATCGAAGTGTTCCGCGCCTTTCCCTATCTCTATGATGGGGACGAAGCCTATGAGCAGCATTATCTGCGTAGCTACCGCGACACGCCCGATGCGGTGCTGGTGGCAGCTATATCCGAAGAACGTGTGATCGGCGCGGCAACGGGCATGCCGCTGAGCAGCCATGGCGATGCGACGCAGATCTCAAAGGGCGAATTGCCTGTCGAGGATGTTTTCTACTGCGCCGAATCCGTGCTGCTGCCAGAGTTCAGGGGACAGGGTATCGGCCATGCCTTCTTTGACCACCGTGAAGCGCATGCCCGCACCCTGGGTTTCAGGCTTTCGGCCTTTTGCAGCGTGATCCGCCCGGAGGATCACCCGCTGCGCCCCGCAGATTACCGCAGCAATGATGCATTCTGGCAAAAGCGCGGCTACCGCCCGATGCCGGGCGTCCTTGCCGAATTCACCTGGAAAGACGTTGGCGACAGCGCCGAAAGCAAAAAGGCGCTGCAATTCTGGAGCCGGGAACTCTAGGCTCACGTTGAAACGACCGGCGGGATGCCCGCCAGACAAAAGGGATCTTGCCCATGAAAATCGCCACCGCCGCCTACCCGCTCGACTGGCTCGACAGCTGGGCTCAATACGAGGACAAGCTGGCAAAATGGGTCGGGGATGCCGCCAAACAGGGCGCCGACCTGCTGGTCTTTCCCGAATATGGCGCGATGGAGCTGGCGACGCTGGATGGCGCTGACGCCGCCCTTGATCTGGAGCGGTCCCTGCATGCCGTATCGGATCGGATGGAGGACGCCGCCGCGCTGCACCTGAAACTGGCCGCCGAACACGGTGTTCATATCCTCGGCGCCTCGGCCCCGGTGAATGCCGGTTTCGAGCGCCCGGTGAACCGCGCTGAGTTCTACGCGCCGACCGGAGAGCGGGAGCATCAGGACAAGCAGATCATGACCATGTTCGAGCGCGATCCCTGGAATGTCACCGGGGGCGGACCGCTCAAGATTTTTGACACCGCGCTTGGCAAGATCGGCGTGCTGATCTGCTATGACAGCGAATTCCCCCTGCTGGGCCGGGCGCTGGAAGAGGCAGATATCATCCTTGTTCCCTCCTGTACCGAGGCGCTGGCGGGCTATTGGCGGGTGCGTATCGGCGCCATGTCGCGGGCGCTGGAAAACCAGTGCATCACCGCCATGGCCTCAATCGTGGGGCAGGCAGACTGGTCCGAATCGGTTGACGTGGGATGCGGCATGGGTGGCATCTTTGGTCCGCCGGATACCGGCTTCCCTGCGACCGGCGTCTTTGCCGAAGGCACCCTGGACCAGCCCGGCTGGACCCTGGCCGAAGTGGACATCGCACAGGTCGCCGAGGTCCGTCGCAATGGGGTCGTCCGTAACCGCAGCCACTGGGACGAACAGAACAGCAGGACAAAAACCTGCACAATTCGCCTCATGCCGTGATTGCGCCCTTGAAAAATTGGGAAAATAGGCTCATTTAAGCGCTCATCCCCGCAGATTGACGGGGTAACGCAATGATGGAGAGAACATGGCCAAGGAAGATACGCTCGAATTTCCCGGTGTCGTGAAGGAACTCCTGCCCAATGCGACGTTTCGGGTCGAGCTGGAAAACGGCCATGAGATCATCGCACATACGGCAGGCAAGATGCGCAAGAACCGCATCCGTGTTCTGGCTGGCGACCGGGTTCAGGTGGAAATGACCCCCTATGACCTGACCAAGGGCCGGATCAACTACCGCTTCAAATAAGCGACCGATCCGACTTGATGACCAAAGCCCGGCCCAGATGCCGGGCTTTTGTTTTTGGGGGTTTACTCCTAAAACAAGGGCCCACGGCAGCATTGGCACGGTATAGATAAAAGGGCCCCTCATGGCATTCATTCTGGGATCTGGCAGCCCGCGGCGGCTGGAACTGCTGGCACAGCTTGGCGTCACCCCGGACGCGGTCCGCCCGCCGGATATTGACGAGACCCCTCACAAGGGTGAGCTGCCGCGCGATTACTGCGCCCGCGTGACACGTGAAAAGGTGCAAGCCGTGCCAGCAGGGGCCGATGATTTTGTGCTCTGTGCCGATACCACCGTCGCGATGGGACGGCGAATCATGGGCAAACCCGCTGATGCCGGAGAGGCCGCCGAATTCTTGCTGGCCCTGTCTGGCCGCCGTCACCGGGTCATCACCTCGGTCGCGGTGCGCCGCGGCGAGAGGGTCTGGCAAAAGGACGTGGTCAGCCAGGTCAAGATGAAGCGCCTCAGCGATGAGGAACTGAACGCCTATCTCGCCAGTGACGACTGGCAGGGCAAGGCCGGTGGCTATGCCATTCAGGGACCAGCGGGGGCGCTCATCCCCTGGATCAACGGCTCCTTTACCGGGATCGTCGGCCTGCCGCTCTGCGAAACCGCCCATCTTCTGCAGGCCGCGGGCTGGCCACTATACAAGGAGGCCGCCGCATGAAGGGCCGCACGATCGTTCTGGACCACATCGAAGGCCACGAGGCCGCCGCGCTGATGGTCGATGGCAAGCTTGAGGATTTCCTGATCGATGGCGATGCCCCCGTGCCCGGCACCGTCTACCGCGCTCGCGCCGACCGGCCGGTCAAGGGCCAGGGCGGCATGTTCCTCAACACTCCCGATGGCGCCGCCTTCCTGCGGCAGGTTAAGGGTATGGCCCCGGGCCAGCAGCTTCTGGTGCAGGTCACCGGCTATGCCGAGCCGGGCAAGGCGATCCCGGTCACCCAAAAACTGCTGTTCAAAAGCCGCTACGCCATCGTCACCCCCGATGCGCCGGGGCTGAACATCTCCCGCTCGATCCGGGACGAGGATGAGCGTGACCGCCTGCTGGAGGTTGCCCATCTGGCCATGGAGGGCACCGATTACGGCCTGATCCTGCGCTCTGCCTGCGCGGGCGCGGATGCCGATGAGGTGGCCGAGGATATCGCCGCCATGGCAGCCCTGGCCGATCAGGTCTTGAACGATCACGGAACCGAGGTGGAAACCCTCGCCGAAGGCGACGGCCCCCATATCCGCGCATGGCGCGACTGGGTGGAACCAGCCGAGGTCGAACGCACTCCGGGCGGCTTTGAGACCCACGGTGTGCTGGACGCGCTTGACCAGGCCCAGGGTATCCGCGAACCGCTGCCGGGCGGTGGGTTCCTTTATATCGAACCCACACGCGCACTGGTGGCCGTCGATGTCAACACCGGCACCGATACCTCCCTCGCGGCCGGCCTCAAGGCCAACATGGCCTGCGCCAAAGACTTGCCCCGGGCGCTGCGTGTTCGGGGACTTGGCGGACAAATCGTGCTGGATCTGGCGCCGATGCCAAAAAAGGACCGGCGCGTCTTTGAAACCACTCTGCGGGCCGCGCTGCGCGCCGACAGCGAAGAAACGGTTCTGGTCGGCTGGACCAACCTGGGCCACTTCGAACTGCAACGCAAACGCGGCCGCCCGACCCTGGGGGAGATTCTGCGATGAGCTGCCCGATCTGTGGCGAGGAAACCGCCCGCTCCTACCGCCCCTTCTGCTCTCGGCGCTGCGCGGATCTTGATCTGGCGAAATGGCTGAACGGCGCTTATGCGGTCCCCAGCCGGGACCCGGAAGACATTGAAAAGGCGCTGGAAGAGACCGAAAGATCGCGGTCCTACGGAGAAAAGCCCTCACAGTTCCGGCATTGAAAAATTTCTTTCAAAAAGCCTCTGGACACCGCCCGCCCCACAGCATAGAAGGCCCACACCCAAGGCGAGACGCCTTCCCGTGCCCGGGTAGCTCAGGGGTAGAGCAGTGGATTGAAAATCCTCGTGTCGGTGGTTCGATTCCGCCCCCGGGCACCATAAAAATCAAGAGTATCAGATAGTTATGATGGGTTGCGGTAAACCTTTAGTCTTATACCAATCCTTTTGTGCTTATTTTGTGCATTCCGTTCGTCTTTTTACGGTAAAGTCCATCGTGTGTTTCACGGTGAGGGCAAGCGTTCAGCAATGATGGAATCAAAAGGCACCCCATTGACGGGGTGCCGAACATCTGTCTGGCTCGTGGCGTTGCGGTTGCCGGAATGCTTCGTTGGCTAGAGCTGCCCCCGTTGCGAACGAATGCTTTCCTCGGCCTCTGTGCCCTTCAAGTGCGAATAGTATGCAACCATTTTCACAGTTTTATGGCCCGTGAAGTGCATCACCAAAGGATCGGTGCAGCCATCCGCAACAAGCTCTGAAACACAAGTGTGCCGCATAAAGTGCGGTGTGTAATGTTGCGGTACTCCAGCGGCTTTACACACGCGGCTGAATGGCTTGTGCATCCGATCAATTCGGCCACTCTTGCTTTTTTCAGATGCGAAAACAAATCCATCATCGGCACTACGTTGCTGCTTCAATTTCTTCAGCTCTTGAATGATCAGTTCGGTCGTTGGCTGCTCCCTGGCTCCGGTCTTGGTTTGTGGCATCCAGATGCTACCAGTTTCCCAGTCAATGTTCTCCCAACGAATGTTGAGAATTTCGGTGTGTCGCATCCCCACACCAAAACCGATCACCAGGAACAAATAGATGAGTGGGTGTTGATCTGGTTTTTTTGCTGCCGCCAGCATTGCTTGCTGATGTGATTTAGGGATGCGGCCCTTGCGTTTTGGTGCCTCGGTAAGAGCTTCAATGGAGTAAGGCTTCCGCTGCACCCAGCTTTGCCGAATGGCATACTTATAGAACGCATCCAATGTGGCCTTGATCCGATTTGTTGAAGCTGGTTGAAGCCCTTTGTTCAGCAGCTTGCCAATGAAGTTCTGCATCATATGGCTATTGATTTTACGAATTTTCACTTCACCAAATTCAGGCAGGATATGCTTCCGAAAGTGCCCTTCCTTGAAGCGAGTCTGTTTGGCCGTGAATTGATGCAGATAATCCATATACATCGGCACGGCTTCGTTCAGGGTCATATCGGATTCTGCCCCGCCATCACGCTGCAGTTCGTGTTCGCGTTCCTGTTTCACCCGATATTCAGCAGCGGCACGGATGGCATCGGTCAGGCTCAGGTTCTTGCTGTTGCCAAGGCGATGCAGGTGGCGTTTGCCGTCAATGGTAAAGCAGGCGTGGAATGTGATGCCAGATTTGTTGCGGGTGGCCCGCAGATTGCTGCCATAGGCTGCTTGGCCTACTGCAAGGGTTTTTAGGTCGTTGTTGGTCAGTTTGTTGCTCGTTTTCGCCATAGATGTTCCTTCTACTGTTTCGGGGCGTGCGTTGATTAAATGCCTGATAGAGCATGTCGCCTCTGACCAGATTCAGGATTCCCCTGATGTTGTTCCTATGATTTCATGTCTTTC